>CAZCWO010000041.1:0-14694 GCA_964502335.1 uncultured Rhodobacterales bacterium | reverse complement strand
ATAGGCAAAGATTTTGAAAGTGGAAGAGTTTCTTTTTTGAGATCTTTAGCAAAGACATTAATTCCTCAGCAATTAGATAGTCTAAAGGAATCAAAAATATTTTATATTATTGGAGCATCCGGAAGTGGTCGAACCACATTGGCAGCAAAATTAGCTGCACTATTAGCAGATAAAAATAATTCTAATTCAATTAATTTAAGTGAGTTCCAAAATGGAACTGGATTGATCAGTGATAGTTTAAGAAGTTACGCTAGGCTTTTGAATGTTAAGACATCTATTATTGAAAATGATAAAGCGCCAAAATTTTCAAATGATTTTCAAAAACTAATTGTGGATGTGTCAGGAGATTTGTGTCAGTCTTTTAAGAGTATAGAAGCTTCAAAAAAGCTTTATGGAAATAATAATGTTAGTGTAATTTTAACTGTGCCTGGAGGAAGCAGTAATAGGCTGATAGGAATGCTTAACAAATCTTGTGAAGGCATCAAACCCATTATAGCACTGTCTAAATTAGATGAATGTGAAATTGGTCCAGAAGAATTTTCAAAGTTAGCTGAATTAAACTCAAAGATAGGAATAATTACTGGCACTAATGACATTGTAGGTTCATTAGCTTTGGCCAGTGAGAACGTTTTGACTCAATATTTGAAAGAAAACTGTTAATATTATTAAAGAGAAGATTTTTATATGGCAATAGCATTAGCAATAGCAAGTGGTAAGGGTGGAGTAGGAAAGACAACAGTATCGGTTAATTTATCTTTAGCCTTTGCTCAAGCCGGTAAAAGAGTCGTTTTGTTAGATGCAGATTTTGGAATGGCCAACTCTCATGTTCTTTTAGGTATTAACCCAAAATTAAATATAGCAAACTATTTAGATGGTTCTGCCTCTGTCAGCCAATTAGTAATCGATGCTCCTTATAATTTAAAATTTATCGCTGGTGGAACAGCTGTTAATGATATTTTAAATACTCAAGAAAAAGATAGATATAAAGTGATTAGAGGAATGGAAGAACTTTCTCATGAAACAGATATATTAATTGTGGATGCCGCTGCAGGAGGTGCAGATAGCACGCTAGACTTTGTATCAGCTGCTGATCAAGTGCTTGTTGTTATTGAGGGTGAGCCCACTAGTATGATGGATGCATACTCATTAATAAAAGTAGCTAATCAAGACTGGGGAGTAAAGAACTTTTCGATATTTATTAATAAAGCTTCCAGTGAGATAGAGGCAAAACAAAATTTTGAAGTATTTTCTAGAAATTTAGTACATAAATTCCTTGACGCCAGGGTCTTCTATGCTGGATTTTTACCGATGTCAAAAGTTTTGAAACAGGCGGTTATTATGAAAAAACCTGTAATGATAAATAATCGTAAATCTAAAGAAGGTATTGCTTTTCAAAAGTTAGCTGGGGTAATGTTAAAGGCACCTAGGAATGAAAAAAAAGGAATATGCTTTTTTGAGGAACATTCTTAAATACTATTTAAATATTAATCATGCACACAAAACCTTATTCTGAAACAACTAAAGATATTCATTCCTTAATTGAAAAGAATATGGGTTTGGTTAGGAAGATCGCATGGCACATGCATGGAAGAGTTAAGTCAGCCATTGAAATTGAAGACTTAATTCAAATTGGAATGTATGGTTTAGTAACAGCAGCTCAGAACTATGTTGTCAAAGAAGGGGTCTCATTTGCAAGCTATGCAGGTATTAGGATTAGAGGAGAAATAGTTGACCATTTGAGGCGAAATTCTAATCTATGTAGAACTACAATTCAAATGCAACAAAAACATAAATTAACAATTGAAAATCTTTCACGTCAACTTAATAGAGAACCAAATCACGATGAAATCGCTGCAGAGATGGGATTAAAAACGAAAGAACTTATTGATTGGGAGCAAGCATTTGCTGCTAATACTCATCAGTCATTAGATAGCGTTTATGATGAGTTTTCTATATGGTTTGCCTCCAATGACCAAAACCCTGAAGAAGAGCTTTCAGATACGGAGCTTAGAGAAACCCTTGTTGAAGCTTTAAAAACCCTCCCTGAAAGGGAGGCATTGCTTATTCAATTATATTATGTTGAAGAATTAAATGTTTATGAAATTGCTAAAGTATTAGATATTACAACTGGCAGGGTTTCTCAGATTAAAAAAAATGCTGTCTCTAGGCTGAGGGATTTTATTAATAAAATCGGTTAGCATCTAATGGCGAAAAACCAAAAATTAAAAACAATTCACATTTCAGTGTTTTCTGCAGACTTGAAACTTATAGGATTTCAAAATCGTAGAGAACTTCACCTTTCATGTGGGTTAATTAATATTGCTAGGGGAAACTGCAATATATTACTGAGACCAGAGTCGAACGATATAAAAGGAGAGATATTTATTTCTTCAGAAAGGCCGGTTATGAGTGCTGAACTCTCAGTTCCCCCTATTTTGTTTGACCAAGTCCAGAGTTCTCTTAAAAATAATGTTGGACGTCCATTACAATTAATTATACTTTTGGATCGCGGCTTAATGGTTGATAATCAAGGAGTCTTGACCATCACCGATTCTATTAATGCTAAAATTAAAGATTTATCTTGGATTTTACCTGTTAGGTAAACTAACTCATTATACTTCTAACCATTTCAACCTCTGCTTGAAGTAATCTTGAAGCGCCACTGAATAGTTGTTGAGCCTTTATCATTGAGGTTAGCTCGGTAGTAACATCAGTGTTAGAGCTTTCAATCGAGCCAGCTTGAAATTTACCAAATCCATCCTCGTCACCACTTCCAATAAGTGGAACACCACTTCTGTCTGTCTCTTTGAATCTATTTGTCCCTAGCTCTTTTAATTCTGAAGGATTTGAAAACCGTGCTAAGGCGAGTTGCCCTATTCTTCTGACAGTTTTCATTCCATAAGTAGCCTCAATAATTCCTGAAGGAAAAACCTTAATATTTGATATTAATATATTATCTCCATTATCATTAGTTGTACTAAATGGGATATTAATGGAAGATAGATTTTGTGAGAGACCACTTTCTGTTTGAAGTCGACCCAAATAAGGTAAGCCATCAGAGGTAAGCAAATTTCCTTGTTGATCTATATTCATAGCGCCATCCCTAGTGTAATATGGCATGTTTATGCCTTCAGGCGGACCAAGAACAAACATGCCATTGCCTATTACTGACAAATCTAAAGCCCCGTCTGTTTGAATTAAAGCCCCTTGAGAATGAACTCTTGAAGACTTTGCAATATTGCTGCCCATGCCGCTTGCTGGAGTAATTCCATCTAAAGCTTGGCTATACTGATCATGGAATCTACCTGAGCTTGTTTTAAACCCTGTGGTTTTTGCATTAGCCAAGTTATTTGAAACTAAAGAAAGTTCATGTTGAGCAACATTTATTCCTGACCTAATAATACCTAACATTTTGCAATCCTAAATTATTATTGAAAATTAAAATTGACTATTGCAAGAGATATGCCATCTAAATACTTGTAAAAAATTAATCTGATCTGTATTTTGTAATTTATTTATTGAAATCTTTAAAAGGTAATAATGACTAATAAAGAGCAATCAACGGCGTTAGTGCTTTCACCCAAACTGAAGCCTCCTGCCAAGAAAAAATCATCACATGTTTCAGCTGTAAAGTTGGTTGAAGACCAAACGTTTCTTGAGGATAAAGACCAGGTAAGAAAGTATCTTCCCGATATCTTAGGGAGAGTATTGGCGTGTATTTGGATCGATCAAGAGTTTCATCATTCATTCGCCAATGATCCAAAAAATACCTTAGAAAAAAATGGTGTATTTCTGCCAACTGATATATTTTTAGATTTTGAAAAATCGAATACAGATCGGCCTAAAATAGTTGTTTATGAAAAAAAGAAAAATTCTAAATTTAAGTTGAGAGTTATGTATCTTCAACTAGTAATGATGGCTGGTAGATAATGATTAAGTATATTTTATTTTCTCTCTTATTAATTTTACTCACTCCAAGTTTTGGATTTTCTGATGAAAATGAAGAATTAACAAAGATAGAAAATCAGACAATCGAAGAGTTTACAGAAGCAGTAAATGCAGTTAAGGAAAAAAAATACGAACTTGCAGCTGATATTTTTGAGAAATTAGCTGAGGAAGGTGATATAGATGCACAATTTAATTATGCTATTTTAACACGCAACGGTCTTGGAAGAGCTCAAAATTATAGCCAAGCATTATATTGGTCATGGCTGTCTTTTGCTGGAGGATTGGAAAAAGCTGACAAAGTTTTAGAAAAAATTATAGAATTAGTTCCTGAATCAGCTCATCAAGAAATTCGAGAAAAGGTTTCAGTTTTTATATTAAACAAAATTAATTCAGGCGATAGAAAAGCGTTGCTCCATTTTGGTAAATTTTATTTGGATATTTTACCTGAAGAAGATTATAATAAAGCATATTTATTTTATTCGATAGCGTCAGCTTTTGGTGAGTTTGGAGCAAAGGAGAAGAGAGACTCAATACTTGAGGATGTCGATAATGAAAAAATTGTTGAAATTCAACAGCAAGCTTCATTAATGTTTGAAAAATTGAGAAAAGGTGAGAAAATTGAACCATTGAAAGATTAGAGGATTAATTTATGCAAGTTAAAGTTCATTGGATTATTGATGGTGTGGCTGATATTGAAGCTGAAACACCTGAAGAAGCTGAAAATAAAGTTGAAAATGAGTTATCAAAGTTTATGGGCAATAACAAAAAACTATCTGACACCTTAGGTGCCAGAGCTATTCAAGGTAAGGCTTATATCCCTGGCCCTGATGATGGTAATGATAATATCATTGATCACGAAGAATAGCTAAGTAATAAAATTATTACCTATTAATTATTAGAAACCTTTTAACAGCTCGCCGATCGTGTTTTCTAATTTAACGTTGTCTTGTTCAATGCTCTCAATTTCAGTTCGAAGTTCAGCAATTCTTTCAATTCTTTTCTCCATTACTTCTTTTATTTCTTCGACTAACTTTTCGAGCTTCGCACCTAAATCAACCTCTTCTTCTTTTGTTTCTTCTTCTGCCATTCTAATTCCGTATTTAAAATTTAAATTCTTGCCTGACCACAAAGCCAATCTATGGTAGAGGCCTTATACTCTTTTATAGGATTCTTAATAAGACTTTGATTGTATTGACGAAAGTTATTCTCATCTTCTAAGTGGTCTTCGGAGGAATTTAAGCTATGCTTATTATTCCTTGGATTCTTTAGATCTTGGTCGATTTTGTTTAAAATACCTAGTTCCATGAACAGTTAAACGACTTAGGATTAAAAATGTTAAACAATCAGGTTTTGTTGGCACAACAATTGCTCAAATTTCATAACAGTTTTTAATCCTTTAGCTTATAAATTTATTATTATGACTATCAAAAAAGAAAAATTATTTTATTTAATTATTGTTATAATTACTTTCTTTTCAGGAGCTAACTATTCAATTGCTAAAGCAGTTCCTGACTGTGAATATTTGGCAAGTGTTGTTGAAGAACAACAAGATCTTCCAGTGGGAATACTTTCAAGTATTTCCAATGTTGAAGCAGGTCGTATCATCAATGGAGAACCTAAAAAAGGATGGCCGTGGACAGTCAATCACTCAGGTGAAGGTTTATTTTTTGAAAGTAAGCTGGATGCAATTAAATATGTTGAAGATCATTTAAATATTGGTGATTTAAATTTAGATGTTGGATGCATGCAAATTAGTTTAAAATGGCATTCTGAGAAATTTTCATCTCTTGAAGAAGCATTTGACCCTAAGATCAATATTAATTATGCTGCGACATTTTTGAAAAGTCTATTTAGAAATCATGGTGATTGGAATTTAGCAATAAAGTATTATCACTCATCAGATCCAAGTAAAAATATAAAATATCATCAAAAAGTAATTGCTGCTTGGCATGGAAAAGACAAGGAAGTTGAACCTTTGGTTTCAACTTCTATCCAATTAATAAAAGCAAACTTAACTTTGCCTCTAGCTAAGCCTGACTATAAGAGTCTCAAAAAATTAGCTGTTATTAAAGATGCACAATCTATTAAAAAGAACAACATTCATCAAAAGAATAAAAAGGCTATAAATTTAAATAAAGATTCGAAGATAGCTTCAAGTAAATCTTCAAAAAAGCCTAAATTCATTAATGAAAGATGGCATCTAGTTCTGAAATTCAGAAAAGAATTTAAAAACTAGCAAAATAATTATATAAAATATTCAGATTATTAATTTTTTTATAATAGATATATGCTTGAATTTGCTGAAGCCTTTAAATTAGCTTTAAACTTAGTATTGTCTTTTGACTCTAATCTTTTAGAAATAGTTTTTTTGTCTTTGAAAGTTAGTTTAATAGCACTTGTGATTGCTTGTATAATCGGATTTTCCTTGGGTTCATTGTTAGCTTCAAATAAATTTTTTGGACGCGGGTTCATTTTAATCATAATCAATAGTTTTATGGCTTTGCCTCCAGTTGTTGTTGGATTGGTTGTTTATATGCTTCTATCAAAATCAGGTCCTCTGGGGTGGATGAATATACTGTATACTCCCTCAGCAATGATATTAGCGCAGTCTATAATAATAACTCCTATTGTTTTAGCCCTTTCAAGGCAAGTCATTGAAGATCTTGAAAATGAATATGCTGATTTTTTTAAATCTTTAGATATGTCAAAGTTTCAGATTATCAAGACGCTGATATGGGACGCACGTTATTCTCTAATTACAGTATCTTTAGCTGGGTTTGGAAGAGGCATTGCTGAAGTGGGAGCAGTTATTATCGTTGGAGGAAATATAAATCATTTTACCAGAGTGATGACTACATCAATCGCACTTGAGACCTCAATGGGTAATTTACCATTTGCACTGGCTTTAGGGATTATTCTTTTATTAATTTCTCTTTCAGTGAATGCTCTTGTGATGGCTTTAAACCTAACTTCTAAAAGATATGCATTTGCCTAAAATAAAAAAATTATTCGAAAGTCTTCAACTGAAAGTTGATAATAGTTTCCTTCCCATTGTGTTTAGAAATTTAACTTTCTCAATAGATGAAAAAAAAATTCTATCTAGGTTAAATTTAAGCATCAAATCAACTTCTATAACAGTTATAATGGGCCCTAACGGAGCAGGTAAAAGTATTTTGTTGAAATTAATAAATGGAATTTTAGAACCTTCTTCAGGTGCAATTCTTTGGAATGGAAATAAAATCACATCAGATATAAAACGAAAGCAAGCATTAATTTTTCAAAAACCTATCTTGCTTAGAAGATCTGTAATCTCAAACCTTGATTTTATTGAAGGCTTAACAGGTAAATCATGCAACATTATAAAAGATGATCTTTTGAGTCTAGTTGGGCTTCTAGATCAAAAAAAACAACCAGCAAAATTATTATCTTTAGGCGAACAACAAAGATTATCCTTGGTAAGATCCTTGCTTCTAAAACCGAGTCTTATTTTACTTGACGAGCCCACAGCTAATCTAGATCCAGCAACAACTAAAATTATTGAAAATATAATTGTTACCTCAAAACAATTTGGTATAAAAATAATTTTTGTTACACATAATGTTTTGCAGGCTAAAAGGTTAGCCGATGAAGTTGTGTTTATTGATAATGGTGAACTAGTTGAACATTCTAACGTAGATAATTTTTTTTCTAAACCAAAGTCTAAAATAGTAAAAAATTATATCGAAGGTAAACTTTAATTATAGGTCTTGAGTGGCTCAATGGTAATTGATAAAAAAACTATAAATTTATACAACAGCAAAGCATCTGAATATTCATCATGGTCATCTGCAAATAAAAAAAATGTACAATTAGATTTTTTCCTTAAAAACATTCCTCAAAGTGGAGAGATTTTAGACTTTGGTTGTGGAACTGGCTGGGGTGCAATGTATTTTGCTTCTAAAGGTTATGATGTAACGGCTTTAGATGCATCAAAGGGAATGTTGGGTCAGATACCACAAAATGACAAAATTAAATTATTATGTTGTGATTTTATGGGGATAAAACATAAAGCATTTTTCGATGGTGTATGGGCTAGTTTTTCACTTCAACATACACCAAAGTCAAATTTTCCCATTATTATTAACCTTTTAAGAAATAGCATGAAAGATGGTGCAACTTTGTATATTGGTATCCATGAAGGATCTAAAGTTGTAAGAGATAAATTAGGTAGATTTTATTGCTATTATAAAGAAGAAGAGATTTTAAATATAACAAATAAATATGGATTTAAGTTAAATAAAATCACAAAGGAGTCTAGTAAAGGCTATGATGGTTCCAAAATTAATATAATGCATCTATTTTTAAAGTTAAATTTAAACTAATTACATAAAAAAAGATTAAGATGGATAAACAAATAATTAATAATCTAAGTCTGTTAAATATAGATGCAATCAAGCAAAAAAAAGAAAAATTAAAAAATGAAGTAATTCATACACCTGTGATTCATTTTAATTCTTCATGTATTAAAACACTTTTTCCACAAACTGATATTTTTATGAAATTAGAGTTGTTTCAGTACACGGGAACTTTTAAAGCTCGTGGAGCTTTATCAGTGTGTTATGAGATAGAAGAAAATCAAAAAAAATATGGAATAACAGCTGCTAGTGCTGGAAACCATGCAATTGCAGCTTCCTGGGCAGCAAAAAAATTGGGGTTATCTGCAAAAGTAGTAATGAGATCAACAGCTAACCCTTATCGTGTTGCTCAAGCTAAATTAGAAGGCGCGGAAATATTAATCACAGATAAAATAGAGGAGCTTTTTGCAACAGCAAAAAAATTGGTTGATGAAGAATTAAGAACATTCATTCATCCATTTGAAGGAATTAACACAACTTTAGGTACTGCAGGCATTGGAATGGAATTTATCGAAAGCATTCCTGACCTAGATGCAGTAATTGTATCAATTGGAGGCGGGGGACTCATAAGTGGAGTTGCTTCAGCTATTAAAATGATGAACCCTAAATGTATGGTCTTTGGGGTTGAACCAGAGGGTGCTAATTCAATGTATACTAGCTTTATTGAGGGAAAACCAATTCAAAATGCAAATACTAACACAATTGTTGATAGTTTAGCACCTCCAATGACACTGCCTTTTAGCTATGAAGTTTGTAAAAAATATATTGATGAAATCGTAACAGTAAGTGATGATGAAATATGCGCGTCTATGCTAATGCTTCAGCAAGAGGCAAAACTTGCAGTTGAGCCTGCTGCCGCTGCTACCCTTGCTGCTTTGGTAAGGCCTTTAAATAAAAAGTTGAAAAATAAAAAAGTAGGCCTTTTAATGTGTGGAGCTAATATAGATGCATTATCTTACTCTTCTCTTCTTGAGAGGGGAGAACAATTTATTAAATCAGAAAAATGGCTTTATAAATTTTAACTTTTTCTGGTAATTAAGTGAAAATATTTTTTATCAAAAATTTTTTTTTAAAATTTCAAATCTATAGCTTAAACCAGCGAAACAAGAGGCCATACCTAGACCTAAACCTATCCAAACACCAAATCCACTTAAATGAGTGCAAATTGAAAGAAAATATGCCACAGAAATACCAATCCCCCAAAAGGAAACTAGACTAAGATAAAAAGGTATTCTTGTATCTGATAAGCCACGTAAAAGGCCTAAAGAAAGAATTTGGCCACAATCAAAAAAATGAAAAGCTATTCCAAAGAAAATTAATACTGATGCATACTCAATAACTTCATTAGATTTTGATATTCCTTGGTCTAAAAAGAGAGTTATAAAAAAATTTTCCGATACAATTAAAACCAAAATTATTAAAATAGAAACTCCTAAACCCAAGACATAAATTGACATTGCCGCTTTGCGGAGTTCAAAAATTTTGTTTTCTCCTAGTAATGTTCCAACTCTAATTGTAGCAGCTTGTGAAATGCCCAAAGAGATCATAAATGCAAGAGCAAAAATTTGCATAAGAATACCATGAGCTGCTAGTTCTATTTTTCCAACCCAGCCCATTAAAACTGTTGCAGCGCTAAAACTGCTCACTTCTACAAGTGTAGTTAACCCAATTGGAAACCCCAACTTGAAAACATGCAACAACGTATTTGCATCTAGGATATATATTCTTTTAAACAAACTAAAATCACGAGTTGATTTTGAAAACTGAGTATAGGTTAAAATTAAAAGTAACATTAAAACACTCGAGGAGACAGATGCGATTGCAGCTCCCTGAATTTCTAATCGTGGGGCACCAAATTTTCCAAAAATTAATATGTAGTTTAAAACAGCATTAAAAACTAGACCAATAACTGATACCCAAAAAATTATGTATGCACGATCAATTGACATTAAAAATGATCTAAACATAGTAAAAATCATGAAAGGTAATACCGTCCATTTGGCAATCACCATATATTCAACTGAAAAAGAAATGAGCTCATCCTCTTGTTCAAGAAATTTTAAAATTTGGTCTGTTTGAGTGAGAGCTGCTACAGTAAATAGACTTGCTACTGAAACAAGCCAAACTCCCATTCGAAATACACGTCTTGCGTAAGTAAAATCTTTTCTTCCTCTTGCTTGGGAAATGAGAGCAACCCCAGCATTAGGAAAACCATAGATCCAAATGTACATTATAAACAATAACGTACTTGCAAGTGTCAATGCAGCTAGTTCGCTAGGCCCTAGCCAACCAATCATTATAGTGTCAGTAACACTGATTCCCATTTGAACAACTTGAGTAATTATAAGAGGAAAAGCTATGAGAGCACTTTTTTTAATTTGACTGAGCATCAATTTTATCCATTAAAGTTTAGAATTTTTTCATTGAACTGAAACAAACAAAACAAAAATATTACTAAGCACTCATTTATTGCTCATCAAAACTTTGTCTTGAAAATTTAATGGAATCATCTTGATGATATTAAATTGAATAAATCAAGAAGATTGTATTTTAGACAAGGACGTCATGAGGCCAGTCACCTTCTGCAAGATGATTTAATTCTTTTACTATCTTTTGAAAGCTAGCATTTGCCTTCTTGGAGACATTTATTGCCCTGATATATGAATGGACAAGTCCTTTCTCCAGGAAAAATTTAGCATTATTATTATTAAACTTCAGTTTTTGGGTATATATTTTCCCGTCATCAGATAAAGGGTCACACTCAGCAGAAAAAACAACTGTGGGTGGTATTTTTTTGAAGTCATTGGTTTTAAGGGGAAAAAATTTATTTTCTATGAGGTTATTATTTTTAAAAAATTTTCTTCGGTTTGATACTATCCATTCTGTTGTCAGTAAGGGTGCATTGGCATGGTAAATATAACTTCCTTTTGACATGTCACCTCCTAGTGCAGGGTAAATAAGTAATTGCCCAAGGAGAAATTTTAGGCTATGCCGCATTTGATGGGTTATATTTGCTGCTATCCATCCTCCCGCACTATCTCCTAAAAGGATATATGGCGTTTTAATATTGCTTTCATACCATTTTATAAATTCCATACACTCCTTTAGTGCTATATAAGGTGTAAACTCAGGAGCTAACTTATAGTCAACTGAAAATAGTTCTAAAGAAGTTGCAGCACATATTTCTGAGCAAAAGCTATCATGACTATCAAGTCCTCCAAGAATAAAACCGCCACCATGAAAATAAATGATAGACACCTTTTTATTAAGATTAGAAAATTTGTGATAGACACGAATAGGGATTGACTGAATAAATTTATCTTCAGACTTTACTTCGGCTGGTTTGGAAATAGAAAAAAATTTACACATTTCGTTGTAAGCTGAACGAATTTCCGTAATTGACATATCCTTCTCTTCAGTTTCAGAGTAGAAACTCTCTGTGTTTTGGATAAACTTCCAAATTTCAGGGTCAAGAATTTTTTTATAATCTGGTTTCATCAATTTAAAAGCCCTTAATAATTTTAGTTTTTTCTCATCTAGGGTTATATTTGATTACTAAATCACTTTATTTAAAATATATCATATGATCTTACAAAACAGAAATTATCAAAAAGAACAAACTGTGCTAGTGAAGCAAAATTTTCCGTTGGGTGCATTATCACTATTTGCTGAGATCATAATGTCTATGGCAATAGCAAGTATTGTAAAAATACTTTCACCTGAAACTTCGTTGATACTAATTTTATTTTTTAGATATTTATTTTGTCTGCCTCTATTAATTTTGTTTGGTTTTTATCAAAGAGGAAAAAATCTTTTAATTGTAAAACAGAAAAAAATACTTTTTGCTCGAAGTGTAACAGGATTATTGGGATTAGTGCTTTGGCTTTTATCAGTTATTTATTTGAATATTAGTGTTGCTACAGCTTTAATCCAAACTATGCCTATTTTTATTACTTTGTTAGCCCCTTTTATGATTGGAGAAAAAGTTGGTGTCCACAGGATCTCGGCAATAATTATTGGATTTGTGGGTGTTATGATATTACTTCAGCCAACATTAATTGGAGTTAATAATCTTAGCTTTTTTCCAGGATTGATTATTGGTTTAGCTTGCCCATTTGTATGTGCTTTGATGTTTATTTATTTGAGAAAACTTGGTAGTCAAGATGCTCCAATTTCAACATCAATTTGGTATAACTGTTTTGGATTAATCACATTCTCATTGTTATGTTTATTTTTTAATATTTCTTTTCCTCCATTTAATCATATTTGGTTGCTTCTAATAGTGTGTGGAATATTAGCTAGTTTCCAACAATTTTTTCTTGCCTTAAGTCACCATTTGGCGTCTGCTACATCCCTTGCTGTGATTCACTACACTGCTGTTCCTTTATCAATTTTGGTGGGAATTATTTTTTTTCAAGAAAAGATTACTCTTGTTTTTTTAGTTGGCGCTATAATTTTAATTTCAGCAAACCATTATATTTATTTGCGAGAAAAAAAACTTTCTCTTAACATAAAAAATAAAATATAAGAGTAGATAATTGGCGAACTTTATAGAAACACCTAATTTTTTTATTCCATTATCTGATGGCAGAAAACTTTCAGCTAGAATGTGGCAACCTGCTAGTAATAGCAATTTTCCTGCGCCGTCTATTTTAGAGTACTTACCTTATAGAAAACGAGATGGCACTGCACTTCGAGATGAAGGGAACCATCCATCATTTGCAAGCAAAGGGTATGTTTGTATTCGAGTAGATTTGCCAGGTCAGGGAGATGCTGATGGATTAATGCTTGATGAATATACTGAAGACGAGCTTTCTACTGGACATGAGTTAATCAATTGGATTGCCAATCAAGAATGGAGCAATGGGAATGTGGGTATGATTGGAATCTCTTGGGGTGGATTTAATGGACTTCAAATTGCCATGAGAAAACCCTTACCCTTAAAAGCGATTGTTACAGTTTGCTCAACCGTTGATCGATATGCAGACGATATTCATTATATGGGGGGGTGTTTGTTGACGGATAATTTTTCTTGGTCTCAACAAATGCTAGCTTATTCTTCTAGGCCCCCTGACCCTGAGTTAAGAAAAGACTGGAAAAAGATTTGGAAAAATAGATTGGAAAATCAACCAGCTCATATTTTAAAATGGTTGAAACATCCAACCCGAGACGCTTTCTGGAAACATGGCTCAGTTTGTGAAGATTGGCATTCAATAGAGTGCGCAGTGTTAGCTGTTGGTGGTTGGGCGGATCAATACACAAATGCACCACCTCAGCTAATAGAAAACTTACAAGCTCCCTGTTCTGCATGGATAGGGCCTTGGGAACATAAATATCCAAATATTGCCAGAATAGAGCCGAAGGGGGATTTTTTTCAAGAGACTATAAATTGGTTTGATTGCTTTTTAAAACAAGAAAACACCAGTCACTCTTTGCCAACTTTAAGAGCCTATATAAATAGTTTTGATCCTCCAAATGGGAAATGGAGACCCCGACCAGGAAGATGGATAAAGGAACCGATTTGGCCTTCATCAAATATAACATCAAGAGTTTTTTATTTATCACATAGTGGCCTTTCTCCATTAAGTGGCACAGGTGAAAAAAATATAAACACTCCACAAAATCTTGGATTAACTTCTGGTCACAATTGCCCTGGTATGCGTATAGAACATGAATTGCCAGACGATCAAAGGAGAGATGATGAAATTTCGGTATGTTTTGATAGTGAGCCATTAATTGAAGACTTGGAAGTTCTTGGAGCGCCAAAACTTGAAATTGAATTTTCTGTTGATAAGCCTGATTCGTATTTAATTGCTAGAATTTGTGAAGTTTCTCCAGAGGGTATTTCCGAGAGAGTTTCATTTAGACCATTTAATTTATCTCATCACGCAAGTCATGAGTATCCTGAAAAACTCACACCAGAGAAATTCTATAAAGTAATTTTTGATTTAAACCATTGTGGATGGAGACTAAAGAAAGGCAACAAGTTAAGGCTGGCTCTTTCAACAACTTACTGGCCAATAATTTGGCCAGTTCCAGAAGTTGTAAATGTAAAATTAAATTTAAAAAACTGTTGTTTAATTTTACCCCAAAGAAGAAAAGGTTTAAATCAAGATTTAGATCAAGATCAAAGTCTTGATAACATCGTTCCGCCTAGGAAACATCAATGGAAGTATTTAAGCCCTCCTTCAGGGGAGAGATCTGAAAAAATAAATAATAACAATCAAATAGTTGTTGAGACTTATGATGATTTTGGGCATTTAAAATCAAATGACAACGGTTTAGAACAACATATGCAGGTTTGGCATGAATACTCAATCAAAGAAGATGATCCTTTGTCTGCTAAACTAAC
>CAZCWO010000040.1:0-14875 GCA_964502335.1 uncultured Rhodobacterales bacterium | reverse complement strand
TCCATAGCTGAAATGTTAACAGCTTCGCGCAAATCATAAGTTGCCATATTCCATACAAACCACCCAGTTTTTTCAGCATTTATTACCGTATGCTTTCTTTCCCCAGAGGAAAGATGGTTTGCAGCAAACATTACCATGGGCGGGTCAAATGTTAGGTTTTGCCATTGACTGTAGGGTGCGAGGTTTGGCACACCTCCTTCAGAAAGCGTTGAGAGCCATCCTATGGGTCTTGGAACAGTGCACGATTTAAATGGCGAATAAGGAAGAGGGCACTTTTCTGTTGCTGGAGAGTAATGCATAGAGCTTAACTAACAACTTAAACTTTTGAGATTGCAATCATTTGAGTCATTATTACAATAATTTAAAAAACAAAGAAAGACACATCTTTTAAGTTTTCCAATAACAAATTAACTTTCTAACTGAAGCATAAAATGATAGTCAGAAATTTTCAATTCTTCCAATCAGCATGTAAAACCAAGGTAGTTATGACAATGGAATAGCAAGATAATTTGCCTTAGGAATTTTGATTATGCCTTTAATATTCAATTCTCTCAGAACTGTTTTTGAAAGATTTTTTATAGCATCCTCAATGGCATCAAACATTACATCACATTCCAATGTCTTGCTTGTAATGTAGGGTAAGCCAGGCGTTGGTTCTGTTGCTTCCAAAATTCGAAGTTCTTTTGCGATAGGTTCATACTTATTAATAAAATACCAGGTTACAGCATCAATAGCCGCAATGTCAGTATCGCCATGAACGATCGAATGTGTTGAAAGAAGATGTGACCCTGTTTTTTTAATGCTCTGAAACCAAAAACCTAAAGACTTGAGGTGGTTCTTTGCTGAGGCGAAACCTGACTGAGAATCCTTTTCATTGTATGCGAAGCCCGAGTTATTAAATTGTAGGAGTGAATTGCGTTTATCATTTTTTCTCACTATAAAATAACTACGATAATATCCAGGAGCGCAACCCTCAACACCAAAATCTGGTGTCCCAACAAGGTTGACTTTATCGTGCAGGTATTTTCTATAAGGAAGACCGCAAGTCTGGCTGAAAAATAGTTTCGGGCACTCCCAAAATGCTAGACCTACCCCCTTTTCAGTTAGGTGTTTAGGGCTTTCTATCCCCCTGCTATACAACGCCCTTCTAATTTCTGACCAATACAATTGATTATAAGCTTTCAGTTCAGGTCGATCATACATAGAAAGACTTGCGTGCATTGAATGACTGTTCTTCATTTGAGTAAGTTCGATGACTTTGACTTCTTGACCTCAGAAAAATTACTGGGAAGGGAAATACCTCTCTCATGATTTATGTCCATTAATGGATGCGGCACTTGGTCTTTTATATTGAAAAAATACAAACTAAAAACAGTCCAGTAAGATTTAAACCAATACCCAGCATTTCTATAAAGAAATTCTGCACGACGTCTGTTGAATTCTCCAGGCAATCGATGCCAAGTAAGTCGAGGATTTGAGTGATGAACAGCATGATAGTTGTTATTCAAAAATAGTAATGCCAACAGACCCCGATCCTCAATCACAACTGTTCTAGCCGCAATACGATCATGGGCAGTATGTTCCAAAAATGTTCGAACTTTAAGAACCGACATTGTTAGGTATGCAGCGATTAAATAACTCCATAATGACAATGACGAAACAAACATATGCCAAGATAAAACAGGTATCAAACCAAGCAGGTGATAAATGTAAGAATAAGCTATTCTTTTGTTACCCTTAAGACCTTCCAAAACATCTTTGCCGTAATACCATAAGATATCAGCACATGGTCCTATCAGCATGCGACCAAGTAGAGTGTTATTAAAATTTCTAAGTCCCTTTCTCCATTTTGAGAGTTGATGCCACTTTTTAGGATCCATAAAATTACTTTCGGGGTCAACATCTGGTTTGGTCAAATTTGGATCGTAATGATGGACCAAATGCAAGTCTTTAAAACGAAGGTAAGGAACAAAAATACCTATTGCAGGAAAAACCAAAAAATCATTAAAAATCTTATTTGAAGAGGGATGACCATGAATAAATTCGTGTTGAAGAGAGGAATGCAATACCAATATAGGAACTAGCAAAAAAATAGACAAACACACACCTAAGTCCAATGCTCGCATTGTAATAATTGCATAACCTGTATAGCAAAAGATCAAAAGTACGATGGACGGAAGTTCGTCAAGAGCATTAAGTTCTAGAAGATCCATCTTTGACATTATTTTTGCATTCCTATTGAATAGTTTACTTAGCATATAAGCCAAGACTTAGAAATTAAAATTACATGAAATTAAGATAAAATGCTACACGCTTGATAAAATGAATGATTAATGTCATACAGCTTATCCCAAAATTGTGATCTCAACGATCATTAATAAAAGCATGTAAAGTACTTTTGTACCTAATATAAATAATCTTATTTACCAAAATTGCATGCAGATTTCAGGAGAGAATAAATTAAACTGTAAAGACAATTTTGGAAAGAGCTTATAACATATAGCTCTTTAATGTTCTTTACTTGATGCTCGGTAAGTTGAGATTGTGATTTTTCGCGATTTCAATTGCTATTTCATAGCCTGCATCCGCATGCCTCATAACACCTGTAGCTGGGTCGTTCCATAAAACTCTTTTGATTCTCTCTGACGCTTTATCAGAACCGTCACAACAAATAACCATACCTGCATGTTGACTATAACCCATTCCTACCCCGCCGCCATGATGAAGTGAAACCCAGGTTGCTCCACTTGCTGTATTAAGCATAGCATTAAGGAGAGGCCAGTCACTGACAGCATCAGATCCATCTCTCATCGCTTCAGTTTCTCTGTTAGGACTGGCTACTGAGCCACTGTCCAAATGATCTCTGCCAATAACAACAGGTGCTGAAAGTTCACCCTTCGCAACCATTTCATTAAAAGCCAAACCCAATTTATCTCTTTGGCCTAATCCTACCCAGCAAATTCTTGCAGGCAGACCTTGAAATTTTATCCTTTCTCTTGCCATGTCCAACCATTTATGAAGGTGCTTATCATCTGGAATTAGTTCTTTTACTTTAGCGTCTGTCTTATAAATATCTTCTGGGTCTCCAGATAAGGCACACCATCTGAATGGCCCTATTCCCCTGCAAAAAAGTGGTCTAATGTAAGCAGGCACAAAACCAGGGAATGAAAAGGCAGCCTCTAGACCTTCATCAAGAGCAACCTGCCTAATATTGTTTCCATAGTCTAGAGTTGGCACTCCCATATTCCAAAAATCAACCATCGCAGACACATGCTTTTTCATAGATTTTCGGGCTTCAGCTTCCACAATCTTAGGATTACTTTCTCTTTTCTCCTTCCATTCACTTATTGACCAACCTTCAGGCAAGTAACCATTGGTGGGATCATGTGCACTGGTTTGGTCGGTAACAACATCTGGTCGCACTCCCATTTCAACGATCTTTGGAAAGATCGTTGCAGCATTGCCAATTAAACCGACTGATTTAGACAATCCAGAAGAAGTCCATTGATCGATCATAGACAAGGCCTCTTCCAAAGTATTCGCTTTTTCATCTAAATAACCAGTTCTAAGTCGAAAATCGATACTATCAGAATTACATTCAACGGCTAAGCAACAGGCTCCGGCCATCACAGCAGCAAGCGGCTGTGCACCACCCATACCTCCTAAACCTGCAGTTAATATCCATTTGCCCTTTAAATCCCCTTTATAATGTTGTCTTCCAGCTTCAACAAATGTTTCGTACGTTCCCTGAACAATCCCTTGAGTGCCTATATAAATCCATGACCCGGCAGTCATTTGACCATACATTGCCAATCCTTTTTTATCTAATTCGTTAAAATGATCCCAATTTGCCCAATTAGGAACCAAGTTAGAATTTGCTATTAAAACTCGCGGTGCATCTTCATGTGTTTTGAAAACTCCTACAGGCTTACCAGATTGGACAAGAAGAGTTTCATCCTCATTTAATTTCTTTAAACTAGAGAGAATTTTATCAAAATCGCTCCAACTCCTGGCAGCTCTTCCTATCCCTCCATAGACAACTAACTCATTCGGGTTCTCAGCTACATCAGGATGCAAGTTGTTCATTAACATACGCATCGGTGCTTCTGTTAACCAGGATTTAGCTGTAATTTCATTACCAGTAGGAGGTATTACAACCCTTGAATTTTTAATTAATTCTGACATCTATTCTTTCCCTTTTTAATCATGAATTCAAGAACGTTGAAAACGGAATATTTAATTCTGCTTGATTTATTATAAACTTGTCCTCAAGCAAATTTGTTACTTTGTTTATATCAGTTGCCATATATCTATCCTCTTTCAAACGAGGGATATGTTTTCTAAGACTAACTATAACTTTATCCAGTGCAGGTGACGTTTTTAATGGTTCTCGTGCATCAATGCCCTGTGAAGCACAAAGGAGTTCAATCCCAAAAATTGAGGATAGATTTTTATTCATTTTAAACAATCTGTATGCGCCATGAGCAGCCATTGAAACATGATCCTCTTGATTTGCTGAAGTAGGAGTTGAGTCGGTTACACAAGGATTTGCTAAATGTTTATTTTCACTCATTAGCGCTGCCGATGTAACTTCCGCAATCATAAATCCTGAATTTAATCCTGGATTATCTGTTAGGAAGGCTGGAAGATCATGACTGAGTGTAGGATCAACCATAAGAGCAATTCTCCTTTGAGAAATTGATCCCATTTCAGCTAAGGCTAAAGCTATTTGATCTGCGGCAAATCCAATAGGCTCCGCGTGAAAATTACCACCAGAAACTATTCTTTCTTCATCTACTAAAACTAGAGGATTATCAGTTACTGCATTTGCTTCAATCTCGATAGTAATTGCAGCATTTTTTAAAATATCTAAACAAGAACCTAAAACTTGTGGTTGACATCTTATACAATATGGATCTTGAACTCTTTGATCATCTTCCCTGTGGCTTTCTCGAATAATGCTCCCTAACATTAAATCCCTCATTTTTTTAGAAACAAAAATTTGACCTTTATGACCTCTTAATGTGTGAATTTGACCCATAAGAGGGCTAGTGGAACCCATTATGGCATCAGTAGATAAAGATGAAATAACGATTGAGTTTAAAATTGATCGCCATCCATTAAATAAATTAGCAAGAGCACAAGCAGTAGAAAATTGCGTTCCATTCAGTAACGCTAAACCTTCCTTGGGACCAAGGATGATAGGATCAATTTTTGCCATTTTAAGCGCTTCACTTCCAGTAACTTTTTTCCCATCATAAAACGCCCACCCTTCTCCTATCATTACTGCAGCCATATGCGCTAAAGGAGCTAAGTCCCCTGAAGCACCAACAGATCCTTGATGAGGAATTTCAGGTACTATCCCTGAGTTAATTATTTTTTCAATTTGAATAATAGTCGACCATTTTACTCCAGAAGCACCAAGAGATAGCGATATCATTTTTAAAATCATCATAAGTCTTGTTACGTCTTCTTCAAGAGGTTCACCTACTCCTGAGCAATGACTTAAGACCAAGTTTTTTTGAAGTTTTTTGCGATCTTCTTGAGGAATAACTTTGTTAGCAAGTTTCCCGAAACCTGTGTTTACACCGTAAACAGGTAAATTTCCTTTAGCCGATGCTTCAACAATTTTTGCTGCTTTTTCAACCCTATCTTTTAGCGAGATATCTAAAGTTACATTTAGTTTATTCCTAAAGATTTTTTCCAGGAAATCTAATTTGATTGATCCAGGTTTGAGAGTTTCCATTATATTGACCCTCCAAATATTCTCTTGTAAAGAGCATTAAATCCTATCCTGTATGAAAATTCTGAAGGATGTTCTAAATTCCATATAGCAAGATCAGCTATCATACCTGGTTTAATCTGTCCAAGGTCTTTTAAAGATAGGGCATCCGCAGCATGTCTTGTTACGCCAGACAATGCCTCAAGAGGTGTTATCTTGAAGAGGGTTGAAGCCATATTCATTGCAAGTAGAATCGAAGTCAAAGGCGATGAACCAGGATTACAATCAGTAGCTATTGCCATAGGAACTTTGTGCCTTCTAAACAACTCTATAGGAGGTTTTTGCGTTTCATTTAAAGTATAATAAGCCCCTGGCAGTATTACAGCAACACTTCCCGAGTTTGACATTAACTTAGCATCTTCTTCATTGGCATACTCCAAATGATCAATAGAAATTGCATCATAGGAAGTTGCTAACTTAACCCCACCAGAGTGGCTTAATTGCTCAGCATGTAATTTAATTGGTAAATTTAGTTTTTGAGCAAGATCAAAAACTTCTTTTAATTGCTCCACATTTAAAGCAACAGTTTCACAAAATCCATCAACAGCATCAACTAACCCTTCTTCATTAGCTTTTTTTAATGCCGGCAAACATATCTCTTTGATATAATTCTCAGGATTATTTTTATATTCAGGTGCAATTCCATGCGAACCTAAAAAACTAGTTTTGATACGAATAGGTCGCAACGACTCTAATCTTTTAGCCACTCTCAACATCAGGCATTCAGTTTCAATGTCCAGCCCATATCCAGATTTTATTTCTACTGTTGTGACACCATTGCCAATCATATCATCAAGTCTTACAAGAGATGAACTTAATAAATCATCGAAACTTGCCTCTCTTGTAGCTTTCATAGTTGAAGCAATACCACCCCCTGCTTTTGCTATTTCTTGGTATGATGTACCATTTAGCCTCATATTAAATTCAGTAGATCTATTTCCGCCAAATACTAAGTGCGTATGACAATCAATTAGACCTGGAGTTATTAATTTTCCTTTAGCATTGTATTCATTATATTTTTTATATTTATTAGGAATATCTTTTTCTTCACCGGACCAAACAATCTGTTCTCCATCAATAGCAATTGCTCCATTATTTGTGATTTCAAAATCATCTTGACCATCAGACATAGGGACCAACTTTGCATTTCTGATTAAATTTTGATTATATTGATCTTGTGTCATTGTATGAATTATAATTTATTATAAAGATTATTATAAAGAACCACTTATGATAAGACTTTAAGACATTAAATCTGTCAACAAAAGACCATTATGAATATTACGAATAAGAAAATATTTTCTAATAAAGCTCTTCTTCCAGATGGATGGGCAAATAATATTTTACTTGAAATTGATAGAGCAGGTTTGATCTCTTCAATAACAAAAAATTGCAACAAGGATAAAGTAAGTTTTGATTTAAACGAAGATATAATGATTCCCGCCATGAATAATTTACATAGCCATAGTTTCCAAAGAGCTATGGCTGGTCTTTCAGAAAAACAAAGCCCAGGAGGCAATGATAGCTTTTGGACTTGGAGAGATTTAATGTACAAGTTTCTTGATCTCCTTACCCCTGAAGATATTTATTCAATCACTGCATTTAGCCAAATGGAAATGTTGGAAGCTGGATATTCTTGCGTAGGTGAATTTCATTATATTCACAATGAAATAGGTGGAAATCATTACAATAATATTGCCGAATTGTCAGAGAAGGTTTTAGAGGCATCATCAGACAGTGGAATAAATATTTGTTTGTTACCAGTCCTTTATGAAAGAGGCGGTTGTGATGGCAGAGATCTAATCGGGGGGCAACTGAGATTTAAAAATACATTTGACAGTTATGCTAGGTTAATTGAGAAAAATACGGAACTGACTTCAAAGAGTGATAATTTTTCACTTGGTGTGGCGGCGCACTCTCTTAGAGCTGTAAATGATTATAACATTGAAAAAATGATTAGTTTGATTGATGGGCCTATACATATACATGTCGCAGAACAAGTTAAGGAAGTTGAAGAAATTGAAGAGGCATACAAACTAAAACCTGTAGAGTGGTTATTAGAAAATCAAGATGTCAATGAGAATTGGTGTCTTATCCATTGTACCCAAATGACTGAAAATGAAACATTGGCTTTAGCTGCTTCTGGAGCTGTGGCGGGCCTCTGCCCAGTAACTGAAGCCAACCTTGGAGATGGTATATTTAATGGGCTGGAGTTTTTTAAAAATAAAGGAATTTTTGGTATTGGAACGGATTCTAATATTAATATTAGCTTGGCTGAAGAATTAAAAACATTTGAATACACGCAAAGACTTAAGCATAAAAAAAGGTCAGTAATATCTCAATCTCACAAATCAACAGGCAGAGCAGTTTTTGATAATTGCCTCAAAGGTGGATCTCAAGCTCTTCAAAGAAAAAATGGTAAAATAGAGGAAGGCTATTATGCTGATTTAATTTCACTAAACTCTAGGAGCATGGATCTAATTGGGCTTTCACAAGACACAATCCTTGATAGTTGGATTTTTGCTTCAAATTATAACTTAATTGATAATCTATGGGCGACTGGAAATCTTTTAGTTAAAAATGGAAAACATATAAAACGAGATTTTATTTTCTCTAACTACAAACAAACCATTTCTAAATTAAGAAGCAAGTTATAGTAATTCAATTACTAACTCTCTTTCGAGCCTCGCAGCAAGTAAATTTAATTTTTCATAAACATGATCCACTAATAGGGTCTTAGTATTCCCTAAGAAGCTAATTTTAAGAAAATTATCATCGAGCTCTAATTTCAAGTTTTTTATCAAATCAGGTAAACCTGCACATGCAGCCATGGCAAATCTCAAGGAAAGGCCAATCACTAAAGATGTATAATTGTCCTCTTTAGATAAAATTTTCGAAACCTTAAAAGGAAATTTCACTAAGTCAATTGGCCTATTATACCTATGAAAAAGGGTTTTTGCCAACCATGCTCGCTCACGATGTGTCAGTGAATTAGTGGGTAATAATAAAATTTTTTCTGCAGCGATTATGCCTCTAGAACTAGTATGCTCATTCCAAGCAATATCAGCCATCAAACAAGATGCCTTTAACAACCGATTCAATTCCTCTTTGTCGCCAACTGTAATAATCGGCTTTAGAAGGCTTTCCAGTGAAGTTGCAAGGCCAAAAAATCTTTCACTTTGTTTTGCTATTTCTTCACATGTCGCAATCAATGGATCATGTTTTACGTTTCTTATCGATAGATTCTGTAAGACAACACCTTCTCGAACACTCGTCCCACATACAATAATATTTTTTGATTTTGTATCCTTTAAAACAATCTTCATGATTTTTGCAGCGTTGCTCATTGTTGCTTTTCTAGATTGAGGCAATCCCTTTAAGTCGCCATCTTTTTTAATAATTTTGTTTAAGATTCGATTTGCTTTTTTAGTTGGAATGGTTAACCCATGTAGTATATCTAGAGGATACTTATTTTTCTGTTTATAGACCAAACCTAATGCTCTAAAACTACCTCCCACTCCATAGAAAAACTGACTCTCACAATCATTCTTCCATTTTAAACCTCTTATAGTTTTTGAAAATTTCTTTTCATTAATATCTCTAAGGTGCCCGTAATTAAGACTGGTGCTTTCAATTTTTTTTCCATTTTCAACTCTAACTAGTTCAATACTTCCTCCTCCAAGATCAGCGATTATTCCATTTGCCAGAGGAATATTTGCTATCAAGCCCTTAGCAACCAAATCTGCTTCTTGGACGCCGCTTAAAACACGAATGTTTTTTTTTAATAACCTTTCTGCAGGTTTAATAAATTCTTCCGCATTTTCAGCTTGCCTTACTGCTGCAGTTCCTATGGTAAGAACAGTTTCCAATTCAGCCATATTAATAATTTTTGAAAACCTTTTAAGAGTTTCAAGAGATTGCTCAATTCTATCTTGTTTTAATTTTTTAGTTTTCTGAACACCTTCTCCAAGTCGACAAGTTATCCTTTCATTAAATAATGGATAAGGATACCTTCCGTATCGATCAAAAATTACAAATCTTATAGAGTTTGATCCGATATCAATTACTGCAACTTTGCCTTGATCTTTAATTGAATGTTCCAATGCTTTCTTTCAAAAAATTATCAATATTTTTTTGGAACGTATAACTCATCAGGCAGGGTTTGTCTTTCATAATCTGGATCAAAAACTCTCTCTGGTAACTCAACTTTTTTATGTTCAATTTCTTTGTATGGTATCATAGATAAAATATGCGCAATGCAATTTAATCTTTCTCGTTTTTTATCATTACCCTCAACAATATACCAAGGTGATTCTTTCGTGTTGGTCCTTTTAAACATCATTTCTTTGGCTTTAGTATATTTCTCCCAATATATTCGAGATTGTAAATCCATTTCAGACAATTTCCATTGTTTAAGAGGGTCATTGACTCTCATCAAAAACCTTAATTGCTGTTCTTCATCTGTAATAGAGAACCAATACTTTAAAAGTATTATTCCTGAACGAATAAGCATTTTTTCAAATTCAGGAACGTCACGGTAAAACTGTTCAACTTCATCTTTGCTGGCAAATTTCATAACTTTTTCAACACCCGCTCTATTATACCAAGAGCGATCAAACAAAACGATCTCTCCTCCTGCGGGCAAATGAGGAACATATCTCTGAAAATACCACTGTGTTTGTTCTCTTTCAGATGGTTTTGGCAATGCCACTACTCTTGCAACCCTGGGATTAAGTCTTTGGGTGATTCTTTTTATAACACCCCCCTTTCCAGCGGTATCTCTTCCTTCACAAAGAATAAGCACTTTTGAACCTGTGCGCTCAACCCAATCTTGAAGTTTAATTAACTCACCCTGTAATTTAAGTAGGTTTCTAAAATAAACCCTATTGTCGAGTGCTTTAGGTTTTTTGCCTTTATAGATTTTCTTAATATATTCTCTTACTTCTTTATCTAGGGTTGGCTGATTAAATTCATTCTCAATTAATTCGTCTAAAGTTTCATTTAGTTCAGCCTCAATCCAACCATCTGCATCTTCATATTTTCCCATTGATTGCCCCTTTTTAAAACATAACTGATTAAACTAAATATCTTTTGGTCGAGTCAATGAATCTATATTAAAATCTCTAAATTCTAATTTAAGTTTATCGGATTTATTTGTAATTAGATGACATAGTGCGGATGTAGGAAATGAAAAAGGAACAGAGTTATTTATTTCATTTACAAAGTCATTTAAACCTGGATTATGGCCGATTAAAAGTAAGTTTTTGTTTTCTGTTAAGTTTTCGTTAATAAATTTTAATAAAGTCTCACTATGCGCTAAATATAGCTCATTTAAGATTTTTATCTTAGGTTTGTTAGACAAGTTAGGCAAACATAAATCTAATGTTTCACATGTTCTTTTTGATGATGAGCTTATTACTATATCTATTTTGCCACATTTAGAGTTTATAACCCTTGACATGACTGGAACATCTCTTATCCCTCTCTTAGCAAGAGGTCTATCATGATCAGAATTTTCAATATCTGCCCAACTCGATTTGCCATGTCTTAATAGAAAGATATTTTTCAAATTTACCTTTTTACTTTCGTATAAAATTTATACTTTCAATAAAATTCAAACTCTGTTATAGGATCGTCAAAATCGTAACTGGTAAAATTTCTACAGTAGTAAATTGAAAAATCCTAAATTAGAAAATCGCTACGTTAATGACCTCCGAAGACTAGATTTCACTAGAACCCAGTCTGTTTTAAGAATATCAAATTGGACGCTTTTAGCAATAGCTATATTGTTTTTAACTCTTACTGGATTATTTGTTGAAATTTTTATTTCCAATCAAATCGAACATAGGTTCATCTTAATAATCGCAGCTGTTGTTGGTGGTTATATGGCACTCAACATTGGAGCAAATGATGTTGCCAATAATATGGGGCCAGCAGTAGGTGGAAAGGTTTTAACAATAACAACGGCTGTTTTAATTGCAGCAATTTGTGAAGCTTCTGGAGCTCTACTGGCTGGAGGTGATGTCGTTAAGACAGTGTCAAAAGGCATAATAATGTTAGATAGCTCAATTTCAGTAAACAATTTTAGGTATTTAATGTTGAGTGCATTGCTTTCAGCAGCCTTATGGATAAATCTTGCAACAATTTTAAACTCTCCGGTTTCAACTACTCACTCCATTGTTGGGGGGGTATTAGGGGCAGGTCTCGCTGCTGCAGGAATTAATGTTGTAAATTGGTTTACTATGGGGAAAATTGCAGCGAGTTGGGTAATTTCACCCGTTCTAGGTGGCATTATAGCTGCAATATTTTTATTATTTATTAAAATTAATATTCTAAATAAAGAAGATAAAATTAATGCTGCAAAAAAATGGATACCTTTACTCATTGCTATAATGGCAGGGGCGATTACAGCTTATATGACTATTAAAGGCATTAAAAAAATATATAAGGCCTCAATAATAGAAGTTTTTGGTTATACAATAGCAATGTTTTCTATATCATATTTTCTTGCAAAGCCATTTGTTAAGAAACAACTAGCAAACCTTAAAAATGAGAAGAATGATATTTACACTCTGTTTAACTTTCCTTTGATTATTGGTGTTGCATTACTGTGCTTTGCACATGGTGCTAATGATGTCGCTAATGCTGTTGGACCATTAGCAGCAATTGTTTCAACATTTAATGATGCAAACCAAGTAGCCTCTAAAGTGAATATCCCTTTTTGGGTTATGCTTGTAGGTGCCGTAGGAATTTCATTTGGTCTTTTACTTTTTGGTCCTAAATTAATCAAAACAGTTGGCCAAAAAATTACAAGGTTGAATGCTCCCCGAGCTTACTGTGTGGCAATTTCCTCATCAATCACCGTCTTAATTGCGACAACCCTTGGATTGCCTGTGAGTTCAACACATATTGCTATAGGGTCAATATTTGGCGTAGGGTTTCTTAGAGAATTTTTAGAAAACCCCAACAAGCAAAAAATTAGACCTGGCCATCAACTTAACGATACAGCGGAAGAAGCATTCGCTGAACTCGATAGAAGAATAAAGAGAAGATTAGTAAGGCGAAGATTCTTGTATTCAATCGCTGCTGCTTGGCTAATCACTGTTCCTGCTTCAGCGTTTATGGCTGGTATGATTTATTTTGTTATCTCTAAATTAATTTCCACGGTTTAAGTTCTTCAAAATTTTTGAGGACATTAATATAATCTTCTTTGCTAGCTACCTTATGGACATCTCTCAAAAGAGCCCAATGCCTTTGCCTTTTAGTTTTGTCGGGCCAATCATCATCTTGCCTTTGTACCAGCAAAGGGTAAAAAGTAACCGGCGTTGAAATGATCCCTTTATTAGTTAATTTTGTAATACGCTTAGTAACAGGAAAATTTTTTATTATCCGTCCTTTAACACCTGATTCCTTATATGTCTCCCTATGGCATGCATCATCATGGCTTTCTCCGTCAACCAAAATGCCTTTTGGTAAGATCCAACGCCCTCGGACTTGAGAGGTAACAAAAAGAATAGCAACTTTATCTTTAAAAACTTGAAAAGGTATGCTTCCAACTTTGTGAATATTTTGTTCCATAAAATAAAGATTAATCGAACTAATTTACAGGATGGTTTCTTTTAATAAATCCTTTCAAAGCAGCTAAAGCCTGATCTGCTTCTTCAAGTAAAATCATATGACCGCAATTATCTATTATAACTACTTCTGAATCGTCTATTGCTTGGGCAAGTTTTTTTCCTTCTTTTAAAGGGCACATTTTGTCTCTATTTCCTAATATATTGATAGTTGGACATTTGACTTTTTTTGCAGCTTCAAAACCATTTTTGTAGTTATCGCAGGCTCTGAAATCAACACCTAAGACTTTAACAGAACCATTTTTTACAATAGTTCCACCTAAATTCATGTGATGCAAACCAGGCACTGGATGGCCTCCAAAATGCCCTCCTGGACCGTGGGCCCAATCCATCATTAATTCAACAGCTTTTGGATCTCCCTTTTCAGCAAGATTTAAAAGTTCTGGGTTCATTGGAATAGCTCCAGCTCCCCCCATCAAACTTAATGATTTTATTTTATTAGGATATCGTGATGCACATTCTAAAAGAACTAGGCAGCCTTGAGAATGTCCTACTAGAGATGCTTCTTCATAACCAACTGAATCGATAACGTCAGAAATCCAGTCGGCCATGTCTTCAATTGATTTAAGTGGAGGACCTTCAGAAGCGCCATGGCCGGGTAAATCGATTGCTAAAACGCTGTAGCCATGAAAAGCAAAATAACGAGTTTGCAAAACCCAAGTTATATGACTTAGTCCGCTGCCATGAACAAAGATTAGAAGTGGCTTGTTCTTATCAAAAGGTTGACCACCAGTAGAAGCAAAAACTTCTTTATTATTTACTTGAAATTTCATTCTGCAGCCAATAACTGTGATCTTTTCGCAGCCCTAAAACCATTATTAAAATCATTCATAATGTCTTGCACATCCTCAATTCCAACTGAAAAT
Organism: uncultured Rhodobacterales bacterium; assembly: GCA_964502335.1. Lineage (GTDB taxonomy): Bacteria > Pseudomonadota > Alphaproteobacteria > Puniceispirillales. Next base: position 593 of record CAZCWO010000040.1, on the reverse strand, counting down.
CTAATCATGTCTTCCGTCAAACCTGCATGCTTCATTGTTTCAGCATCCATCTGAGCATGAGTAGTAGAAGCTGGATGAATGACAAGAGTTTTAGAATCGCCTACATTTGCAAGATTTGAAGCTAATTTAACAGCATCAATAAATGCTTCGCCTGCTTTTCTTCCTCCTTTAACTCCGAAAGCAATCATAGAGCCTGCTCCCTTTGGTAAGATCTGCTTTGCAATCTTATGATCTGGATGGTCTGGCAAATCCGGGTGTGCTACCCAAGCCACACCTTCATGATTAGTCAAGTACTCAAGCATAGTCTTAGCATTAGACAAATGCTTATCCATTCTTACTGAGAGTGTTTCAATCCCCTGAAGGATATTAAATGCGTTCGTAGGACTCATACACGGCCCCATGTCTCTCATGCCTTCCGCCCTTGCTCTCATTGTAAAGGCAACTGGACCAAATTCTTCAGCAAATGAAAGTCCATGATACCCTGGATAGGATTCTGTCATGGTTGGAAATTTGTCATTTTGTTGCCAATCAAATTTACCACCTTCAACAATAATTCCTCCCATTGATGTTCCATGACCACACATCCATTTTGT
>CAZCWO010000039.1:0-14931 GCA_964502335.1 uncultured Rhodobacterales bacterium | reverse complement strand
CAATAATTCTAACGTTCGACAGAAAAGAAGCCCCCTCATCCTCAAATGAAGTTGCTTCAATAGTTTTATGGAATTTTTTGGCTTCTACTTTCATCCTGAGCTGAACACCAGAAACCATCCAAGATGGAATTTGTTGAGGGGCTTCACCAGAATCAATTAATACAATTTTGCCCATAAGTCCTCTATTCATAAACATAAAATTTGGCCAAAGGTGGGCTATTTCAATCTCTGGAGGCACTAAAGCTCCCAAAGCATCACTTAAGCCTAACATCATTAAATAATGAACCTGCAATGCTCTAGATTTAATCACCTCAGGACCTAAAGTAACTGCAATGCTAAGCATACCGTTATCATCATTCATTGAATAAAAGACCGTGCCTACATCCCCAGCGTTAGCAGATGAAACTGCTTTGTCAAAAGGGTCTTGCCCCTTTAAAACTGACTGACTATTAAATAATGGCGGAAGTTGAGGCTCATCCCCTTCCTTAGGCGGGTCAAATTCATAAAACTCAGACATATTTTTTACCTATTAAAATGATTGCTAACTCCCTTTTTCGATTTTAAAAATTTCAATAAGCCTTTGAGATATTTCACGATAAGCATTTGCTTGTAAAGACTTAGGGCTAGAAACAACTATTGGCGTACCAGAATCTGAAGCTTCCCTGATTTCTATATTAAGAGGCACTTCCCCTAAAAGTGGCAATTTTCTTTTTGAAGCTTCCAATGAAACACCATCTCGCCCAAAAACATGGTCAAGTCTTCCACAGTCCGGGCATTTCCAATATGACATATTTTGAACCATGCCAGCAACTTTAACTCCTGCTTTATCAAACATGTTCATCGCCTTCACCACATCTAATAAGGCAATATCTTGGGGTGTAGAAACTATAACTGCCCCAGATAAATTTACTTGCTGCGCTAATGAAATCTGAACGTCTCCAGTTCCTGGTGGTAAATCGACTATCATAACATCTAGATTGCCCCACAAAACATTGTTTAACATTTGAGTTAAAGCAGATTGAACCATGGGGCCACGCCAAACCATAGCGGTTTCGTCAGGAACTAATAACCCCATAGACATCATTGAAATACCATGATTATTCATTGGAGCCACCATATCCCCGTGAATAGCTCGCGGTCGACCAGAAATACCTAGCATTCTTGGCTGAGAAGGTCCATAAATGTCAGCATCCAGTAATCCGACTTTAAATCCTTCTAACCCCATTGAAACTGCAAGATTAACTGCGGTGGTAGACTTCCCTACTCCCCCCTTTCCCGACGCTAAAGCTATAAATGTTTTTACATTACTTTCTAAAACTATTGATTTTTTATTTTCATTCTCATTTCTTGGATTATTAGAATTTTGTGATGAGTTTTGCACAGAATGAGCAGTCAATATAACTATACAACTTGAAACATTAGGAAAGCCATTAATAGCCTTTTCAACCTGACTACGAATGACTTCAAATGCTTTAGCTCTATGACTCTCAACTTCAAGAGTTACTTGAACGTTGTTATCTTTTATAGATATATCAGTTACTATCCCGGAGTTGTATATATCTTTCCCCCTAGATAGATCATCTATCGTTGATAAAATTTCAATAATTTGAGCTTTCGTAATGTTCTTCATTTTAGTCTGGTGCGACGAGTGAACCATTAAGTTTATGAGAGACGTTTAATTCCACAATTTTAATTTCTGCTGAAACAGAAATTTTAGATCCAGTTTTAATCTTGCCATTCTTTACTGCTTCTCTAATTTCATCTTCTACAATCTGATGGCCCGTAACTCCCAAATGTTTTAAAAATTTTCTAATCGATATAGTAAATTCTTCATTAGACATAGTTTATTCCTTAAGTTGAGTTAATTTAAATCTTTCTTTTTTAATTTTTCTACATAACTAATTAAATCTTCTATTTGATCAAGTGTTAAATCAATTTCACTTACAAAAGCAGGTAGTTTCTTAGATCTTTCAGTGACATCTATAACATTCACCAAAGCAGGATGCGGTGGTCGAACAAAAAATTCATTAAACCTTTCCCTCCAATCTTTCATAGCCCTTAATCCAAAAAAGGAGGGCGTTGTTTCAATGCTGTTAAATCTGTTATTTTCACTCACTACATGGCACCTACTGCAATGTTTCTGAGCAATCTCCAGCCCTCTTAAAGCACTTTGGGATGAAATATTTTCACTAGCTAAAACATTTGTAATCATTAAAGACATCAAAAGAATTGAAAATAAGCTTATCCAAGTACACACAGTCAATGTATGTTTACTAAACAGCTGGATCAGCAAAATTTTCACGAAGCATGTCCCTGTATTGATTTACAAGATGGTTAATATAATCTTCTTGATTTTCTACTTCCATAATATTCTTTCCGACATGTGCTGAGTATCTCGAAGAAGCAAACAACATGGTATACTGTATATCTGAAGCAATTACCTTTCTGTTTAAAGTGTTTGCTAATGTAACAAACCTGTCAGATGTTCTAATAAACCCTTCTTGATCAAGGCCTCCTTTTTCTGCTGCAGAGGACCTGTCATACCAATCTTTGAATTTCATTTTATGGGCACCTATTTTAATTAAATATAATTAAAATAGACATTATAAGAAAAGATATAAAGATATAATTTATTTTACCTTATAGATGATCGGAAAGTCTTCTCCAGTTAATTGATCTCCATCCTTTAGGGTTAAGTGGTCAAAAGGTGGGGATCCCTTACCTTTTCTATCAACAAAAATTGCATCATCACCAACCCATCGTGCTGAAAAAACTCTTCTCCTCGAAATTCTTCCTTTATTTGCTGCTGCGCCATGCAAGGTTCTAAAATGAAAAGCTACAGCATCTCCTGGCTCCATCGCCCAAGAAAGTATTTCATACTTATCCCTATTATTATCAATATCTGGAACTTCTTCTTTATCATCATTTTCGAAAAGATCAGTGCCGTCAAATCTCTTAGGTTTATGTAATTTTCCCCATTCATGAGATCCTGATATGCAATTTAATGATGTATCTAAACTTATGCTATCAAGCGGTATCCAAAAACTGACTGTCTGAAACCCATTAGTACAGTAATATGGCTGGTCTTGATGCCATGGAGTGACAATAGAAGAACCTGGCTCCTTCACTAAAACATGGTCATGAAAAAATCTGGAAGTATCTGAGCACATAAGATTCGATGCTATTTCTCCAGCCCTTGAATTAAAAATAAAATCTCTGAATTCGTCTATTCTTTGCCAATTGCATAGATCTTGAAAAAAAGGTGCTGATCCATCTTTAGGTTCATAAGATCTCTCACGAGGGCTCGGATTAAGCATTAACTTGTCTACACCATTTCGGAGTTTAGCCACCCAATCAGAAAAATATCCTCGTAAAATGACAGATCCATGTTTTGAAAAAAAGTCGATTTCTTGTTGATTAATCATAGTAAAATTATATTAAACTAAATTCTAATTTTAAACTATTTTATTTGTTTAAACAAATCACCCCATTTTTCATTCTGGGCAATGATAACTCCTAATCCAACTATAAGAGCGCCTATTGCTTGAAGCCAATTCCAATTCTCACCAAATAAAATTACCATAATTATCATAACGTAAAAAGGTACAGCATTTGAATGGAACGAAGCAAGCAAAACACCTAATTTGCCAGAGCCCCAAATCCAAACTGTTTGAGAAATTGTTTGTGAAACTAATATAAAAATAAATAACAAGCTTAAATGATATTGGTCTAAATGACCAACGCTTATCTCTCCAAAGTTAAGCATCAAAGAGCATAAACAAATAACTAACGAAGCAATCATTCCACCAGTCATGGTTAATGTGGTTTGCCCTATATAAGAAAGACTTTGGAGACCTTTTGTTGAAGCTCTAGTACACCATGCAAACAATATTACTGAAATTATACATATTATTGCACCAGAACCAAAATCACCATCTGAAATATTAACACCTGTTGCCAGGTAACCTCCAATAATTGCAAACAAGATTCCTATAATTAAATTCAATTTCAACTGTCTTTTGTCAAAAATAACTTCTACAATTGCACCAAAAATTGGCATCATTGCAGCGCATATAGTTGGAGTAACAGGGTCAGACAATTTCTGTCCTATTAATAAAAGTATAGCTCCGATACCCCATCCAAAAAACCCTATGATCAAGGCTTGAAATAATGGTAGGTTTTTAAATGCTTTTGCTCCTTCGATAATGAACCAAAATGGAAATAAAATTATTGCTGTAATGAAAAACCTTAAAAAGACCAAAGTTAATGAACCCCAGCTCTCCAGTAGCACTTCAACTGCTGGAAAACCTATTGCCCATAAAAACATTGCGGAAAAACATGCAAAGTTATTTCTAAAGGTTGGATTTTTCATAAGTTTTTTTTAATCAATAACTGTTTTAGTGATATATGAAATTTTAAATGAAATTAATTATTACTCAAGCTATCTTAAAGATGAATAAACCAACTGCTTAAATAAAGCTGAAGCTCCTGGTTGATCGAGGTTTTGGGCCATAAATACAGCATAAAAATTTTCAACAGGATCAATAAAAAATAATGTCTCTGCTGCGCCCCCCCAACCAAACTCACCAACCGAACCAAATAATAAAGAACTTGACCCTATTCCTCGAATTTTAAAACCCAATCCAAAGCCATCTCCATTTAAACCTGGTGAAGGTTTAAATAAATTACTCATACCCAATGGTTTCATTTTTTCTGAAGTATGGTCAGTAAGCATTAACTCCATACTTTTCCGAGATAAAATACCTTTCCCATTATTTAACATATTGGAAGCAAACAAAGCGTAATCTTCTAATGAAGAGATTAAACCGTGGCCACCCCTTCGGAATTGATTATTACTATTCTCTGGATACGAATTAAAATGATCTACTTTGGTTAAAGATGGTTTGCTGGAAAAAATATCAATATTTCTTTCTATTAATTTGTCTCCTAAAATGTCTTCTCCACCATAACAAGGAAGAATATGCTTGATATTATTTTTAGATACTTCAAAACCAATATTTGACATTCCTAATTTATTAAATAAATATTTTTGCAGAATATCATTTAATGGCATATCCGTTACACACTCCAAAATATATGCTAAAATATCAGTAGAAACAGAGTAATTCCAATCACTCCCTGAATTAAAAAGCAAAGGTAATGTTGATATTCTTTTTGCTTCTTCTTCCAGTGAAACCGTAGCGTCTAATAAAACGCCTTCTTTCCTATATATATTCGCAACAGGATCAGGCCAAAATCCATAACTTAAGCCTGATGTATGTGTTAAAAGGTGGAAAACATTCATTGGAGTTGTAGAAGGTAAAAATTGTTCTTGGTTGTTTTTTTGTATTAATATTTTAGAAATTTTAAATTGCGGTAGAAATCTTGCTACATGCTCAAAAAGTCTTAATTTTCCATCTTCTATTAATTTTAGTGCAACTACACTTACTAATGGTTTAGTCATAGAGTATATTCTCCAGAGAGAATTATTATTTGCCCTTAATCCTGACTGACCAACAAAACCTTGGAAAATAATTTGCTTACTATCTTTATCAACTGTCCCAACCTCCCAAGCCAAATCCCTATAAAACCCTTCATCACATAAAGATTGCATTTTATTATGAATTAGTTCTAAACGTTTGCTTGCAAATTGTGGGGTTTTATTTTTCATATAAACTTTTCAATCATTGTTAAAATGAAGATCCAGGTTGCTTTAAAAACTCAATTTCCTTTGAAGTGGACTTTCTTTTCAGTGTCTTGTTTCTATGAGGAAACCTTCCAAATTGAGATATAATATCTCTGTGTTTTATTGCAAATTCATAGACCTTTTGATTGGTATATTTTTTAAATAAAGGCAAGGATTTGTTTTGTATTTCAAGATCTTCACTGTGCATCATAGGAACCAGAAGAAACTGCCTGCTATTTATATCAAAATTTTCTAAATATTTTCTTTCTATGGATTTTAAAGTAATTTTCAATGCATTAACATCTCCAGAAAAAGATTTAGCATTTCCCCTGAAGATGTTTCTGGTAAACTGATCAAGGAGAATAATTAGTGCAAGGGAACCTTCTTTTGTGTTTTCCCAATCATTCAATTTATCATTTAAAGCTAGATTTACTAATTTTGAAAACTTATTTTTTATTGACAAATCAAAGTTTGCATCTTTTTTAAACCAGTCGCTAGGTTTACATTCTTTAAACCAAAAATTAATCACTCTATTAATGTTATCTTCATTAACAATCATTATTTTTTAGACCTGAAGGCATTTTAGTGTTACAAAATTTTGCACCTGATAAATTAGTGTTAATTAAGTTTGTTTCTTCTAGGTTAGAGTTTGTTAAATCCACACCACTCAAATCTGCATTTTCTAAATTTGCACCTTTTAGATTTACTCTAACAAGACTTGAGTTTTTAAATCTTGAATTTGTTAAAACGGCACCCTCCAAGTCGCTATTGAATATAGAAACATCTGATAAATTAACAGATTTAAAATTTGCCCCTCTTAAATTCGAGTCACTTATTAGAATATTTTTAAGTGTTGAAAGTTCAAAATTAATTAATTCCATATTTGAATCTAAAAATTTGACAGATTCAATGTTTTCCTCCATCAAATTAATTTTCTCAAATAATGTTTCAGAAAATTCAGAATTCATAAAGTTAGAATTTTTCATATTACTATTTATAAATTGGCTATTTTTAAATTTTGCAGCAGATATATTTGAGCTCATCAAATTAGAATTTGAAAAAACTAGATTATTTCCATTAATATTTTGAAAATTAGAATATGCTAAATTTGAATTTGAAAAATCAATCTTAGACAAAAAACTATCAAAGAAATTTACACCAGATAAATTGCTGCCATTAAAATCTACATTCCTTAATTGTGAATTTTCAAAGTTAATTTTTTGTAAATCTGAGTTTTTAAAATTTGTATTAGAAATAATAGAATCATTTAAATCCTCCTGAGATAAATTAGACGCAGACAAATCACAATTTTTACATATTCTTATCACTTTAAATCTAACTAATTGCTTTGAATCAAAAGAAAAACTTGTGATAGGAATTAAAAAAATGAGTAATATAAATATTATTTTATATTTCATAAAAGAAGATTTTTTATTTAATTTAATTGATCATATATATTTTTTGCGATTTTTAAAATAAAATAACTAATTGCTTTGCCAAACAAAAAAAATAATTTTTTCGTTATTTAAAAATATATTGATTTAAAATAAACAACTTATATTTAATAATTTATGGGAATTTTAATTATACTTTTAAGTGTAGTGTTTGGAATTGGTATCTTTTTATACATAAAAAGATCTGAACAAAAAAAATGGAGAATTTCCGGAGAAAAAGAATTAAAAAATCAACAATATGAACATTATAAAACGATAAGATTAGAAAATCCCGTTTCAGAAGAAACTATAAATATTGCAACAAGTCTTCAAGAGTATGGGAAACATCAAAAATGGTTAAAAAAAATTATTACCATCCTGGAAGAAGAATACAAAAGACTTAATTTAGATATATTTTCTGATGAAGGTATTAATTTATCTCAAAAACATGAGGACATTGATTCAGTATTCAATAAATCAGGACAATATGAAAAAATTTGCAAGTATTTACATAAAACACAAATCATAGAATTAACTGAAGATATTGAAAATACATTAAAAAAATTACACAATAATGATTTAGTTAACACTGAGGAAGACATCAATGATGACAGTAAAGAAGAATTAGAGAGCTTAAAAAATAGAGTGTTAGTACTAGCTAACGAAAAAAAAGAAAGATCTGAAATTATAAACGTTTTGAAAAAAGAAAATAAAGATAAGGAAGATTTTAAAATTTGGTGTGAAAATAATATTTGGAATATTACTTATTTAGTTGATGGCGAGTTAATAGAAAATAAATTTAAAAAATAATACTCAATTTCATTCATTAATGAGAATGTTTTTTAATGTCAGAGATTTCAAAACTGACAATGATTTTGCCAGTGTTCTTGAAGTGCAAAATAACTTTTTCCTTACTACCAGAAAGAAGTTCTTTGTTAAGATCTTTAAACATAATATGTAAGCCACCCGGCTTTAACTCTATTTCCTTTCCAGGAGGGATTTCAATGCCATTGCTTAGTTTTTTCATTTTCATCACTTCTCCAATCATAGTCATCTCGTGTAATTCAATATTTTGTGAAAACAAACTTTCTAAATTAATTAAATACTCACTTTCATTGCCTTTGTTTTTAATGACTAAATACCCAGCAGCTGCCTTCATGCCGGGCATGGGTTGAGCAATATATGGATGATCGATAGTTAATTTGCCTAAATAATAATCATGCGAATAAATATTTTTAGGAAATAAGAAAACAGTTAAAATTAATATTATATTAATATATTTTAATATTTTATAATTCACTCTATTATACCTGTAAAATCCATAGAAACTAAATTTAATACACCTTTAACCAGGACACTCAAAATAAAAAATTTTAATTTTTTAAATATATTTATTCTTATGATGCTTATGATAAGTTTTGGGTCAGGGCCAATGTTTATTATTTGGTCATTGTCAAGTTTTGATCCAATGTCTTCAGGCTCAGGAAGAGTTATCATTGCAGGTCTTGCTTCAATAATTTTTTGTTTTATTTCAGGAGAAAAACTTCCAAAAACTTTTATTGTTTGGATATCTTGTGGGGCTTATGGATTGCTTTCAATTGCTTTGCCATTCTTGATGGTTCCAATCGCCTTAAAATATATAAGTACCAGTGAACTTGCTATCTACTTGTCTTCTATTCCAATTTTTGTATTACTTTTGGCTCGAATTTTTTTAAAAGAATTCATCTCAATAAAAAAATGGATTGGTTTTTTTATTGGAATAGTAGGATTAGTAATTTTATCAGAACCTCAAAACTTTAATATTGTTAATTTCAAAGAACTAGTTGCTTCCATACTCTGCATAACCATTAGTATTTGTCTTGCCGGCGGAGGAATAATTATTCAGAAAATGCCAAAATGTCACCCAATTTCATTTAGTTCGGGGGCCTTTTTCATTAGTTCTTTATTTGTACTTCCCATATTTATTTTATTTCAACCAGGAACAATTCCACCAGCTAAACCATTAATTAGTCTAATTATAGTTGGTGTTTTCAGTACGTTTATAGGTCAATTATTAAGAGTAATACTTGTTAGAAGAGCAGGAGCAGTATTTACTTCAATAAATGGTTACTTAGTTCCATTAGCAACGTGCTCATTTGGAATAATGTTTTTAAGTGAAACGTTAACTGTAATTACGATTTTATCATTTTTAATAGTAATAACTGGAGTTATTGTAGCTCAAGATGTTGATAAGAATTTGATTATTTTTTTAAAGCGTTTTCTTCGATAAGAAGTTTAAGTTTTTTTTGAATGCCTCCCTTCCCACTATAACCTCCTAGATTACCATCAGAACGTATAACACGATGACAAGGAATAGTAATAAGTAATGGGTTCTTTCCACAAGCATTGGCTACAGCCCTAGAAGAATTAGGTTTATTAATAGCAATAGCTATATCTTTGTAAGTTCTAGTCTCACCTTTAGGTATTTTTTTTATTTCTTGCCAAACTTCTTTTTGAAAAGAAGTCCCCACTATATTTTCCATCAAATCAAACTTTAATAATTAAATAAATTGCATAATATATAAATTAATATGATGATAAAATCACTAAAAAATTATTTTCCTTAAATGAAATGTAAATTCTTTGAGGGCGGTGGCATTTAAATGATAAATATTAATTGGGTTAATTTTACACCTATTGAGTCTTTTGCGGGAGGCATATTAATTGGTTGTTCAGCAATATTATTGATGCTTTCAAGTGGAAAAATTATGGGTGTTTCTGGATTATTAACTAATATATTTTTTGAAAAAAATAATAATCATACATATAATTTAATATTATTTTTTATTTTCTTATTAATCGGCCCAATCTTATATATTAATTTTTTAGGTGATTTTAATTCTGTAAGTGTTGCAAACCCTTCAATGCTCGTTTTAGCTGGTTTGTTGGTTGGAATTGGAACATCTATTGGCAATGGTTGCACCTCAGGTCATGGCATTTGTGGCCTGTCTAGATTTTCATTTAGATCATTAATTGCAACTATAACATTTGTTAGTTCAGGCATTTTAACAGTTTATTTTCTAGGGTAATTCATAACCATGAGATATCTCTTTACATGTTTATCTGGTCTTATTTTTGGATTTGGTTTAACGCTTTCAGGAATGCTTAACCCATATAAAGTGCATTCATTTTTAGATATTTCTAGAAACTGGGACCCATCATTAGCTTTTGTAATGATTGGAGGTATATTAATTACTATTTTTGGATTTAGGTTAACTTTTAAAAGGCCTAAGCCTATTCATGAAGAAAACTTTTATCTTCCAATATATAAAAAGATTGATTTCAAGCTTATTGGAGGATCGACTATATTTGGTATTGGTTGGGGTATCGGAGGACTCTGCCCTGGACCAAGCATTGCTATACTTAGCAGTAATTTTTTTCCAAGTATTATTTTTACTATATCCATGTTAATTGGCCTTTTTCTTGGAAAAAAATTGATAAATTAAGAATTTTATTTCATATGATTTAGATTTAAATTTTAAATACTTATTTTATGATTTAAGGAATGTAATGGAAAATAAAAAAGTTCACTGGGAATCCATTTATAAATTAAACGATTTTAAAAAAGTAAGTTGGTACCAAGAGAATCCAACCAAATCCAAAACTTTTATACAAAATTTAAATCTGGATAAATCTTCACCAATTATTGATATTGGCGGTGGAGCTTCATATTTAGCTAACTCACTTATCAATATTGGTTTTAGAGATGTTACAGTTAATGACATTTCATTAAATGCAATAAATATTTCTAAAAGGCATAGTATTCAAAACATTAAAACAATTAAATGGATTATTGGAAACATTACCAATGTAAAATTACCTCAAAAAAATTATAAAGTTTGGCATGACAGAGCAGTTTTTCATTTTCTTACCAGAACAGATGAAAGAGAAAAATATAAAAAGCAAATACTAAAGAGTGTTAGCCAAAAAGGGTATGTAATAATTTCAACATTTTCATTGGAAGGACCAAACAAATGTAGTGGATTACCTATTCAACAATATAGTGAAAAATCCCTACTTTCAGAACTTGGAAAAAATTTTAGATTAATTGATCATCAATATAATAACCATTCAACACCATCGGGAAACTATCAAAATTTTTTATATTGTTGCTTCCAAATAAAAGAGTAAAAATTTATATCAATATTTAAGGTTATAAATTATGTTTAGACAGTTTCATGTAGATTTAATACTTAAATTCCAAAAACAATTTAATCTTTCAAATTATTCGATGCTCTGGATTAGTTACGTTGAAGGAATTATTTTTGGACTATTTGTAGGTATTTTTTTGTTTTAATAATAACAGAAAGATTAATTTTGAATTAAATAAATTTAAGGTTTAATTTTATTTTTAACTTCTAAGGAAATACCATGTAATATAAAAGCATTTCCAAAGCCGGTGATAATGCTACCTTTTATTGGAGTGATTTTAATAAGATGGAAATCATTAAATTGTTTAATTAAATTTAAAGTTTTACCATGAAGATTTTGAATCTGCTTGCAAATCTTATTAAATTTATTTTCATTCCTATCCACTACTGTTATTTTAGCTTCAAATTTTATTCTAATTCTAGCCCATATATTTTTAGCTTTACACTCATCTTCAATGATCATAAACGTTCCCTTTTTATTGTATAAAAGATGTTTAATATGAGGGGAAAGTTCACTAGAAAAAATATAGAAATTTTTATTCAAAAAAACGTAGGGAGCGTACCCTATTTCTGGATAAGTTATTTTATTATTAACGGCAATAATTAATGTTTTATTTTTACTAATTATAGTTTTTTTTATTTTTTCAATGTCTTTGATTTCTTTATTCATAAGCTTTAATTATTGGTTTTTATGTGATTGTTGTTTACCTTTAAACCAGAAATTTTTAATTAATTTTGAAAAACATTTATCTTAATCATTAAAAAAAAATAAATTAAATTCAAAAATAAATTATTATGCTATATTAATTAATTAAAAGGAAATAATAATGTCAAATATTGGAACAGTTAAGTGGTTCAATCCCAATAAAGGGTATGGATTTATTACACCAGAAGATGAAACTAAAGATATCTTTGTGCATTCTAGTGCTCTTGAAAACTCGAATATAAGGATTTTAATTGAAGGCCAAAAAGTAAGTTATAATATAGCAAAAAATAAAGGCAGAACATCCGCTGTAAACATTAAGAGTATTGAAGTATAAAATTAAAAATTTATTATGATTATTTAACTTCCTTTCTTTCCAAGAGAATAATTTAAAAGCACCAAACTTTGAAATATTTTCAATCCATGGTATATTAAATAAATAAAAAAAGACTAAATAAAATTTAAATTGATATTTCTAATTCACAGGAGTTATAAATGTCTGAAAGTTTAGTTAAAAAATTATTAAATAGAAAATGTTTTACTATTAGCGAAAGTGATAGTGTCACTAATATAATTAATATTCTTACTGAACATAACATTGGCGCGTTGCCAGTTCTTAACTCTAAAAAACATCTGGCAGGTATAGTGTCTGAAAGAGATATCATTCAAAATATTTTAAAAGAAAAAGATGAAGATTTCTTTCACAAAACAGCAAAATCATTGATGACTAAATCAGTTATATTTTGTGGAATTGAAACACGCTCCGATGAGTTGATGGTAATAATGACCAAAAACAAAATAAGACATATTCCAATTGTGAAAAACAAAGAGCCAATAGGAATGGTTTCAATTGGTGATGTCGTTAATAGACTTCTAGAAAAGTATCAGTCTGAAGCTAAATTATTGAGAGAATACATAAGCCTATAATAAGGTCCAACCTTTATAGCAATTAGTTTCAAACCATATACTAATTACATATTAGCCTAAATTACGTATTTTTCAAAATCAGGTTTCCTTTTAAGTTTGTATGGTTCAATGTCAAAAGCTAATTTCTTTTTTAGGATTAATTGCTTAATGATTAAACCAACTGCTGGACTATGCATTAAACCTCTTCCAGTAAAACCAGTTGCAAAATATATATTGTCTATACAATCAATGATTGCATTGTTATCAATAATAGAAGCATCATAATACCCAGCCCAAGCACCTTCCATTTTTGCCTTATCAAATATTTTTGGGAACCTAAAGAACAAATGCTCCCAAATTTCATTCCAACTATTGTAATTTGGTTCTAAATTATCACTGTTCCATTCCCCATTACCGTCATATCCTGCGATGTATCCATCACCTTCTGGGCGCAAATATATACCTGTTATTAAGTCAGCAACTAATGGTAAGGTCTTAATTTGTTTTGCTTCAGTAGAAACGTTAAAAACTGTATGCTTATGTCCTTTAACTGGAATATCAATATTAAAAGATTTAGCAACTTCATTAGACCAGCAACCTGAAGCAATAACTATATAATCTGCTGAACTATGATCTATATTCAGTCCATCTTGATAAATAATTTCAACATCTTTCTGAATAGCTTTATTTTTAAACCAATAATGTAATAACACTGGGTCAAGCCATCCCTCTGATCCATCAGTGGTGATGCACCCTCTATACAAATCATCAACATATAAATCAGGAAAATGTTTTTTAATCTTCTCAGGACTTAAACTAATTGTTGTAGCTCCATGGAGTTTTTGAGTTTCAATACTTTGATCATGGTCCTGTTTTTGGTTGTTTCCAAAAAGCATCAAATACCCATTGTCAATAAAATTTACATCTGTTTTATTTTTTATAAAATCTATACTATATTTACTCAAATCAACGTTAATAGAGCTGAAAAACTGGCTTCTAAAGCCTCCGCAACTACGAGCGAAACTACTTAGATTATAGCTAATATCTTTTTCATATACTTTGACATTACAATATTCACTTAAATGATATGCAACACTTAAACCGATAATGCCTCCTCCAATAATATGTACTTTCATAAATTTACACAGTATTACTTACATTAAAATATTTCTAAAAATCATGCCCTAAATTTATCATGCCATCGAGTATACCCTTTGTCATCCATTAAAAGAGTATAAATCAATTTCAATCACTTAAACCTGGAGCTTTTAATACTTTGCTCATTATTTACTGAGCTGGTTATTTTTTCTTCCATATGCTATTTTCTATATTTTCATGGGAGAAATATAATGACAATGGTTAATTGTATTCGCTTTGTACCAAAGGACGGTTGTGAAGAAACCATCTTTGAGTTAGCCGCCAAGCAATACAAAACCTTAGATGGCGCTATAGATAAACGAATAGTTAATCTTGGTGAAGGTGAATATGCTGCAGTAATTGTTTGGAAAAGCGTTGAAGATTTTTTGGAAGTGCTAAATCGAGATGTTAGGTTAATAGATGTTTTAAGCCCTTATGTTAAGCCTTACGACGACGGTGAAGATTTTCATGCATTTTCGGGTCCAGCTGTAGATCTCAGCATGTATAAATAGCTTAAAGTTTTGTTAACCCTAACTCAACTCAACATAAATTATCCTTATATTATCAATAAAGATATTTAATTTGTAAAATTTAATATCTTTCCCAAATTTTTTGCTTATCTGAATAATGCATTTCTGCATTTGATTGCGTGTAATTTATGTGTCTTTTAATGTTAACAACTGTCATATTAGTTCCTTTTGTGCTTTAATGCATCATTGTAGTTAAAGGTATATATTCTTAATATAAAAGTTAAGTTGTTAATTTATAAAGGATATTTGGTGCGGCTGAGAAGTAGTTCTATGCCTTATCACAGTACCATCATCACTCACATATAAGCGATACCAACAGTTTAAGTGTTCCATTAAATGTGTCAAC
>CAZCWO010000038.1:0-15467 GCA_964502335.1 uncultured Rhodobacterales bacterium | reverse complement strand
AACTAATGAAGCATAATTGGCTTTAATTTCAGAAATTTCTTCTTTGGTTTCTTTTACTCGATCATAAATAGGCCAATCTAATATTGGCCCGTTATAGTCAGTAGGATAAAGGTCACGAAACCTTTTGGGTGCATGAAAGGGTTCATGAGGGTCAAAACACTCGATTTGCAACAACCAATGTTCAGTATCTTTGTTGTTAGTTAAAAATTCTTCTGCATGTGAAAAAACTTGGGGCGTACAGTATTCTTCTTCTTTGATCATATATTGTCTATTAATCATATAGTTTTTTCGATGATGTTGGGTTTTATGATACTCTTTTTTCAATAATTCCATATCTGGATTAACTTCTGCTTTCCAACGGTCTATAGCTTGTCCTCTGACCAACTCCCAGGAAGAATACCTTTGGTGATAAGTCGCACCACCATCAGCAAAATAATGATGATGGTCGGTTATTATATGTGTATAAATATTGTTTTTTTTCATCAGTTCAGGAAATGAGTCATCAAATGGTTCTAATGGTCCCCAACTCCTATGAAGAAAGTTTACTCTACCCGTATGCAAATCCCTTCTCGCAGGAATGCATGGCAAGCTTCCTACATAATGGTTATCAAATGTAATACATTTTTCCTGAAACCTTTTAAAGTTGGGTGTTCTAATATTCGTTTCTTTTGAATAAGCTTGAAGTGCATTTCTATTAAGAGAATCCAATAAAACAAATACAGTCTTCATGCTATTTGCCTTTTAGAATTCCTAACTAAATAATGAAATAACACCAACACAATTAATAGTACGAAACCTATTATATCAGTTGTAAATGAAACACTTAAAAGACAAAAAGTTACAATAATATAACCAAGTCTCTCTATTAATAGTAATTTTGACATTAACCATCCTTGGATACAAATTGAAAGAGACAAAGATCCAAAAATTGCAGAAATTGCCGCTAGTAAAATCATTTGAATGGATGCATCTATCCCTATTAACACAGGATTGAATGCAAAAAAATATGGAATTATAAATGCAGCAATTCCAAATTGACACGAAATTATCGCGATTTTGAAAGGATTTGCATTCGCTAATCCTGAGGCTGCATACGCTGCTAAAGCTACGGGCGGCGTTATTGAAGAAAGCATAGCAGAGTAAAATACAAAAAGATGCGCAGCTAATTGGTTAATTCCGAGCTGCTCTAATGCTGGAGCAGCCAATGTAGCCACTAGAATATATGCTGCTGCAGTTGGTAATCCCATTCCCAAAATCAAAGAGGAAATCATTGTCAAAACCAGCGCAAGAAAAATATTTCCCCCAGATAAAGAAATTACCAGTGAAGAAAATTTTAAACCAAGTCCAGTGAGAGTTATAATTCCTATGATAATACCTGCACAAGCGCATGCTGTTGCAACTGGAATAACCGCGTCAACACCATTTTCAATCGTTCGCAATATTTTACTTGGGGTCAACCATGATGACCTTCTTAAGTAGCTGAGAGCAACTGCCATCATCAAAGACCAAATAGATGCATACATCACCGAATAACCATCAAACATCATATAAATAAACACTGGTAAAGATAGAAGTAAGTGGCCGCCATATTTGAGCGTTTCCCAAATAGATGGGATATCCTTGCTGTCAATTATTGGAATGTTTCTTTTTAAAGCTTCTAAATGCACTACTGAAAAGAGTACTATATAATATAAAATAGCTGGCAAAAGTGCTGCTCTTGCAATCTCATAATATGAAATACCTGTCATATCAGACATTAAAAATGCAGCTGCTCCCATTACAGGTGGCATTAATTGCCCTCCTGTTGAGGCAACAGCCTCTATAGCTCCAGCTGTCTCAGATCTATAGCCAGTTCGTTTCATTAATGGTATTGATATAGTGCCGGTAGTTAAAACATTTGCAACTGCTGTTCCTGAAATCATCCCCATCAAACTCGATCCAACCACTGCAGCTTTTGCAGGACCCCCCCTTGATTTTCCTGTTAGGGAATTTGCTATATCCATCAAAACTTTTCCTGCCCCAGAATTTTCTAATACTGCCCCAAATAAGACAATTAAAATTACAAATGTAGCAGTAACACCAAGAGGCGTTCCAAATATCCCGCTCCCACCTAAATATAAATGGGACATTACCCTGTTTAAACTATATCCTCTATGGCCTGCTTCCCCGGGTAAATAATTTCCCAAAAGGGCATAAAGTAAAAAAGATATGGCTAGTATAGCTATAGGCCAACCTATAGTCCTCCTTGTCGCATCCAGAAGAAAAAAGGTGGCTGCTAGACCAAGATAAAACTCGTAATTTGTTAATTCTCCCCATCGGTCGTTAATAGCATCAAAAAATATTATGTGATAAAACATCACCAGCAAACTCAACAGTGACAGGATAATAAAACAATACGCCTTAAGAGACTTCAATATATCATTGAGTGACAACTTTTCTAATGGAGCAAGATAAACCAAAAATAAGATGATGCCGATGTGAAATGACCTTTGGATCATATCTGGGAAAACACCCCAAAAAGCAGTGTATATACTAAATAATGAAAGAATAGTTGCAGCCATTATTCTTATCACCCAAATGGGGGGACAATTTAATAAATTACCAACTAAGTTTCTCATCTTTATCTCTGTAAGATTTTAAAAATCATTTATTTTTTCGAGGGTTATGTGGCTCTATAGTTTCAACGAATGGAAATCTTTTTCGAGCTTTGGTCGCAGTGGTATTTGGATCTATCGCTCCTCTAACATAGGATCTTGTTGCATCTACAAACGGTTGATGGTCCCACCCAGTCCATTTTCCTTTTAATAAGGTTTCCTGAACAAACAGCCTTCTCTTTTGAGATTGTAATATATCTTTTTCTAGTTTATCGTATTGCCATCTCTTATCTATTTCAGATTTCATTTCCAATGCAACAGATGCGTATTCAGATGCTTCTGCTATGTTATTTGTTTCATTTGGATCTGAGTTTAAATCAAACATCATAGGAGGGTCTGTTCGGCAATGGATATATTTAATTCCATCCCTGATAAAAATAAGAGCAGGAGCATAGACACCTTCACCTGTAAACTCTAACATCAACTCATTAGAAATATCATTTTTTTCTCCATGCATCATTTTCACAAGAGATTTGCCATCCAATTTATCAGAAAATTCATATTTTTTACTTCCGTTTGCTAAGTCCACAAAGGTTGGGAGTAAATCCACTAATGAAGCATAATGCGTTTCAATATTACCAGCATCCATATTTGGTCCACTGACAATCATAGGGACTCTTACAGACCATTCAAAAGGCAAGAACTTAAACCATGTTCCTCGTTCTCCAAGCATTTCCCCATGATCAGCAACTATAAAAATATATGTATTGTCATAATAATCACATTCCTTGAGGGTATTCACCAATTTTCCTATCAAGTGATCGAAATAAGAAACCATTCCCAAATAAGCGTGCCTTGCATTTCGCAAGTCAGCCTCAGAAACATTGTGTTCATCCTCTCTGATTGTTAAAGCATATCTTTGAGACCATGGATCTCTTGAATCTATTGGAGACCACGGAACTTTTGGCATCTTGATTTGAGAATGATCATATAGATCCCAGAACTCTTTTGTAGTTACAAATGGATTATGTGGATGTGTAAATGATGCCATAAGCATAAATGGTTTTTTATTTGAATCACGAGCAAAATCATAAATTTTCTGGACAGCTTGAAAACAAACTTCTTCATCATAGTCTATCTGAAGACTTCTTTTGCATAGTCCGGATTCAACTATGGATCTCAAACTCATTCTTGAAGGAGCATATGGTTCTTCCTGTTTGGTCCAGTCTGCTGTCCAACCAAAGTCAGAAGGATATATATCTGTTGTTAGTCTTTCTTCAAAGCCATGAAGTTGATCCGCACCCACAAAATGCATTTTACCTGAAAGGCAAGTCCTATAATTTAAATCCCTTAAATAATGAGCAAAGGTTGGAACAGAAGAAAGAAATTCACCAGCGTTATCATAACAACCAACCGCAGAAGACAACTGGCCTGTCATCATGGAAGCTCTCGATGGTCCGCATACAGGATTATTGCAATAGGAATTAAGAAAGGTAACACCGCGATCAGCCAAGGCCTGAATGTTAGGAGTGACTGCCATATTATTTCCGTACATTGACAGAACCTGTGAAGTCAACTGATCAGCTTGAATAAGCAATATGTTTGGCTTGCTATCCATCTTTATTAATCCTAAAAAAATTTAAAGACATTTTCATATGGGGTTTTAAACCACCCCATATGAAAATTAAGTTTTTAGTTAGAAGTTCTTTTTACAAAGTCTTCAATACCTGGGACACCAATTTCCCTATAGTATTTTAGCGCTCCAGGATGCAACGGTGCACCAAATCCATTCAGTACTGTTGACTTGGTAACTTTTCCAAAAGCTGGGTGAACAGACTTTAATTTATCAAGGTTTTCAAAAATTGCCTTTGTCATAGAATATACTAAATCTTCAGGCACATCTTTAGAGATCACCATTCCATTGGCCAAACTAAATGAAGGAGTGTCATTATCAATACCGCTATATGTCCCTCCTGGAATAGATAATCTTGCATAAGGGGGATATTTAGCCTGGTGCTTTGCAAAGAAATCATCTGGAATAGGTATTAACTTTACTTTCCTTGAAGCAACTAGTTTCTTGACTGGAGGTAAAGGAAAACTACCATTCCAGAGAGCAGCATCAAGATTTCCGTCAGCAAGACCATTTGCCATCGCTCCCAATTTAATTCTAAATGCCTTAAAGTCATCTCCTTCTTTTAAGCCAAGTGTTTCCATCATAGCATCCGCGTCAAGCATGGAAACTCCACCAGGTTGTCCCATACCCACTCGCTTGCCTTTCAAGTCTGCCATAGTATTTATACCACTTCCCTCAAGAGTAATAATGTGCATTGCCACTGGCGCAATACCCATCCAACTTAAGATTTTTCCTTTTTCAGTTCCCTTATAAGGTCCTTCAGCAGCGTAAGCTTGATAAGAAGACAAAGTTGTTGCCATTGAAATTTCTAATTCTTTATTTTGAAGTAGTTTTATGTTTGCAACATATCCTTTAGTTTCTTCTGCTGTTAAAGAAACGCCTGATACATTGTTATTAATCACATCAGCTATTCCTGCTGACCAAGTATACGCTGTACACCCAATTGGGCAGGACCCAATTGAAAGCTTTGTATCAGCATTAGCAACTGATAAAGAAAATAACATTCCTAATAAAGTTGCTGAAATTAAAAATAATTGTTTTATTTTTGTCATTTTATTCTCCCGTAAAAGTTTATATTTGTTGAACAACTATAAAAAAGGATTTGTTATCCATTTTTAGGCTGTCATTCTATTACTAGTTTTTGTTTTCTCTACCAAATTTGCAGTATGATAGAGTTCCTCAAAGTTAAAATTTGGAGAATACAAATTATTTAATAAAGGCATAAATGACGCTGCCTCTACTATCTTAACATTCCCAACTTTTAACTTTGAAAGAGCTGATAAACCATCTTGTCCAAGACCCTTAAGAGATGACTTGATACTAGATAGATAATGATTTGAACGCGTTAGCAAACCTGCAAGTATAATAATTTCAGGATCCAAGGTTTGATTAATCTTTGTAATATTATATGCAAGATTTTTTCCTGCTGCTAATAATAAGTTATAAAAAATTTTAGATTGTGCAAGTTTGCTATTACTATTTAAAAATTTATTTAAAAGTTTAGCATAAACAGGAACAAGTCCTGGATTATATCGTTTATTTTTCACTAAACCCGCTTCAACTAAAATAGACCAACCTGATGCTATACAGTTGAGGCAGTCATTTCGACCACATGAACAAATTAAATCAGTCTTTTTTGATGAAAAGTGCCCAATTCTTCCAGACTTTGATTGAGATCCCTCAACCACTTCATTATTAATTATAATAGAAGCGCCTAAAACTGTGGAAGAATGAATTAGTAAGATATTATTTAATTTGTTAGCACAACCAATAGATTTCTCCGCCAAAACCAAAGCATTTGGTATCTTTTCAACAAAGGCAGGAATACCTATTTCTTTCTCAATGGTTTTTCTAATATCAAAAGGCTTCCAACCTAAGTAACCCGCACCAGAAATTTTGTTTTTAGATGCATCTAGGTCTGCCGCTACCGCAACACCTACTCCTAGAATTCTCTGAATTGGTAAATTTTTTATTTTAATAATTTTTTTTACTTCATTAATTAATAACAAGAGAGTATTTTCTCCATCCGAAATATCTTTAACTGAAATTTTTTTTGTAATAATAGGCTCACCATTTGCTCCAACAACTCCAATTTCAGTATTGTAAGCTGATAAAACTATCCCAATGCCAAAAACAGAATTTTTATTTATTTCTAAAATAATTTGATTCGGGCCAGGAATATGTTCATTTTTAAAAAAACCATTTTCTGAAATTAAGCCAGCATTAATTAAGTCATTTGAGATTCTTGATGTGGCCATTGTTGAGATACCTAACTTTTCAGCCAGCAATTTTCTAGAGCATTGTTTTTCAAATAGGAGACTTTGAAGAGCCATCATTCTATGGACTTTTCTTAAACTTGATGGTGTACCGGAAATTTTTGTATTAATAACCATAGTTTATCAATGCAAAAATTATATAAAGAGTCAATTGGATACTTAAGTTTTAAAATTATTTTTCTTTTAGTTAATTTATGTTTTTAGAACTTTTACTAAATCAGGTAATTTCATTCTTTGTATTTTTCCTGAAGGACCTTTGGGCAAATCTTCCATTATATATATTTTTTCTGGTGATTTGAATTTTCCTAACCTTTTATGACAATGCAAAATTAATTCTGTTTCGGAAGTATTTTTTTTAGATTTCAAAATAATACAGGCCTCCACAGTTTGACCATATATTTGGCTAGGCACTGAAAATGCGGCTGCTTCCAGGACAGATTGGTGTTCTAAAAGGACTTCATCAACTTCCCTAGGGGCTATATTTTCACCTCCTTTCAAAATTAATTCCTTAATTCTTCCAGTAACAAATACAAAACGATCGTTGTCCATATAGCCTAAATCTCCAGTTCTAAGCCACCCGTCTGGACCTAATGTCTCTGAAGTTTCTTCTGGTTGCTTTAGATACCCAATCATTACATTTTCACCTCGTACTAATATCTCTCCAGGCGTATTACAAGGTAGCTCTTCCTGATTTTCATTTCCGATCATTATTTCATTTCCAATTGCAACTCCTGGAGAACCTATCTTTCTAGCCATGGGTGGCAATGGATTTGAGAGTATTTGTGCTCCTGTTTCAGTAAGTCCCATTGTCTCAATTATTGGGATACCGAACCTTTTTTCAAATTGTCGATGAATTTCAGGAGATAATGGCGCTGAAGCTGAACGGGCAAATCTTATTTGCTTTTTATCAAATTTAGGTAAAGTTTTACCATTCAAAAGATATGCAAATAATGTAGGTACAGCGCTGAACCAGCTGCATTTAAAATTATCCATTTGTTTCCAGAACTGATTATTAGAGAATTTATAAGGCATCACTAAGCCACTAGCAGAAATAAGAGTGCCCATTACCGTAACACAAAGACCATTTATATGATAAATTGGAAGCACGCAGAGAGCTATATCTTCTTGTTTTATATTATGCGCATTGATAACGTTTCTTCCTGCAGCTATTAAATTTTGATGACTGAGAAGAACTCCTTTTGGGTTGCCTGTTGTCCCCGATGTATACATTAATAAAGCTTCGTCATGTGGGTTGGGCCTAACATAGTTTCGCTTATGCTTGTCTATTAATAATTCAATATCGGTTGGACCATTTTCTGGGTGCATTTCAATTATTTTAATATCCTTCTCTAAACCAAATATTGCTTCTTTGACTAAGTGCATGCAATCTTGAGTAACGAATATTAATTCAGTTTCAGAATGCTCAATGACGTACCGCATCGATTTAGAACCTGCGACCAAGTTCAGAGGTGTCGCCTTAAAAGTTGAATAGGCTATACCAAGAAAGGCTATGCAAGATGCGATACAATTTTGAGAAGCGACAGCAACGGATGAACCATTTTTTATTCTAAAGCTATTTAACAATTCTGAAAAATACTTCACTCTTTTTGAAACTTCTTTCCAAGTTAAAACTTGACCCGTTTCAGGTGAAGTTAACCAAACTTCATCGGGTTTTGTTTCACAATTATGATCAACAATGTCAGCTAAGGTTAAACTATTTACCATGCTCTTGCCAATAATCTGAAAAAATTTCATCAAGTTCAGGTTTATTGGAAGGAATCACTCTAGCTATCCTGACTCGATTTACAAAGTGTGTCCAATTTAGATTGTCATCAATAGAGTTTTTGCCCCAACTACCACATCCCATCGATAGTGAGAATGGAAGTCCGTTGTTAAAAAAGCCTCCAGTTGCAAAACAGTGCGCCTGATTAACGATTACACGGCATGTTCGAGCATTCATAGCCAAATATTCTGCTCTAGAATTTAATTTAGAATGCAAACCAAGTGAATGACCAGCGCCCTGATAGTTTTGTATTTCGATTGCTTTTTTAGCTGCAGAATCAAAATTGGGTTCACGATAAATTGAGAGAAACAATGCCATTTTTTCCCCAGACAAAGGATGATCTGGGCCAGTTCCATAAGTGGGCACAATAAGAAATTTTGTATTTTTCGGTACTAATTGTTTTAAACTCATAGACTTTAAAATCACATTAATGTCTTGTGCTATAAGATTGGGTGCCATTTTCCCTTTTTCCCAGTGAATGCTCTCTAGAGTTTTTGCTTGCATATCTGACAAAAGATACCCTCCACATTTTGAAAGCTCTTTGATCAAATCATCATAGACTTGATCAACTGCAACTATTGAATTTTCTGAAGAGCAAGATGTTGCGTTATCAAATGTTTTTGAAGCCGAAATTTTCTGCGCAGCATCTTTAATAATAGCAGTTTCATCAACAATTGTGACCACATTACCCATTCCAACCCCAATAGCTGGCGTTCCAGATTCATAACCTGACCTAACGTTGTTTTGAGAACCTGTGATAACAAGCAAATCTGCCTGTTTCATTAAACGCTGAGTTTTTTGTTTTGAAGGAGGAATAGTAACCATCTGGACAAGGTCTTTGGGGATATTAATTTTCTCAAATTCCTTATGAATTAGTTCTAATAAAATTTTTAATGGATTTGCCCCCTTTGGAGAAGGAGCTAAAATAATAGCATTTCCTGTTTTTAAGGCATTTATTATATTATTGACAGGCGTTGCAATTGGGTTCGTTGAAGGAACAATTGCTGCAATTACTCCTTTTGGTCTTAAATAATCAGATAGTCCCTTCTCAGTGTCTTCAGATATTAAACCAAATGTTTTTTTTCCTTTTAAATCTCGCATTAATCCTAATGTTTTATTGTGGTTCTTTTTTATTTTATCTTGAACATTGCCGAGTTTGGTTTCACTTACTGCTAGCTCAGAAAGAAATTTATTCCTCTCTGGCTCCATAGCCACCCATGCAACACATTGTGTTGCTAGATCAAATAAATTTTGTGACCCTTTAAGTTCATATTCATGCTGAGCAACTCGAGCACGATCAATTAACTTATCAATTATCTCATTATCATTCTGGTGGTTGTTCTTCATGCTACCCTTTGATTAATTTTCATTTTCTTTGGCCTGAGTTGACATTGAAAGTGCACCATAAACACTAGCAACTAACGTAAAAAGACCGGCCAAAATTAATAGTAAACAAATTGGTCTAGACAAGTAAACAAATAGATCATAATGAACCATTTGCATTCCTTGAGCGAAATTCTGTTCACCTATTTTACCCAAAATAATACCTAAAACAATTCCAGGAATAGAATATCCTGACCTCCTAAGAAAAAAACCTAGAATTCCAGCACCAAACATAACCATCACATCTAAGACTAAACCACGACCAATATAAGCGCCTATACTCGCAAGAAGCAGTATCATTGGAGCCAAAAAATGAAATGGGATTTTTAATAGATACATAATAGTTTTAGTTTCAAGCAAGCCTATAAATAATATTGAAACATTAGCAAAAAACATTGCGGCAAAGACCACCCAAATCAAATCAGGTGAATTGTAAAAAACAAGCGGACCAGGTTCCAAATCATGCATTTGAAAAACAGCAACCATCATTGCGGTTAAAGCACCCCCTGGAAGGCCAAGTGCAAGAAGAGGTATCATAGCAGCACCAGTGGCAGCATTATTAGCAGTCTCTGAAGAAATTACTCCTTCTAAGTTTCCCTTACCAAAAGTTTCTCTTTTTTTCGACCATCTAACAGCTTCACCATATCCCATAAATGCCGCTAAAATTGCTCCAATACCAGGCAGAATTCCGCAGAAAAAACCAACAAGGATAGATCGTACAACAGCAATTTTATGAAGCCATAATTCTTTTATCGTTGGGAAATCTACACTAAACTTTGGTGCCTTATAAATTCCTGTTGCTGTTTTTTCAGCTTGAATAAATATTTCAGATACTGCAAAAAAACCTAGTATTGCAGGAACAAATGCTATTCCAGCAGCCAAGTCAACAAAGCCAAAATTATACCTATTGATACCTCCTACTGGATCCTGACCGATAGTTGCAATTAATAGTCCTAAAAGCACTGACATCCAACCCTTCCAAATTGTCTTACCTCCAACAGACGAAGCAACTGCTAATCCAAAAAAAACTAAAGCAAAAATTTCAGGAGGACCGATATTTGAGATGGCCCAATTAGCCAAAGGTTCTGTTGCTGCCATCATAATTAGAGCAGATGCAATGCCCCCAATCGCAGAACAAAGCACTGCAGCACCAACTGCCTTGCCGGCGAGACCCTTTTGAGTCATTGGGTAACCATCAAATGCTGTAGGAGCATTTTCGGGTGCACCTGGAATGTTGAATAAAATCGCAGTAATAGCACCCCCATATGTTCCCGTACAATATATTACCGCAAACAGCATTACCCCTTGGGCGGGTTCAAGATTGGCAGTAAAAGGTAACAAGATGGCAGCAAGCGTAAGCATGCTGACACCAGGTATTGCACCAAAAAGCATCCCGCCAAGAACTCCAAAAATAAAAATCAAAACCGAAATAGGATCACTAAAAAGAGCGGTCGTGCCTATAATAAATTTTTCAACCATTTTCTACTTTACCAACTTTTCATATTCTGCAACTGCGTATTTAAGGAAAGTATATTTGCGCTAAAATCATAAAATGGCGAAATATATCCCTGTGGTAATGGAGCATTAAGAAAACCGACAAAAAGCAATAATAAAAGTATATAAATAAAAGCTGTTACACCAATTATCCATTGCCATCTCCTCTCTCCTAAAATGAGAATTATAATTAGAATAAATATGGGTGAAGCAGAATAAAAACCAATTGGTTTAAGGCTATAAGCATAAAGAAATGGAGAAATTAAAATGCAAAATAATTTTAAATAAGAAACAAAATTTCTGTCTTTAACTTCTTCTTCATTGTCATCGCTTGAAAAGCCAACCCTGCCAGGTTGAATGGCATCGCCGTTCCTCCATAAGTGATAAAGATTCCCTAAAGATACTAAAGTCAATAAAACCAAAACAGCTCTTGGCCATCCTGTTGCACCAAATCTATATATTTCAATATTTTGATTGAATTCAAATGAAAATATAAAGAAGACCAAGACTATAAATAACCATATAGACGTCTCAATTATATGGAATGAATTTAGCTTTCCCAAATTTGTTCACTTTACTATTAATGGCTTGCCAAATAATTTTAAATTACCTGACAAACCATTAATTTTTTATTGCCAATTCAAGTTAATTAAAGTCTTTTTAATAATTACTTTACTTCAAGACCCATCGCTTTATAGACATCACGATATTGAGCTACAGTAGAGTTAATTAAGTCTTTAGAACCTTGAGTGTCACGATAACTATCTATAACAGTCATAAATTTTGACTCATTAAATTTTTGATAACTATCCTCACAATAGCCTCTTTGGAAAGCCCACTGAAGCCATTTAACTCTATCAGCTGGAGCTCCTGAATGAACATAAAAGCCTCTAAACCTTAATAAAGGTGTAAAATCCATACCTTTTTCTTTATGTGTAGGAACACTAGCAAAAGCTTCTGGTCTTTCATCAAACACTGTTAGAATTGGTTTAAATTTCTCAGAGTCTAAAAATTTTCGAACATCTCCTGGCTGCTCAAAAAGAGCGTCAACTTGGCCTCCTAAAAGCGCTCCATAACGAGGGGCACCTTTATCAAAGGAAATTTGTTGAATAGACATTCCTGTTGCATCTGTAATAAACTTCATAGTGACTCTTTCCATAGAGCCCTCTTTTGAAACGTTAGCAATTGTAGCTTTGCCACCTTGAGCTTTTACCCAATCGACAAATGAATCCCAGTCATTAAATCTATCTTCATTAGTACGAATATATATTTGTGAGAAAGTCACTTGAGATGTTACCAAAGGCACTAAGTCAGACGCAGGATTTGGTCTGCCAGAATCCAATGCGTGCGCTGATGAAGCATCATCAATATGTTCAAGAACTGCATAACCATCAGCTGGCATTGCCATATATGCTGTCATTCCAACTGTACCAGACCCACCTGATTTGTGGTCTCTATTTATGCTTACTCCTGTCAAACTTGTTACCGCCTCTGCCATTGCTGCTGCAACTTGGCCAGACCCTCCAGCAGGACCATACGGAACAACCATTGTCAAAGCCCTATCAGGAAAACCACCGGGCTTGTCCATGCTAGCATTTTTAATTTTGCACTCAAAAGCATTAGCTGAGCTTGCTAAAGTCATTGCAAACAAAGCACCTAAAGAATAGTTAATAATTTTATAATTAAATTTAAACATTTCTCCCCCCCCTAATTGATTTTCAAAGTTAATTAATAAATATTATGAGGGGTACTTAAAAACAAAATCAAGCATAATAATTAATATTAAACTATTTTATCTTAAAATTAGGCGAAACCTTCAAATATTAGTCTAGACCCCATAATTAGGAATGCTATCAAAATACAGTTACGAAAAATTTTTTGATTAACATAATTCCTAATAATTTCTCCCACTCTAAATCCCATGAGAACAAATGCAAGAGCTAATAATGATTGGAAAAGGGGTTTAACCGTTAATACACCAGAAAAATATAACCCTGCGCCAAGAGGAAAGCTTCCAACCAAAAACAAAAACCCAGATGCACTTAAAAATTTTTCTTTAGAATAATTTCTTGCAATTAAATACATTGCTATTGGAGGGGACCAAATAGAACTTAAGCCGCCCAAAATGCCCGAAAAAGTTCCTACAAAAACATGCCAAATATAACTTGGGCCAATTTTAATTTTCAAGCCAAAAAAATTATTTAATGAAAACACAATCATAGCAAAACCGATGGCTATTGTTAAAAGTTCAGATGGATAAGATTTTATATATAATGAAGTAAAAAAGATGCTTACAACTATAAAAAAACCAAAATATTTTAAGTCTTTAGCTGTTTGCAACGGTTCAGGAGCTCTCAAATATTGCACAAAGTTAGTAAAAATTATAGGTATAACCATTATAGGAATAGCTTCGATAGGATCTATAACTAAAGTTAGTAAAGCCATTGCAGCTGAAGGCAATCCTATACCCAAAAAACCTTTAACAACCCCTGAAATAAAGAATGTAAAGACAATAAATAAAAGTGTGAAGTAATTAAAGTTTATGAGTAATTCACTGAACAACAATTTCTCCAAGCTATTTATAAACAAAAATAATGCTTTATTAAAAAAATTAAGATATGGATCTATCCTGTATAATAAATTTTATTATATTTACATAATTATTATCTTTGGAATAATTATATTTATTAAATAAAGTGGTTTTTTGATTAACACTAATTTTAAATGCGAACTCTATAAAATTTCAATTTATTGAATGGGAGTATATGTCTTTAAGACCTGTGAAATTCTCTAGAAAAGCTAAACCAACCATGGAAGGGGCTGGGGTAAGTCTTCACCGTGTTTTTGGTTTTGGTGACACTAAACCTTTTGATCCATTTTTAATGATGGATGACTTTAGGAATGACGACCCAGATCAATATATTAAGGGCTTCCCTTGGCACCCCCATAGGGGTATCGAAACAATCACTTACGTGTTAAGGGGAAGCGTAGAGCACGCTGACAGTCTAGGGAATAAAGGGCTTCTAAGTGATGGTGATCTTCAATGGATGACTGCAGGATCAGGTATTATCCATCAGGAAATGCCTAAAGGTAACAATGATGGTGAAATGCATGGATTTCAACTCTGGGCAAATCTTCCATCAATCCAAAAAATGACAAGTCCAAGATACCAAGATATAAAATCTAGAGAATTTAATTCAATTGTAGAAGACGACGGAACAATCATAAAAGTAATTGCAGGTAATTTTAGAGGCTATAAAGGACCGGTTGATGGAATAGCTGCAAAGCCAGAATACTTAGATATTTACATACCCCCATCAAAACTTAAAAAATTTCCTTTTGACACAAGACGGCAAGGATTTGCATATATTTTTGAAGGATCCGCTAACTTTCACAATGCCTCAAAACCATTTGGAGTGAAAGTAGAGAAAGAACTAAATGGTGAAGAAATTGAAGTGAGAGACATGTCAGGGAATAGAACTTTAGTTGTTTTTGATCATGGAGATGAAGTTGCTGTTCGCGCTGGAGAAAATGGTGTTAGATTTCTGTTAATTTCTGGAAGGCCTCTAAAGGAGCCTGTTGCCTGGCATGGACCGATAGTAATGAACACACAGGAAGAATTAAGAAAAGCGTTAAAAGAACTAAATAACGGCACTTTTATTAAATAGGTTAACAGGCAGAATTATGTTTAGAAATAGATTTAAAAGAACTCTAATGATAACAGCATACAACTGGCAAAAATTTTAAATGTATTTGTGGATCTGGGTCACAATAGCAGCCGCTATATCTCAAAGTTTAAGAACTGCTCAACAAAAAAACCTTCAACCAGTTTTAGGAAATTTTGGTGCAAGCTATGTAAGGTTTAGTTACGCAATTCCTTTTGCATGGGCTTGGATAATTGCCTATGCATATTTTTTCAATGTCCCTTTTCCTGTTTTCAATTTTTCATTTTTTGTTTGGGTGACTATTGCTGGAATTACTCAAATAATTTTTACCGTTCTGCTGATTACTTTATTTTCACATAGATCTTTTGCTGCCGGGACTGCTTTTTCAAAAACTGAAGTCATTCAAGCTGCTATCTTTGAAGCGATTATCCTTGGTCACATCGTTAATCTAAAGATAGGTATTGCTATTGTTCTTGGTGTTATAGCCGTATTTTTACTTTCTCTTGCAAAAAGCAAATTAACATATAAGAACCTTGTTAGTTCTATTCTTACAAGACAAGCAGCGCTAGGCTTAGGTAGCGGTGCTTTTCTTGGTTTCTGCACCGTCGCATTTCGTGCTGCCACTGATTCGCTTGAAAG
>CAZCWO010000037.1:0-15620 GCA_964502335.1 uncultured Rhodobacterales bacterium | reverse complement strand
AGATCGATTATGGAAACAATAACTCCTTTAATCCAACCCGTTTCTATAGATGAAGCGTTTCTTGATTTATCTGGAACAGAAAAACTCCACAAAAATATACCTGCGATTTCTTTAATAAAATTGCAAAAAAAGATATTTAATGATATTGGCATCACGGTTTCAGTGGGGCTATCCTATAATAAATCTCTTGCAAAATTAGCTTCAGAACAAAAAAAGCCCAATGGTTTTTTTGTGCTTGGTAGGGATGAAGCTAGTGATTGGCTTTCAAAAAAACCTATTTCAATTATTTATGGTCTTGGAACTTCCACAGTAAAAAAGTTGAACAATATTGGTGTATTTTTATGCGAGGATCTTTTAAAATTGCCATATTCTAAAATTGAAAAAATTTTAGGAGGAAACACTAATAAAATATTAAGTATAGCCTCTGGAATAGATGAAAGGCCTGTTGTTAAAGATAATGTTATTAAAAGTGTTTCTGTAGAGACAACTTTTCATAAAAGGTATAATGAAAAACAAATTAAAAATGAACTTCATTTATTATGTCAGAAACTATCCAATAGACTAAAAGACAAGAGATTTTTAGGCAAAACGCTAACACTAAAACTAAAAACATCTAATTTTAAGACATTGACAAGAACCATCTCATCAAAAGATCCATTTCAAATGGCTCACCATTTGTTTTCAAATTCTGAAAAATTATTAGAAATAGAGTTAAAAAAAGAAATTGAATATAGACTAATAGGAGTTGGAGTATCTAATTTAATCAATGAAAATGAAAACAATCAAGGCTTTTACTTTAATGATCAGGTTATTCAAAAGAAAAATAAACTGGAGAAAGCGTTAGATGAAATTAATCAAAAAATAGGATCAAATTCAACGAATATTGGTCGTCATTTTACTAATAATTAATTCATGATATAATTAAGATGGTTTGTAATTTATCTTAAACTTAATGAGGCTAAAAATTGTCTGATCAAAAATGGAATAAAAATGCTCTTAATTATGGTGAAAACAATCAAGAGAATGTAGCGGACGCATGGAACAAAAACGCTTTAAATTATGAAAATGATAAAAGGGACACCAAAAAGAAATTAAAGAATGATCAAATTAGTTCAAAAAATGATCAATGGAATAAGAATGCAAGTGGATATGGATTAAATGAGAGTAAAAACAATCAAGACCCTTGGAATAAGAATGCTATGAAATATAAAAAATAATACATTAGAAACTTTTAAATTTCAAAAAATCATTTTTGTTATCTATATCAAAGTAAAATCCTTCTGATTTTGTGTTAAATTTAACGAGGTTTTCCAAATTTTTACCTATGATTTCTTTCCCGCCTTTATCACCATTAAGACAACACAATTGTTTGAAGTAATCCTTTCCAAAAATTACTGGGTTACCTATCGTTTTTTTTCTATAAGGTGCAACGATTTTAGAAAACCCACCATTTTTTTGATTGAAATCTATAATTTTATTATAATCATTTATCGCTAATAAAGGCATGTCAGCCAAGCAGATCATTGTGGAAGAACTGTTTTGAGGCAAATGATCAACACCTGTTGATATTGATGAGCTTATTCCAGTTTCATAATTTTGATTATAAATTATATCAACATTAAATCCTTTTAAAATGGTGCAAATTTCTTTATGGTCTCGGCCTGTAACAATAATTACTTTTTTTGCTTTGGAATTTATAATTTCATTTACAGTGTGAAATATTAGAGGTTTGCTATTTATCTCAGAAAATAATTTATTTGATTTTCCATATCTGTTAGATTTTCCTGCAGCCAAAACGATAGCGTTAGACATATTGCAACTCACGTAAATTTTATATTATTATGTGTTTGAATAATTTGCGCCATTATTGACACAGAAATTTCTGCAGGGCTTTTAGCGGAAATGTTTAAACCAATAGGTCCATTTATTCTTTCTGTGTCTTTTTTACTAAAACCTGCATCAATTAAACGTTTAATCCTTGATGCGTGAGTTTTTTTACTTCCTAAGCAACCAATAAAAAAAGCATCACTTTTGAGCGCTTGAAACAAGGCGGGATCATCTAACTTGGGGTCATGAGTTAACGTAACTATTGCTGTTTTTTTATCTATTGGGTTTTTTGAAAAATATTCATCAGGCCATTCTTCTATTAATTTACCTATAGGAAAACGATCTCTTGAGGCAAAGACTTTTCTTGGATCTATGATTTCAACAGAAAAGCCAAAGGAATTAGATAGTGGCACCAATGTTTGAGCTATATGAACTGCACCAATGATAATGATTCTTGAATTTGGGTAATAAGAATATTTAAACCATTTTTCATCTAAAGAAATCCCTGTATGAACATTCTTAAGTTTATTAAATTGTTTTTTTATTTCACTTTCTGGACCATCGTCTTTGGAGTTTTGAAAATTTATGTAATTTTTATGATTTTCCAAATCAATTGCAACTGAAAATGGTTTTCTATTGTTAATAGATCTTATCATTTTAGTTAAACTATCAGAGTAATTGTTAAAGTTCTCTATGTAAACAGAAACTTCCCCGCCACAGGTTAATCCAACCTCCCAAGCTTTTTCATTACTGATACCAAATTTTAATATTGTTGAATTGCCACCATTTATGATTTCAAGAGATTTCTCTATAACAGAACCTTCAATACAACCACCAGATACAGAGCCAAAAATTTCTGAATTTTCTGAAACTAACATTTGACTTCCTGTTGGCCTAGGAGAACTTCCCCACGTTTTAATTACAGTAGCTATTGCAAATCTGATTTTATTTGTGGTCCAAGTCTGTGCTTTTTTAAGTAACCCTAAATTTTCTGTAGTTTCTAAATACACCATGTTTTAACATTCTAAGATTGAACAAATTTAAAAATAATAAAAAGATATTATAAATTATACACGAATGAGAGAAAAGACTTAAAGTAAAGATCAAAATATTTGAAAGAAAACTTAAAAGTTTCCCATTGCAATAAAGGAGATGTTTTTATAGTCTTTCTTCCCATATTTATATTCACTTCCATCTAAGTTTTCAACTCTCCCGCCAGCGAAACGAAGTACAGCGTCACCTGCTGCTGTGTCCCACTCCATAGTAGGACCAAACCTTGGGTAAACGTCTGCTTCTCCACAAGCAACTAGGCAAAACTTTAAAGATGATCCAATGGAAACTGTTTCAGATACATTATTTTGAGCTAACCAATTATTAGTTTCATCATCTCTGTGGGATGTGCTAGCAACGGCAACAATAGAATTCTTAATTAATTTTCTAATCTCAATTTTTTTTATCTGGTTTTTATTTTCTTCAAAAGACCCGTTGGCTTGTGTTCCATAAAACAGTCTATCCAGTGCAGGGGCATAAACAATCCCCAGAACAGGAGTGCCATCTCTTATTAATGCAACGTTAACAGTGAATGAGCCTTTACCATCAAATTTTAAAAATTCTTTAGTCCCATCTAATGGATCAACAAGAAAAAATTCTTTTGGTGCTGTCAAATCATGACTTGTTGGATTTTCTTCAGACACGATAGGAACTTTTGGAAAGCATTCGGTTAGTGTGTCAATTAAGATCTTTTCAGCAGCTTTATCTGCAATTGTTACTGGGCTCCCATCATTCTTAATAAGCCTTGTTGGTTTTAATTTGTATATTTTTATGATTTCTTGCCCGGCATATTTTACTGCTGGAAGAAGAGTTTCAACTATATTTGGCTCATCCATGGTGTTCTCTAAGTGTAAATTTATTATAATCTTTTGGTTTAAATCAGATAAAAATTAACAATGGTTCACTAAAAATTCAAATATTAATAACTATTGTTATTAACGCAATCAATATTAACATTAACAGTGCTGCTTTTCTGAAATAACCGATACCTGAGTGATTAAAGTATTTTGCCCCAAGCCATGTGAAGCCAATATAGATTGGAAACGCAAAAGCACTAATAATCAGCAAGTTAACAGTCATCATTCCATAAACAAACTGTGTCAGCGTTGTTAACAAAGACATGCATCCCATAGTTATAATGATATTTGACCTTGTTACTTCGGCATCGTCATTTCTTGCCATCAATACGGTTACAAAAGGTGGCCCCCCTACTCCTGCAGCACCATTAACCAATCCAGAAAAACCGCCACCCATTATCATTGTCCAAATGTTAATCACGCCTTTTGGCTTCCATCCACTGGCGAGCAATGCAACCATCAATATTACCATTACAGAAATAACAATCCTAATAATCTCAGGGTCTAAAGACACAACAAAATAAAATCCAATAGGAATGGTGAATAGAAGGGCCAAAATCATAGGTAAAACAATTTTTACTTTCCCTTTTTTTAAAGCGGGCGGCATTAAATACAATACAGTTGGCACTTCAACCAAATACATTATTACTAAACCTACAGCTGGTGTAAGTATATTGGACAAAATTGGAACCATTAAAAGAGCAGCGCCAAAACCTAAAAAACCTCTTAAAAACCCCCCAAGGGCAATCGCTACCGAACATCCAATCAGGCCCCAAAAAGACACTTCTATTGGTAGTAAATCAATCATTAATTCGTTTATAAGTTGATAAAATATAAATAAACTTTTGTTAAATCTGATTATATATTAATTGTCTATACATAATAAAAAAAGAAATAATTAATTTATGAGGCAATATAGTAGTAAAATTCAAATCACTTCAAATGGTATTTGTATTAAAAATATCACTGAGTCGGTTAAAAAAATTGTTTCGCAATCAAAAATCAATAATGGAATAATAAACTTAAGTATCTTGAACACTACAGCTTCTCTCTTAATTCAAGAAAATGCTGACCCAGACGTTTTGACGGATATAGAGATATTTTTTAAGAAATTAGTATCTATGGATGAAAATTATAACCATTCTTCTGAGGGTTTAGATGATATGCCTGCACATATCAAAGCCACTCTTACCAATTCTAATTTAACTCTTAGCATAATTGACAGAAGCCTTCAATTAGGAGTTTGGCAAGGTATTTATTTGTTTGAGCACCGAATAATCAATAAAACCAGAACGGTGTTGGTTCATATACTTGGGAGCTGATATAAAGAGTTATTTAAATTAAAATAACAAATATAGATTAACATTTATGGAATTAAAATTGTTTGAAACTAGAATGAAGACTTTAAAATCAAAACTTGATTTTAATAACGTTGAGTTGGCATTAATTACAGACGAGGACTCCATTTATTATTTTACTGGATACTATGATTATCTTCACATGGATTTTGGCAGGCCTACAATTTTGGTTGTTTCCCCTAATAGGGGTAGCCACTTAATTACTCCAGAAATGGAGCGCCATATGGCAAAGGCTTCAGCTCAGGTTGATAAAATAAGTTTTTGGAATGATGGGAAGGGTGATGAATGGCGTAGAAATCTTCCCGAAATTTTAAATAATGTAAACACTGTTGCTTTTGAAACAAATTTAATGCCACCCTTGGTCCAAAACTTTATTAAAAATTATTTAATTAAACTAAACACTATAGATCTAGTTCCAATTATTTCCGAGATCCGCATGATAAAATCTCCAGAAGAATTAAACTTAGCTCGCCATGCAGGGCAGGTTGCGATTGCAATGATGAAAGCGGGACATGAGGCAATAACTGATGGTGTTGCAGAATATGAAGTTGCTTTAGCAACTTCTCAGGCAGGAACAAGGATGGCAGCAGAATTATTAAATAAATATTATGATGACGTTAGAATGTCTCCAAATACTCATTTTCTTCAAATCATGTCTTCTGGTGATAGTATATCGATGCCACATCGCAGAGCTTCAAATAAAGTAATAAAATTTGGCGAGCCGGTTTTTTTATGTTTTTGTGGAATGACTAATTTCAATCGATTTAAATTAGGTTTTGATCGTACATTTTGGATTGGAAAAATACAAAATAGCCAACAAGAAAAAGTTTATGATATAGCAATTAAAAGTCAGTCAGCTGCTCTATCAAAATTAAAGCCAGGTGTAATGGCCGAAGAGATACATAAAGCTTATACTGAGGTTATTCAGGATGCTGGATTTGAATACCCATTTAGGTGTGGCAGGGCCACGGGTTATAGTTTTTTAGAAAAACCACAAATTGTTTCTGGTGACAAAACTGTTATAAAACCAGGTATGGTTTTAGCAATTGATGGTTCCGTAACACTTAATTCAAAGTTTAGAGTTCAAGTTGGAGATAGTTTTATAGTTACTGAAGATGGATATGAGTGTATAACTCCTTATCCTAATAATATTAGTGAAGTAATAATTTAAGATTAATAAATGTCTAAAAATGTTTTAATAACTGCGGGCGCTTCTGGAATTGGTAAAGCAATGGCAGAAGCATTTGAGAAAAATGGAGATAGTATTTGGATTATAGATAGTGATGGAGAAGCTATTGATAAATGTTCAAATAATTGGAATAAATCCATTTTAGATGTCCGTGATGAAAAATCAATTTTGAAGCTGTTTGAAGAAATCAAACTAAAGTGGCAAGGCGTTGATGTTCTTTGTGCGAATGCTGGCATTAAGGGTCCAACCTCTTTGATCGAAAACATTAGTATAGAAGAGTGGAAAGATTGCCTTGATATCAATCTCGATGGTGTATTCTTATTTTCAAAATTTGTTGCACCTATTATGAAAAAACAACAATCAGGCTCCATAATTATAACTTCTTCAACAGCTGGAATTTTTGGCTTTAGTCATAGAACACCTTATGTAACATCGAAGTGGGGTGTTATAGGGTTAATGAAATCATTGGCCATAGAGCTTGGGCCCTATGATATTAGAGTAAATGCAATTTGTCCTGGGTCGGTGGAGGGTGAGCGTTTAGAAAAAGTTGTAGAAGCTGAAATAGAAACAAAAGGAATGACCCGGGAAGAGATCTATAAAGCTTACACAGCAGGCACTTCTATGAAAAAATTGATTAAAGCTGAAGATATTGCAAATATGGCTCTGTTTTTATCAGGTCACGGTTCAAGATTAGTGAGCGGACAAGTTATAGCTGTGGATGGGCATACGGAAGTTCCTGATCCTAAGTTTTAATGCATTCATAAAAAACTTACTTTTTATTTCACTTTTTGAGATTCTATGTTTAATTAATTTCTAAAAAAACATTGTAAAGTTTTATGCATCCAATTATATCAACATTAATAAAAAGAATAGGACTTGGATTTGTCTCATTATTTTTTGTAAGCTTAATTATTTTTAGCTCATTAAATCTTTTGCCAGGTGATTTTGTTGAAGCAGTTTTAGGGCAGTCTAGAACTGAAGAAACTGTTGCTACTTTTAGAAAAGAACTTGGATTAGATAAGCCCTTTCATATTAGGTATGTAAATTGGCTTTCAGCAGCAGTTCAAGGTGACCTTGGTAGTACGTTTTCAGGAAGAAATGCGAGTTATGCAAACCAACCTCAGCAGAGTACTGCAAGGACAGTAACAGGTCTATTAAAGCCAAGGCTCTACAATACGTTTTTTCTTGCAGCTATGACGGCCTTGATAGCCGTCCCTTTATCATTGTTTTTAGGTATAACTGCAGCTTTATATAGAAATACTTTTTATGATAGGACTGTTAATGCTTCGGCATTAGCAACAATTTCAATGCCAGAGTTTTTTGTGGCGTATATATTAATTATTTGTTTGGCATCAATATACCAAATTTTCCCTTCGCTTTCTAACGTGACGGCATCAACTCCATTTTTTGAAAGAGTGTATCTGTCTATTTTACCTGCACTAACCTTAACTTTAGTAACGGTTGCTCATATGATGAGAATGACAAGGGCGGCTATCATTAACCTTCTATCTTCACCTTACATTGAAATGGCTCAGTTGAAAGGTTTGTCTCGATCAAAAGTAATTTTAGAACATGCACTTCCAAATGCATGGGCGCCTATCGCAAATATAATAGCATTTAATTTAGCTTATCTAATTGTTGGAGTTGTAGTAGTAGAGGTAGTTTTTGTATATCCTGGGGTAGGGCAATTGATGGTTGATTCTGTTATTAAAAGAGACATCCCAGTTGTTCAAGGGTGCGCACTGGTTTTTGCTTTGACCTATATATTTCTTAATTTAATTGCTGATGTAATTTCAATAATTACTAATCCGAGGCTTTTATATCCAAAATGAGTAAATTAGAAAACCAATATTCTGCCAAAGATGAAGTTGCAACTGTCTTTATTAGGCGCACATTTTTTCAGCGTGCATTAATAACTTTAAAGAAAGCTCCCTTTACTGCTTGGCTAGGAATGACAATTGTTTTTATTTATATTTTTGTAGCTGTGTTTGCTCCTTTTATTGCTCCATACGGTGAAGCTCAAATTTTTAAAGTTCCATATGCCCCATGGGACGAAATTCATGTTTTTGGAACAGACAGACTGGGAAGAGATATTTTAAGTCGTTTGATTTATGGTGCTAGAAACACAATGGGAATTGCAATTCTAACAACTTTATTGGCATTTATAATTGGCGGTGGCTTGGGTTTACTTGCAGCAATTCTAAGAGGTTGGATTGATCAGCTTTTGGCAAGGTTTGTTGATATACTTATGGCAATACCAAGCTTAATTTTTGCACTGATGTTACTTTCGATATTTGGTTCAACAGCTTTCAATTTAATTATCATTATAGCTGTATTGGATTCTACCAGGGTATTTAGGTTGTCTAGAGCTGTCGGGATGAATGTTGCGGTTATGGAGTATGTTGAAGCTGCGCGACTTCGAGGAGAAAAAATTAGTTGGATCATGGGAAGAGAAATTTTACCTAATATTTTACCTCCTCTTGTCGCAGAGTTTGGTTTAAGGTTTTGCTATGTTTTTTTAATGATTGCTTCTTTATCCTTTTTGGGAGTGGGGATTCAGCCACCAACCGCAGACTGGGGGTCTATGGTAAGAGAGACAGGAGAATTAATTCAATATGCGCAATATGACATAACTGCTGCTATGACGCCAATACTTCCGGCGGCAGCAATTGGTATCTTAACTATAGGTGTAAATTTTGTTGTTGACTGGTTTTTATATTTAACAAGTGGGCTAAAAGATGAGCACAAATAATACAGATAGTTCAATTTTACTTGAAATGAAAAATGTATCCATCGAGGGGTACAGTGACGAGACATGGCATCCTATTATAAATAAAGTAAATTTAAGTATAAGAAGAGGAGAGGTTTTGGGTTTGATTGGTGAGTCAGGTGCTGGAAAATCAACTCTTGGATTGGCTGCCATGGGGTTTGTGAGATCAGGGTGTAGATTTACTGGGGGGTCTGTTTTATTTTATGGAAAAGACTTAACAAAAATGACTGAAAGAGAAAAACAAAAACTTTGGGGCACTAAGTTTTCTTATGTTGCTCAGTCGGCAGCGGCAGCGTTCAACCCAGCCCATAGACTTATAAATCAAACGATAGAGGCTTCCGTGAGCCATGGCATTGGTAGACAAGACCAACTTCAAAAGGAAGCTATTCAGTTGTATAGAGAGATGCAATTGCCAAATCCTGAAGAAATTGGAGATCGTTACCCACATCAAGTATCTGGTGGCCAGCTTCAAAGAACAATGACAGCGATGGCTATGTCATCAAAACCAGATTTAATAATTTTTGATGAACCCACAACAGCCTTAGACGTAACTACGCAGGTTAACGTTTTAGCAACCATTCGCAATATAGTTAAAGAACATAATACTGCGGCAATATATATTACTCACGACCTTGCAGTGGTTGCTCAAATGGCAGACAGAATTCAGGTTCTGAGATATGGTGATACCATTGAGGAATCTGAAACTAATAAAATGTTAAAAACTCCTAAAGAAGGCTACACAAAATCACTTTGGGCTGTCAGGTCAATAAAGAAAAAAGAAAAAAAATCTAAAGACAGTATTTTAAGCATTGAAAATGTTGATGCTTCATATGGTTCAGGACCAAAAGTATTGCAAAATGTTTCAATTAATGTTCCTAAAGGCGGCACAGTTGCAATTGTTGGAGAGTCTGGATCTGGGAAATCTACTACTGCTAGAGTGATTACTGGTTTACTGCCTCCTCAAAAGGGAAGGATCTTTTTTGAGGGTAAAAAGCTTGAAGCTAACTTAGATGAAAGATCAAAAGAAAACTTAAGACGAATTCAGATGATTTATCAGTCGCCTGATACTTCTATGAACCCAAGGCACACTGTCAGAGATATTATTGGCAGGCCACTCGATTTTTATCATAACATGAAGGGTGATGAGTATACAAAAAGAGTAATAGAGCTTTTAAATTTGATAGAATTAGATGAAAGCTTCATTGATAGATTGCCAAGTGAACTATCTGGCGGTCAAAAACAAAGAATTTGTATCGCTAGGGCTTTGGCAGCTGAACCAGTGTTAATCATATGCGATGAAGTAACTTCTGCTTTGGATCAAATTGTTCAGGAAGGAATACTCAAACTTTTGCTTAGATTGCAAAGTGAATTAAATATTTCATATATTTTTATTACTCATGATATAGCAACTGTGAAAGCAATTTCAGATGAAGTTGTAGTTATGCATAACGGGTACGTTGTAGAGCAAGGAATGAAAAGTGAAATTTTTTCTCCTCCGCATCCCGATTATACAAAATTACTTTTATCTTCTGTTCCAGAAATGGATCCAAAATGGTTGTCAAAGATATTGTCTTCCCAAAAAAGTAAAATTTAGCTACCAGTTTGTTTGCAAATAGCTAAACATAAAAGGGTAAAATTTTTTTCATTGCTGATACTTAAAGGTTGTTTTCTTGAAGAAAGCATCACTATTGACACTTCATTGATTGGGTCTATCCAAATCCACTGACCATGAATTCCGATTGCACAAATTTCTTTGTTTTCTAATCCTGATTGATACCATTTTGATTGATAACCTCCCTTAGGAAACAATCTGCCAACCTCTTTATTTGGCCAGGGGTGTTTATTTTCATAGTCAATAAGATTTGCCATTACACCTTCTGATATAATTTGCTTCCCTTCTAAAGAACCTTTGCACCTAACCATTTCGGCAACTTTAGATAAATCATTGGAAGTCATGCAAATGCCGCCTGCAGTTCTAGGAGAGTCTTCATGGTCAAGTGTTACATAGGCATCATGAGTTGGCTGGCATTTTTGATATATTTCATTTGCAAATAATTTTGAAAATTTTGTTTCTGTAACTCTTTCAATGATCCACCCTAGCAGATCAGTATTTGGTGAACAATATTGATATTTTTCACCATGGCTGATTGCAGATTTTGGTATTAGTTGTAAAAATTCTTTTAAGCCAATTCTGTTTTTTAATGAATGTGGATTAAAACCTGTGGCTTCTCTGTAGAGTTTAAACAAGCCTGTTTTATCTAAGTAGTCTTCTTTAAAATTCGAAGAAACAGTCATGTCTAATAAATTTCTTATAGTAGCATTTTTATAGGCGCTTTCTCTTACTTCGGGTATGTAAAATGTAATTTCTTTATTTGTCATTAACAGATTTTTTTTTATAAGAAGTCCAGCTAGTAAGCCAGTTAGGGACTTAGAAACTGAGAATAGGATATGCTGATTATTCTTCAGGCTAAGATCATTGTGCCACTCAAAAATTTTTCTTCCTTTTTTAATAATTAGAAAACTATCAGAAAAACTTTTTTGCAAAAAATTAGTAAGTTTGATTTCTTCCTTATATTTATTAATAAATGTTAAAGAACTTAAATCCTCTAATTTGCTTTGAAAATTTTTTGAATACTCACCTTTTTTTATTTTTGCAACAGGTATAATACTGTTAACATTGGAAAACGCTAGCCTATTGTAAGGGGAGGTTCTCCAATTGCTTAATGTGAAACTTTGAGCATTTTTATCATTTTGGCCATCTATTTTCATTTTGCGAATGCCCCACGTTTTTAAATTAAGCTATTAATATAGTTATCAATATGCTATGGGAGTGACGTCTTTACAAGAAATTATAGCATTGAAAAAGATGATTAAACCTTGATAATAAAATGCAATTATGTATTTATGATACCCATGGAATATCAAATTTGGTAAAACAAGTTTTGCTTAGTTATAATTCTTTAATTTCAAATTCAAAGGGAGAAAATAAGTGTATACAATTGAAAAGTTAAAAGGGCTTTTTGCGACTGGTCAGATTGGTAGACGTGATTTTATACAAGGCGCTGTGGCTTTAGGCGCAACTATATCAGCTGCAGCGTCAATGTCTTCTTCTGTTTTGGCTTCAACACCAAAAAAAGGAGGCACTTTAAGACTAGCAATTAGTTCAGGAACAACAACGGATATTTTAGATATGTCTGTATCAACTGGAGCAGTTTCAGAGTTAATCCATGGATATGCTATCTATAATAATATTGTGGAAATTGGTGCAGATGGATCTGTTGTGCCCGAGTTGGCAGAGACAATGGAAACAGATGACGCTAAAACATGGAGGTTTAAAGTTCGCAAAGGTGTTGAATGGCATAATGGTAAATCTCTAGATGTTAATGATTTGATGGCTTCAGTTAATTACCATCGGGGAGATGACAGTAAGTCATCTATTAAAGGACAATTAGCTGAGATTTCGGATGTTAGAAGTGACGGAGACTATTTAGTTATAGAGCTAAATGGACCAAACTCAGATTTTCCTGTTATGCTGAGTGACTATCATGCTCCCGTTCAAATTGGTGGCTCAGATGGTAAACTTGTTGATCCATTAGCTGGTATTGGAACAGCCGG
Source organism: uncultured Rhodobacterales bacterium (assembly GCA_964502335.1). Lineage (GTDB taxonomy): Bacteria > Pseudomonadota > Alphaproteobacteria > Puniceispirillales. Next base: position 2,954 of record CAZCWO010000037.1, on the reverse strand, counting down.
ATATGTGCTTAAGGAATACAATCCTGGTGTGAATGCCTCTTTTACTAGAAATCCAAATTATTGGAAATCAGGACACGCGCATTTTGATGGGTTGGAAACAACAATCGTTGCTGACGCAACAGCAAGGCAGCAAGCCTTAATGACTGATCAGGTTGACTGTATCGATGATGTTTCTGCGCCTACTGCGAATTTATTGAAGCGCAATCAGCAACTAGAATTATTAGCTGTTACTGGAACGATGCACAGAGTTTTTGCTATGCGTTTAGATACACCTCCATTTGATAATAATGATGTGAGGTTAGCTATTAAGTATGCTGCTAGAAGACAAGAAATGGTTGATAAAGTATTGCTTGGTTATGGGCAGATAGGAAATGATCATTCTATATCACCAACTCAAAAATATTTTAACACAGACCTAGCTCAAAGGGAGTTTGACCCTGAAAGAGCTCGTTATCATTGGAAAAAAACAGGTATTGGAGACAAGCCTGTTGTTGTTCATGCCTCAGGAGCTTCACTTGATGGTTCAGTTGATGTTGCCCTCTTACTTCAGGCATCTGCAAAGGAATGTGGAATTAATTTAGAAGTTAAGAAAGAGCCAAATGATGGATATTGGTCTAATATCTGGAATAAGCAAGGTGTTGGAATGTGTACTTCATATTGGAGTGGTAGACCGACACCTGATTGGATGTTTTCAACATGTTGTATTGCTGCTTCTGAGTGGAATGACATGGCATGGAGAGACACACCAGCTGCTAATGCGTTTAACGCTCTAGTGACAGCTGCAAAAGGTGAACTTGACGATAAGAAGAGACATGATATGTATTTTGAGTGTCAAAGACTTATGAATGAAGACGCAGGTTATTTAACATGGTCGTATGGTCAAAATTTATCAGCGCATAATAAGAGACTTGCTCACCCAGCAAAAGTTGCAGGTAATTGGCATTTAGATGGATGTAAAATTACAGAACGCTGGTGGTTCGCTTAAAAAATTGATTAAAACTTAAAAAAGAGCGGTAATTTTTACCGCTCTTTTTTGTTGGGCAAAATAATGAAGATAAAAAAACTAGAAACTTTTTCAAATGAGTATCTGGGATTTGTAAAGGTTACAACTGACACTAATGATATTGGATGGGGACAAGTATCTACTTATAACGCAGACATTACTACTCAAATATTTCATAGGCAAGTAGCGCCGTGGTCAATAGGTTTAGAATTGGACGAAGATAAACCAAATTTTTTTGATCATTTGCAGTTAATTTTAGAAAGAGAGCATAAGTACCCTGGCTCTTACTTGCTTAGGGCGTTATCTGGTTTAGATACTGCTTTATGGGATTTATACGGAAAATTAAAAGAAAAGCCGGTCGCGTCTTTGATAGGCGGCGCACCAAAAAAAATCAGAGTTTACGGGTCATCAATGCGAAGAGACATCAAGCCAGAGGATGAGTCAAAAAGGTTGTGTAGATTGAGAGATGACTATGGTTTTTCAGCATTTAAATATAGAGTTGGTTCGGAGTGTGGTAGAGATATTGATGAATGGGAGGGGCGATCCGAGGAAATAGTTAAATTATTATCTCATGATCTTGGAAGTGATGTTGAAAAACTTGTTGACGGAAATAGTTGTTTTAGTCCCAGTAAGGCCATTGAGCTAGGAAAAATTTTAGAAGACCACGATGTCTGTCATTTTGAAGAACCGTGCCCTTACTGGGAGCACAACCAAACAAAAAAGGTCAAAGAAGCTCTTTATCTAGATGTTGCAGGTGGTGAGCAAGATTGTGATATGTCAACTTGGAAGAGTGCGCTGGAAAAGGAAATAGTTAATATTGTTCAACCAGATGTTATGTACATGGGTGGTCTATATAGAACAATGCAAGTCGCTAATATGGCCAATAAAATTGGTTTGCCTTGCACTCCTCATGCGGCAAATTTATCTTTAGTTACTGTTTGTACGATGCATTTGTTGACTGCAATTCCAAATGCTGGAAAATACCTAGAATTTAGCATTGAAGATGAAACTTATTACCCTTGGCAAAAAAATATTTTTTCAAGGGACCCATTTAAAGTTAAAGATGGTTTTGTCAATGTGACAGATGAACCTGGTTGGGGTGTGGAAATAAATCCTGCATGGTTGGAAAAATCTGAATATAGTATCAGCGAATAAATTCTCATCAATTGCTTTTTTTGGGGGGGATTTTCCCATTATGAAATGATTTAAACAAGTTGTCTAAAGGGGCGTAGATATTTCCATAATTAAGTTCAAAATGCTTGTGATGAAGATGGTGAAAATAATCTGACAATTCTAGAGTTTTATTTTTAAATAAAACCAATTTATCAAATCCTGCGTGAGATTGGGCCGGTCCAATTCCCCAAAAAAGACCAGTCAAAGTAATAATATAAGGATTAACAGGTATCAAAAGCCATAATAATAGAAAGCTGAAATAAGGGATATGCTCTAATGGATGCATGGATATTCCTGTCCAGGGTCCAGTATTTACATTTCTGTGATGAACCGCATGTGCAATTTTATATACTTTTGGAATATGAAGAAAGCGATGGATAAAATAAAAATGGACGCCTCCAGCAAATGGCATTACAAAAGTGCATAAAATTAAATAAACTGGACTTTCATCCCATGAAATAATCTGGATTCTCTCACTTGCATACATCCATAAGATTAAACATTCATATAATGACCAAATTGTACATCCGCTAATAATGCTCCAAAATATATTATCCTTCACTTGGTTGTTGAAAAGAAACTTATTACTTTTTTCGTTTGGCCAACGAGAATAATATTTATAATCCAGTAATTGATTTTTACGAATATATAACCACCAATGAATTCCGCCAGCAAAGACAGTCAAGAGGAATATATTCCTAAGCCAGATTAATAAAATCCAGTTAATATCCAAAACTGCCATTTTTTCAATACTTGGTGATAAGTAAAACCACCCTAA
>CAZCWO010000036.1:0-15637 GCA_964502335.1 uncultured Rhodobacterales bacterium | reverse complement strand
AAGAAGCCTATGAAGTTGCGCAAGCAATTCAAGATGAAAACTTTGGTGAGCTAAAAGAGGAACTAGGCGATTTGTTATTACAAGTAGTATTTCATTCTCAGTTAGCAAATGAAAAAAAATACTTTGATTTTAATGATGTTGTTAATACCATAACCAACAAACTAATTAGAAGACATCCACATATTTTTGAAAAAACTTCAAAAATTAAAACTGCGGAGGAAGTAAAAAAACAATGGGATAAAATTAAAATTCAAGAAAAAAGGGATAAAAAAAATAACATAATTGATAATAAAATTAATGAAGTAACAAAAAATTTACCATCAATAATAAAAGCACAAAAGCTTCAGGAAACTGCAAGTAAACAAGGTTTTGACTTCAAGAACCTAGACCAATGTATTAAAAAATTACTTGAAGAATTGGATGAATTTAGTGAAGCACAAATTGCAAACAATAACGAAAGGCTCCTTGATGAAAGTGGAGATTTGATATTTTCAGTAATAAACATCTTAAGAAAATCAGGCATCAATTCAGAAGAGGCATTAAATCATGCAAATAGAAAATTTATTATGAGATATAATAAATCTGAAGAATTGGCAAAAAAAGATAGTATTAACTTTTCAAACGCTCCTTTAAAAATAAAAAATAATTATTGGTCAAAAAGTAAAAAGTTTTTTAACAAAACTATGTCTTCTTCAAAAGAGTGATAAGACTTGATGTGTCCATTCGACCTCCATTGTTTTCCTGTATTTGAGAATAAAATTGGTCGATTATAGAGGTTATAGGTAGCCTAGCTTTATTTTTTCTTGATTCATCTAAGCAAATTTTAAGATCTTTTCTCATCCAATCTACAGCAAACCCAAAATTAAATTTATTTTCTAACATTGTCTCACCTCTATTAATCATTTGCCAACTTCCCGCAGCTCCACCTTGAATTACATCTAAAACTTTTTTCATATCTAAATTAGAATGTATTCCAAAATTAATCCCCTCAGAAAGACCTTGAACTAAACCTGCAATACAAATTTGATTAACCATTTTTGCTAGTTGTCCACTGCCAGCACCCCCTATAAGAGAAATATTTTTTCCATACGCTTGCATTATTTTAGTTGTTTTCTTAAAAGTATTTTCATCTCCTCCACACATAATTGAAAGCACTCCATTTTCTGCTCCTGCTTGCCCTCCTGAAACTGGAGCATCTATAAAATCAGATTCATTATTCTTAGCTAAATTATATAAATCTTTTGCTAAATCAGCGCTTGCAGTAGTGTGGTCGATTAAAATAGAACCTTCATTTAGTCCTGCAAGTATACCATTATCACCATTAATAACTGATAATACATCTTCATCATTACCAACACATATAAAAATAAAGTCAGAGTTGATTGCTACTTCTTTGGGAGAGTAGGATAAATTTCCATTAAATTCATTGATCCATTTTTTAGCTTTTTCGATTGTCCTATTATAAACAGTTACTTGATGGCCAGTTTTTGATAAATGGCCTGCCATTGGGTACCCCATTACTCCTAATCCTATAAAACCTAATTTTGACATTTTTACACACTCATAAATATTAGAAAATTTCTTCTTTTAATTTAGTATAAACTAAATCAGAAGATGCACACAATAATTGTACTTTGAAATCAAATTTAAAATTATTTTCTTGTGGGATCAATTGCACCTTGCATCCTGAGGATTTGGCTAAAACATAAACAGGGGAATGATCCCATGGAGTTATATAAGTATGATACAAATAATCAATTTTTCCACATACAAGAGAAACAACCTCAAAACCTGCACAACGTAAATTCTTATCTGATAGATAGCCATATTTATCTTTTTTTGGTTGAAAATATCTAAACAAATTCTCAATAATAGTTACCGATCCTTTTAGAACATCAAACTTTATAATCTTATTATCGCGATAAACTTTTACTTTATCATTATCGCTCAAGAAAATAACTGATTTCATTGATTCAGAAAATACAAAAATTTTGTAAAATGGAAAATATAGCCAACATTGAATTGGTATTTTTTCTCTGCAAAAAGATACCATAATGCAGAATTTATCTAAACTATTAACATAATTAAACGTGCCATCGATTGGATCACAAGTCCAAGTCAATTCACTATATGGATTAAACTTTTTATTGCCAACCAGATAAAACCCTTCTTCACCAATAAAACTTGATCCATTGATTAATTTTAAAAGTTTTGGCTTCAAGGCCTCCGTCTTTTTGTCAGCTTCCGTAACATAATCATCACACCTAGATTTAGATGAAATCTGGCTATTTCTTAACTTCCCATAAAAAGGCATTATAATGTCATTAGAAACTTGTTCAAAGATTTTCTTTATGTAATTTGTTTCTATATAATTAGTTACAGTTGTGTTATTCATTTAATGTTCAATAACTATCGTTGGGTATTTAGACTTTAGTTTATTATAATTGATTTTTGATATTTTAATAAAAAATTTATATCGTCCAAAATTGTTTAATTCTTTATTGATAATTTGACTATTTTCATGCAGCCAATTAATTATAGAACCAAAATTATCATTTATTATTAAGTTAATATCAAGGTAGTTTTTACTAAGTTTTTTACTTATTGCACTATAAATTTTATCAAAACCTATGCCAAACTTGGCAGAGATAAAAATTGAATTTTTCGGAAGTTTAATATTCAATTCATCTAATTTAACTTCATCTACTTTATTAAAAATTTCAATAACTTTACCATCTATATTCTTATTTAATTGATCAAGAACTTCATAAACAGTTTTTGAATCATCTTCAAAAAAAGGTGAGGTAAGGTCTCTAACATGAAAAATTAAATCAGAAGAAGTTATTTCTTCAAGTGTGGATTTAAATGAATCTATGAGTTCAGTAGGTAAATCAGAAATAAACCCTACTGTATCAGAAACTATAATTTTATCTTGAGTATAATGTTTAAATATTCTCCTTGTTGGATCTAATGTAGAAAATAACATATTTTTTGAAAGTACATTCTCACCTAAAAGTTTATTAAATAAGGTTGATTTTCCTGCATTAGTATATCCAATAATTGAAATTATGACTATTTCATTATCAGTTCTGTTTTTATGTTGAATTCTTCTTGTAATCTCAACTTTCTTTAAAAGAGATTTAATTTTTTTTATTCTCTGGTTCAACAGTCTTTTATCTATTTCTAACTGTGTTTCACCTGGGCCACCTAAAAATCCATACCCCCCCCTTTGTCTTTCCAAATGTGTCCAAGTCCTAACTAATCTACTTTTTTGGTATATCAAATGGGCTAGTTCTACTTGCAATTTGCCTTCATGAGATTTGGCTCTTTTCCCAAAAATTTCCAAAATTAATTGCGTCCTATCAATAACTTTTAATCTATAATATTTTTCCAAATTTCTTTGTTGGATAGGTGTAATTGAATTATTAAAAATTATTAATTCTAGGTCTTTTTCTTCAATTTTCACCTTTATCTTAGAAAGTAACCCCTTAGATAAAAGGTGTCCAGATGAAGGATTTCTTAGTCTAAAATATTTAGAAACAACCACCTTCAAATTCAATGATTCTACTAAATTGCAAGCCTCTTGCAATTTATACTTAATAATATCTAAATCATTATTATCTAATTCAACATGCAAAACTAAACAATTTAAAGATTTAATTTTATTCAGCTTTTTCAATCCCCAAGGAGACTGGAACTGATGGCATAATTGTTGAAACAGAGTGTTTATAAACTAATTGAATATGGGTATCTCTTTTTAAAAGGATTGAGAAATTATCAAACCAAGTAATAATACCTTGAAGTTTAACTCCATTAACCAAAAATAATGTTACAGAAATTTTTTCTTTTCTAATTTGATTTAAAAATACTTCCTGTAAATTTTCATTTTTAATTGTGCTCATAAAATCAAACCTTAACAAACTATATAATATAAAATCATAAAGGCAAATATATAAAAATAAAATTAAATTAAATTAAGTCCATTCTAATTGATAAAATAGACTCTAGTTTTTTGATTGCATCTTTTTTGACAAAGACAATCAATGTATCATCAACGTCAATTACAGTTTCTCCAACTGGAATAACTAATTGCTTGCCTTTATATACAGCTCCGATGCAGATTGATTTTGGTAATTTTAAACTATTAAGAGGCTTCCCAACAATTTTAGAAGATTCTAAAGCTCGAGCTTCAATAACCTCACCCTTTTCTTCAATAATTGAATGTATTGATTTAATGCTTCCACTTCTAATTTTTGATAAAATAGAAGAAACCGTAATTTGAGCAGGGCTTATAACTGAATTAACACCCAAAGTATTAATCAAAGGTATATAACTCGGTTTATTTATTAGTGTTACTGCTCTGACAGCCCCACTCCTTCTTGCAAGTAGTGCTGAAAGTATATTTACCTCATCATTATTAGTTAAAGAAACAAATGTTTCTGCATTTAAAATGCCAGATTCAGTCAAAATTTCAGGATCAAGAGCGTCTCCATTTATAACGGAAACGTTAGGGAAAATCTCTGCCAAACTATTTGCCTGATCACGATTGTTTTCTATGATTGAAATTTTAATATCTTTCATCTTATCTTGAAGAATTCCAACAGTCTTTTTACCAATTTCACCGCCCCCTGCAATAATAATAGAATTTGCAGTTTTTTCTTCATGGCCGAATGCATCCATACTTCTTTTAATTTGATTGACATCACAAACGAAATACACTCTATCCAAAGCTTGCATTTTATGAGTTCCGTCTCTAGGGATTATTATTTCACCTGATCGAATAATAGCAATGATATTTAATTTTAAATCAGGGAAAAGATCTTTTAAATGTCTAGTAGAAACATTTAACAATGGGCAATCTTCTTCGCATATAACACCTATCAATTGCAAATTGCCATCAGCTAAATTAGCAACATCAAATGCTCCAGGTATTTGCAATCTTTTTGAAACTGCAATTGAAACCTCATGTTCTGGTGAAATCTTATAATCAATTGGCAAGTTCTCTGAATTATAAATCTCTTCAATTCTTGGATCTAAATATGATTGTGATCTAATTCTTGCAATCTTTAGTGGTGTTGAAAACATTGAATGTGCTATTTGACAAACAATCATATTAACCTCATCAGATTGTGTTACTGCAATTACCATGTCAGTTTCTTCAACACCTGCTTTTTGAAGCACCTCTGGGTAAGAAGCTAATCCTTCTACGCCGCTCACATCACTATGGTCCAAAACTCTTCTAAGTCTTTCTTGATTTTGATCAATAATTGTTACATCATTATCTTCTTCTGCTAAATGAGAAGCTATGCTCTCTCCAACCTGACCTGCACCACAAATAATTATTTTCATAATTTCCCAACAATATAATTAGTGTCTATTACTTTCTATATCTAAAGTTTTTATTTTTCTATGCAGTGCAGACCTTTCCATCTTAATAAAAGAAGAAGTGCGAGAAATATTGCCACCAAACCTCTCAATTTGAGCCTTTAAATATTCTTTTTCAAATTTTTCTCTAGCTTCTTTTAAGTTAAATGATAAAAATTCACTCAAAGTATCTAGTTTCTTTTCTTTAGAGATGAAATTAATTTCTGGTGGTAGCATGTTAGAAGTTATAATTCCATCATTATCATTTGGCGTCATGATTAAAAGCCAGTCAACTACATTACGTAGTTCGTTTAAATTTCCAGGCCAATCATAAAGTTGCAACGATGCAATAGCATCATCACTTAAAATTTTTGCTGGCTTGTTTAAAGTTGCAGAAGCTGAGGACATATAATGCTTCACTAGATCGGGAATGTCCTGTGAGTGAGTTTTCAAATCTGGCATCTCTATAGGCACAACTCCTAATCTATAATATAAGTCCTCCCTTAACAGGCCTTGTTCAATTTGAAGCTTTATATTTTTTGAAGATGATGAAATAACCCTCACATCAACGCTAATTTCATAGTTTCCACCAATTCTTCTAAATCTTTGTTGCTGAACGGAATGAATGATCTTTCCCTGCATATCTAATGATAAATCACAAATTTCATCAAGGTACAAGGTTCCTCTATTAGCTTTTTCAAAAAGGCCAATTCTTTTTTTGCCGTTGTTAATTTTTTTCTCTTGGCCAAATAGTTCTTCTTCAGTTAACATAAAGCAATTAGCATGAATGAAGCTTGAGTTTCTTCTTGGTGATTCCTGGTGAATAGTTCTAGCACACGCTTCCTTACCTGATCCAGATGGTCCAGTGATTAAAACTCTGCTGTTAGTTTGAGAAACCTTACCTATCGTTTGTCTGATTGAATTTATTAAAGAAGATTTACCAACAATCATATCTGTTCTTCTTATTTGTCGCTTTAATTGTTCATTTTCTTTTTTTAGACCTGAGGTTTCTAGTGCTCTTTTAATCATAAAATTTAATTTCTCAGCTTTAAAGGGCTTCTCTATAAAGTCATACGCACCTGCTTTAATAGAATTGACTGCTATTTCGACAGTTCCATGACCTGAAATCATTACTACTGGAATTTCTGGGTAGCTATCTTTAATCCAATTCAATAAAGAGAGCCCATCCATTGTGCTATCCCTCATCCAAATATCTAAAATTGCCAACGATGGCAACTCCATATTAATTTTTGCTTGAGCTTCTTGTGCGTTTGACACACAAATAGTTTTATATCCTTCATCAATCAGAACTACTGATATCATATCCCGTATATCGGGCTCATCATCAACTATAAGAATATTTTCTTTCATTAAAATAACCTTAACTCTAAACAATCATAAATTCTATCTTGATCTTAGCGCCACCAAGCTTTGAATCGCTCAAAATTAATTTTCCATTATGCTCTTCTATAATTCTTTTTACAATGGACAACCCTAAACCAGTTCCTTTTTTTCTAAATGTAATATATGGATTTGTAAGATTGTCTCTATCTTCAGGAAATCCAGAACCATTATCTTCGATAACCAACAAAACTTTTTCATTTTTTAACTTTGCATAAATATTTATAATTCCTTGAGAAATTTTAGGGTTTTCGTTAATAGAATCAACTGAATTTTGAAAAATGTTAGTTAAGCCTTGCCTAATCTGTTGAGAGTCAATTAACAGTTTAAAATCATTCGGTAATTCATTTTTATAACTCCATTTAATATTGCTATTACTAATTTTAAACAAAGATAATTGAGTAGAAATTACTTTATCTAAATCTCCATGATAAAGGTTTACAGAAGGCATTCTTGCAAAAGAACTAAACTCACCAACTAATTTTCCTATGTCGTCTACCTGCCTCTGAATAGTTTCAAGATAGTTATTGAATAAACTTAATTTATTAGGATCGTTTGGTTTGAATTTTTTATAAATTTTTTCTACAGATAATTGAAGTGGCGTCAAAGGATTTCTTATTTCATGAGCGATTCTTTGAGCAATATCAGACCAAGCAGCTTTCTTTTGAGCTGATAATAATTCTGTTATATCATCAAAGGTTATTACATAACCTGCAATATTTCCCTCGGTAATTTGTACTGATACTCTAGATAAAAAAGTGCGGTTTTCAGTATTAATCTTTATATTAATTTGTTCCTCATTATTTATGATTTTATCTTTTTGAACACCAGAAAATAAATTTTTAAACTCTGGATAAAGTTTAACAAACTTTTTTCCATAAAAATCTTTAACAGAGATGTTCAGTAACTCTAGAGATTTTAAGTTTGGTAAATTAACTTTACCACTTGCATCTAAACCTATAACACCAGATGAGACACCAGTTAAAATTGCTTCGGTAAATTCTCTTCTTTGATTAATTTGATAGTTAGCTGCAATTAATTCTTTTCTATTTCTAGAAATTTCATCTAACATCTTATTAAAACTAAGGCCTAATCTGGATATTTCCTCTATACCCAAATTATTGTCAACCCTTACTTCTAAGTTGCCCGATCTAGCAATATTTGCCACCCTGATAACAGAACTTAATGGTTCAATGATTGAATTAGCTATAATTAACCCTATCCATAAAGCTAGTAGTAATAAAAATAGCGCTACAAGAAAAAAGAGAACACCAAAAGAGATTTGTATATTTGTACTTTCAATATTTAACAATTGATACTGATCTGAAGCTAATTTAGTTCTACCGATTGCATCTAAAACTGAAGGTTCTAAAAACCTTCCGGCATAAAGATAAACATCAACAAGCCTATTAATCTTAACCAACCCCCTAATTTTATTATGAGTATCTGACCTTAAAATAACTAAATCACCATTTTTTGCCTTGTTAAAGGCCTGGCTATCTAAATCATTTAATGCAATTGAAAAAGCAAACTGTGAACGAGCTAAGATCATTTTAGAACTATTAAGTAAAATAGCTTCAGATAAATTTCTCACAGCTGCTTGAGTAGATAAATAATTATCCAAATTTTTTGGGTTTGAAACTAACTTTGGAGCATCTCGATTTATATCATTAACCATTTCAAGAATAGAGCCTTTAACACTTCTAGTATGTTCGTCAAGATAGTCTTCCGCAACTTTTACAGATTCGTTCACAGCTGTTGATATTCGATCTGAAAACCAACCTCTAAAACTATAATCAATAATAAAAAAACCAAATGCTGCTAAAAAGATTGATGGCAGAGTTGATATAACACCAAACAAGAATGCTATCCTCCAATGCAATTGAGATCCAGCATGTTTTTTATTATGATCCAAAATAATCTTGTTTATTTGATAAGCAACCAATGCGGAAAGAATTATCAAGCCAAATGCAAACAAGCTGACAATAAATATAAAGAAAAGCTCTATATCAGAATTAAAAAATAACTGTATTGGTAAAAGGTATAACGATAGTGTACAAATAATTAATACTATAGAAGATATAATTAAAAAAATTCTAAATTTAGAAATCATAAAATATAAGAATTCAAAAATTTTAGTATTAAATTTCAATTTTTAATCCTCTTTACAATCTTAATTTCAAGTTCAATAATTTTTTTTCTGAGTGTGTTTCTGTTGATTCCTAATAATCTTGAAGTCTTAATTTGATTGCCATTAACCGAGTTGAGAGTTTTACTAATTAAAGATTTTTCGTATTTTTTTATAAAATAATCATATAGTTTTTCTGAAAATTGCGATACGTTTCCTTTGTTAAAAAATTTATCAAATTCCAAATCTAATATCTCAGTAAATTCATTTAAATCATTTTTTATAGTTTCTCTTGATTTATTCAACTCATTTTTAATTGAAGTATCTGTAATAATTTTTTCAGGATACAAGATTGAAATTCTCTGAATAAAATTTTTTAATTCCTTTATATTTCCTGGCCAGTTGTAGTTCATTAATTCTTCAAAAGACTTATCATCAAATTCTTTCATAGGTAAATTGTTAAGACTATTTATATTCAAAAAATTAATTGCTAATTCTTTGATATCTTCCTTTCTTTCATTTAACGGTGGCAAAAACAACGGAACAATATTCAAATAATAAAATAAATCTTCTCTATACGAACCCTTTAAAATTAGTTTTGATAAATTTTTTCTTGATGAAGCAATTATTCTTATATCATCAACAACTTTGTTTTTATTGTTGGAGTAAAATAACCTTAACAAATCTAATAATTTTAATTGATTCTCAATACTCATTTCATCTATTGCATCTAAATATATTGTGGATTTCTCCTCATTAACCGCTAAAATTAATTTTTCAATTTCACTGAAGTTTGAAATGCCCATATTTATTTTAAAAAAATAATTATTTTTATTGCAGAGATTGTGAATGGTGTTTGCAACCAAATCTTTGCCTGTTCCTGTTTCTCCTGTGATTAATACTGTTAAATTATTCCCAATGAGTTTTGAAATTGATTGGAAAATATTTTGCATAGATTTACTTTTCCCAATCAAAGAATTATTAAACTTTAAATTATCTAAATATTCTTTTTTCAATAATTTTCCTTTTTTTTGACTAATTGATCTAAGAGCAGATCTTGATACTTCTAAGACCTCATCAATATTAAATGGCTTTGAAATATATTCAAATGCACCAAGTTTAATTGCATTTACTGCAGTTGATAGGGTAGATAAAGCACTAATAACTATTATGGGCATTTTAGGATTTTCATCCTTAATTTTAAAAAAATTGTTGAGAACGTTTCCATCTGGCAATTTTACATCTGTAATTAACAAATTAGGAGACAACTCTTTAATTAATCTTAGTAATCCTGAATAATTACCAGATGTTTCAACAATATAACCATGTTTTATAAATAATGTTTTTAATACAAACCTTACATTTTTATCGTCATCAACAACTAAAATAACTTCTTTAGTTTGATTAAATTTATATGATTTAGAAAAAGAGTAACTATTATTCATTTTTCTTTATCATTTCTGGAAAACTTAGTCTAAACGTTGTGTTAGGTTTTGTCTGAATGTATTCAGCATTTCCACCGTGAGAATTCATTGCTCCAATAACTTGAGTTAGACCAAGTCCAGACCCATTATTTTTACTAGTAATAAATGGATTAAATAAGGTTTCTTTTAGGAAATCTGATATGCCTTCTCCGTTATCGGATATTTCAACATGTATAGGTGTAATTCGTTTTTCCTTGCCTAAGTACTTTTCTTTAGGCTCCCACAATGAAAAATAAGTAGAAACCACTATTTTTCCCTCCTCTACTATAGCTTCAGAAGAATTTTTAATTAAATTTAAAATTGCTTGAATAAGTATATTTTTATCACCTGAAATTAAGGGCAGTGAAGGATCATATTTTTTTTCAAAAATTATAGCTTTTGCATAACTTGCTTGTGAAATTTTGATCGACTGATCTATTATTTCGTGAATATTTATTTTTTCAGTCTCTATTAAATCATTAGAAAATAAGCATTCTATTTTATTTATAATATTATCTATTCTGTCTGTTTCTTGAATAATTATATCAGTTAATTCCTTTTTATCTTTTTCAGCATCTATTGATAGTAATTGTGCAGAACCTTTAATTCCAGATAATGGATTTTTAATTTCATGAGCTAACATTTTAGATAACCCAAGAAAAGATACGTTGCTATTAGCAAAAAAGTTTTCACTCGCCAATCTTTCCTTAAAAGATGCTTTATTGATTGTTACAATAAATTTTTCCGCCCCTGTATCTTCAATAATTGAAATACTGGCATTCATACTTGGATATGAAAAATAAGGACTTGATAAATTAATATTTTCAATTGATATGGGTTTCTTTTCCTTTTTAGCTCTTAAAATAGTGTTAATTAAAATTGAGTCAGGATAAAATTTATCTGCAAGATTTTTAAATTGTAATTTATCTTTATTTAACTTAAAAAATTCCTGGGCAGCAAGGTTAGAATATTCAATATTTAAATTAGTATCTATAAGTAGAATAACTAATGGAACATAATTTAAAATCAATTGAAAATCTTTTCCTGACAGATGATTATCACTAAATTTTTTAATATTGTTTTTTATAATTTAACTCTTTAAAAATTTATATTATCATTTACTTAATTTAGTTTATTTTTACTAAATATTAAATATCCATCTTTCACAGAAAAATGACATGAAATTAAATAAATTTAACACAATTATTGTAGCTGCTGGAAGAGGAACAAGATTTAAACATAGTACACCTAAACAATTTATAAAAATAGGTACAGATAATATTATAGATATTAACATTAATCAATTTTTAAGTCATAAGTTATGTGATTCAGTAATAGTAGTTTTAAACAAGGATTTTCAAAAATATTATGACCGTAATAAAATCAAAAATAGAAAATTAAAGTTCGTTATTGGAAGAAGCACCAGACAAGGGTCAGTTTTAGAGGGGTTAAAAGAAATTCCAAAAAATAATAATAGTTTAATCATTCACGACGCAGCTAGACCAGGTATAGATCATGAGATCATTGATAATTTAATTAAAGGCTTAACTAAAAATGTATCATGTGTAATACCAATATTACCATTGTATGACAGTATATTAAAAAAAAATAAAAGTGATTTAGACACTAGCAAGTCTATTAAAAGAAAAAATTTATATAGAATTCAAACCCCTCAAATATTTAGAAATAATGCTTTGTCTTTAAGAAATTTAAATATAAATGATGAGATTACTGATGAATCTGAAATAATTAGAAAAGAAAAGAAAAATATAAAAACTATTGATGGGAATGAAAGGCTATTAAAAATTACTACACTATGGGATTATAAAATTTTGAAAAATATTTTGGAAAAAGAAAAAGTTTATAAAGTTGGAAATGGTTTTGATGTTCACAAGTTTTCAAAACAAACAGGCAAGCAATTATTTTTAGGTGGAGTTCCAATTGAACATCATCATGGATTAATTGGGCATTCAGATGCAGATGTTTTGTTGCATTCAATTACAGATGCAATACTTGGTTCAATTTCTAATGGTGATATAGGTTCACATTTTCCACCTAACAATCCAAAATGGAAAGATATAGACAGTTCATTTTTTTTAAATAAATCAATAGAAATGCTTAAAAAGAAAAAGGGTAAATTAATCAATATTGATGTAACAGTTATTTGCGAAACACCTAAGATTCTAAATTATCAAGATAAGATTATTAAAAATATTTCAAATATTACAAAACTTAGTGTTGATGATATATCAATAAAAGCAACTACAACAGAAGGGCTGGGATTTATCGGAAGAAATGAAGGAATAGCTGTAATGTCAAATGTTATGATATATATTTAGCTTGTATCATTGTATAAGTATGTAGCTCTTTTTTCAAATGCAGCGACCATTTTTTTTACAGCTTCAGAAAACAGTCTTTCCATTAAAGTTTGAAAAAAGATATTTTTCAATTCAAAATCTAAAAAAAATTTAATTTCACAACCATCTTTGAAATTTTTAAATTCCCATTTGTTTCTGAGAAATTTAAATGGACCTTCCTCATAATTTACTTCAATCTTCAAATTTTTTTTATCTAGACTTACATTACTTCTAAATTTTTCCCTAAAGATCTGAAAACCTATCATTAAGTCCGCAATGATTTTAGAGTTTTCTTTTTCGATCACTCTAGAAGCAATGCACCACGGGAGGAACTCAGGATATTTCTCAACATCAGCAACCAATTCAAACATTTTTTCTGGAGAATAAGAAACATGTCTAATTTCACTATGTTTAGTCATCAAAAATAGTCACTATCAAAAGAAAAGCTTTTTTGACTCCTAATTTTTTTTAATTTTTGAAAATCTTCACTTGCATGATATGAAGACCTTGTTAATGGTGATGCAGAAACCATTAAAAACCCCTTCCCTAAAGCATGTTTTTTATAAAAATTAAATTCTTCAGGAGTAATAAAGTTTTTAATTGGATAATGCTTTGGTGTAGGTTGCAAGTATTGCCCTATAGTAAGAAAATCAACATCAGCTGCTCTAAGGTCATCCATTAATTGTAGAACTTCTTTTTTAAGTTCACCAAGTCCAACCATGATTCCAGATTTTGTAAAAATCTTTGGCATAAGTTGCTTTGCATCATTTAAAAGCTTTAAAGAAGTGAAATACCTTGCTCCAGGTCTAACCTCATTATAGAGACTTGGCACAGTTTCTAAATTATGATTAAACACATCGGGTTTCGACAAAATAATTGGATCTAAAGAGTTTGATTTATTTCTAAAATCTGGGGTGAGTATTTCAATAGTTGTAGAAGGACATTTTTTTCTAATTTCTTTAATAGTATTTGCAAACTGTGTGGCTCCACCATCATCAAGATCATCTCTATCTACTGATGTGATTACAACATGCTCTAAGCTCATTTCAAATACAGCCTCTGCTACTCTAATAGGTTCAAAAATATCTACAGGAAAGGGGTTTCCAGTTTTTATATTACAAAAAGCACACGCTCTGGTACAAATGTCACCTAGTATCATCATAGTTGCATGTTTTTTTGACCAACATTCTCCAATATTAGGGCAAGCGGCTTCTTCACAAACCGTAATCAAACTTTTTGAATTCATTAATTTTTTAATATTTTTCCAATTATCAGATGATGGAGCTTTTACTTTTAACCAATCAGGTTTTTTTATGGAATAAGATGGAATATTTTTATGTTTTTCTGGATGTCTTGAAAAGTTCATTGAGAATTTTACTTTTTAAAAGTGAATTGCACGATTATAAGCACTAAGAACAGATTCGTGTAAAGTTTCAGAAAGAGTTGGATGAGCAAAAACAGTATTCATAATATCTATTTCAGTAGTTTCGAGTGATTTAGCAACACTGTAAAGGTTAATTAACTCAGTTACTTCAGATCCGATCAAATGTGCACCAATTAATTCACCTGTTACATCATTAAAGATTGTTTTAACTAAACCCTCTTCTTCTCCCATCACAACAGCCTTTCCATTGCCTAAAAATGGAAACTTTCCTACTTTAACTTTAATTCCTTTATCAATAGCTTGTTTTTCAGTTAGACCAATTGAGGCTATTTGAGGATGTGAGTAGGTGCAACCAGGGATATTATCAACGTTAAGTTTATGAACATTATCTAATCCTGCAATCTTTTCAACAGCTATGATGCCCTCATGTGAAGCTTTGTGAGCCAGCCAGGGAGAGGATGCAACGTCGCCTATAGCGTAGATATTTTTCTCTTTTGTTTCCATATATTCATCTGTCATTATATGACCATTTTCAACTTCAGCATTTGAGTTATCTAAACCTATGTTTTCAATATTACCAGTAATGCCAATTGCTATTAATATTTTTTCAGATTTTAATTTTACTTCTTGATTTCCAATTTTAATATTTGAAGTAATACCATTTTCTGAATTATTAATAGAAACAACTGAAGCATTATTTAAAAACTTTATGCCTCTCTTTATAAATATAGATTTAGCCATTTCCGAAATTTCTTCATCTTCATTAGGTAAAATTCGATTTTCCAATTCAATTACGGTTACTTTTGAGCCAATATCATTATAAAAACTTGCAAACTCTATCCCTATTGCTCCAGAGCCAATAATGGCAATGGATTTTGGAATTGATTTTGGTGTCATAGCTTCTTTGGATGTCCAAATATTTTCATAATCTAAATCTATGTTTGGTAGTAATTTTGGTTTTGAACCAGTAGCTAAAATTAAATTCTTAGTATTAACTGTTATATTTTTATTTTTAGAGTTCAAAATATTAATCTCTATATTCTTATCATAAACTTTATTTATTGATCCAAACCCTTTAATTACTTGAACTTTATTTTTCTTTAATAGATGACTTACTCCTGATGATAAAATTTTTGATACAGCTCGAGATCTTTTAATTATTGCACTTATATCAAATGAAATTTTACCCTCGATATTGATACCAAAATCCTTGAACTTGCTAATATTATTTTTAAACTCACTAACTTTTAATAAAGCTTTTGTTGGAATGCATCCCCAATTTAGGCATACTCCACCTAGCTCATTTGCTTCAACCAGAAGAACATTTAGTCCTAATTGACTGCCCCTAATTGCAGAAACATACCCTCCTGGGCCGCCACCAAACACTATTAAATCATAGTTATCGCTCTTTGACATAATAATAACCTATAGCAACATCAAAGATGGATTCTCAATCAAGCTTTTAAAAACCTTCAACCATTTTGAACCTAAAGCTCCATCTACTGCTCTGTGATCACAAGACAATGTAACTGTCATAACT
>CAZCWO010000035.1:0-15811 GCA_964502335.1 uncultured Rhodobacterales bacterium | reverse complement strand
TCAATTGCGTGACTACTCAACTATGATAAGAGCACAAAATAGTCATACAGATGTGAGACCTTTTGAGCTTGTGAATTGTGCAGATTTAGGTGATGTCGGTCCAAATCCTGCTGACATAAACGATACATTAAACAGGATGACCAATTTTTATAGAAAAGTAAAATCACATAATATTATTCCACTGACTGGTGGTGGAGATCATTTGTGCTCTCTTCCAATTCTAAGAGGCATTGCCTCAGAGGGCCCAGTTGGAATGATTCACTTTGATAGCCACACCGATTTATTTAATAGTTATTTTGGTGGCACCATGTACACGCATGGCACGCCTTTCAGGAGAGCAGTAGAAGAAGGCTTGCTTGACCCAAAACGTGTTATTCAGATAGGTATCCGTGGTTCAGCTTATGACAAGGAAGACCACGAATTTGCCAAGTCAGTTGGTATAAAAATCATTATGATTGAGGAATTCTTTGAACGAGGTATTAAAGATGTGATGGCAGAGGCAAGAGACGTAGCAGGTTCTAAGCCAACATATATTTCTTATGACATTGACTTTGTAGATCCAACATTTGCACCAGGCACAGGCACCCCCGAAGTAGGAGGGCCAAATTCATTTCAGGCAATTCAGGTTGTAAGGGAGCTTGAAGGAGTAGATATTATTGGTGCAGATCTTGTTGAAGTGTCACCACCCTTTGATCCTAGTGGAGGGACAGCATGGCTAGGCGTTTCTATAATGTTTGAATTGTTATGCGTGATGGCGAAAAATATCAGTGAAAATAATAAATAAAATTACAATGTTTTATTTTTTAATACTTTTTGTTTTGATGTTTTTTTTTAATCTCCTGAACAATGTTTCTGCAGAAGTAAAAACCCTTGATGGAATATGGTTTATTTGTGAGTATAGTATCAGTAACAATCCTCCTCATGATAACTGTGAAATGCTTGATAATGATGGTTTTCTGGTTGATCAGGGAGTTATATCTCATTTACAAATTAAGAACAGTACACAGCAGGGATGCAGGGGCAACAGAACAGGCCACTGCTTTACTAGCGGTACTTTAGGTCTAAAAGCTAAAAAAAGAAAAATTGGTAAGTTTATAATTGGATCTAACTGGGTTGAAGTTGACTACTTCTCATGCACCCAGCGCTACTGGTTTGAAGAATTTGGTAATTTTTGGCATGGATGGCCCGATGCCAATAGATGCTTTTGGACTCGTGAAAAAGAGTTTTTTGTTCAGCGGTATTTTGAAGAATTAACTATTCAGTAATTATTAATTTACTGATTTCACTCTCCATACTTGAAATTAATAACTCCAAACCATTTAGCTCGCTACTCTCTAAGAGGGGCATTAAGTTATTCAAAAACTCTTCTGCTCCTGGAACATTCTTATCTTTAGCGATCGAGGTGTATCCAATTGCTTCAAAAATATTATTTTTTCCATCCGCATTAGCTAAGGATAGATTTGCCAGTGATAAATAAGCTTGATGTTCTTGCATTGACGCTGCCAACTTATAAAGCTCAATCGCTTTAAAAACATCTTTTTTTCCACCTATACCTTTCTCAAACATCCAACCTAATTTTAGTGTTGCTGCTGGGTTGTATTTTTTAGTTAATTTTTGATAAATTTTTCTAGCTTCAACCTTATGATCTCTATTGTTTGACTTTAATAAAAGTGAACTCAATTTTATCTGCGCTTTTGTTAAGTCATTTTTGGAAGCGTTTCTGAAATATTTCAGAGCTTTTGTTATTTCGCCCTCTTGCTCAGCTTTTAATCCTAGAAGATAATTTTGTTTTGGGTTGAAAGAAGAGCCATTATTATTATACCAATTCATAGCATCCCCATAGGTTTCTGAAGCAAATCCTTGATGAGGAAAGATAAAACTTAAATATAAAAAAATAGTAAATATAGATTTTCTATACTTAATTAACTTGAATGATTGGAATATTTTTAACATTATTTATAATATAAGGTTTTTTTTGGAACTCACAAAATGAAAATAGCAAAAACCCTTTTTCTCAATGATAGGTCATTATTTCAAATGCATGGACCGGATAGTTTTGATTTCCTGCAATCGGTCATAACTTCCGACATTTCACCACTTAAAGAAGGAAAAGCTGTGGCCTCTTGTTTGTTAAGTGCGCAAGGGAGAATTTTATTTGATTTTCTGATTTATCCTGGTGGACATGAAAAAACTTTTTCTTGTATATTTGATTGTCACAAAATAGAAAAAGATGAACTCATCAAAAAATTTACTTTGTATAAAATGAGGAGCAGTGTTGAAATTAAGGATATTAATGATCAAATAATCGCAATTAATATTGATAATGAAGAAAAATCTTTTAGAGATCCCAGACACAAAAAATTGCCTTTTAGGGCAATTGTCACCAAAGCCAAAATGGGAAAATCAAGTTCCTATGATGACATTTACAAACAAAATAGATTGAAGTTGTGTGTTGCTGAAGGACCAGAAGAAATCCCCAGAGGCGAAGCTCTTCCGCTTGATTTTTGGATGGACAAAACAGCGCAAGTTTCCTTTAACAAGGGATGTTTTATAGGTCAAGAAGTCACAGCCAGGGTTTATCACCGCAATAAAATAAGAAGAAGATTGATTGTTGTAAATTCTAGAACAACTATTACAAGTGAAGTAGAATTGCCGGGTAAAGGATTTAAATATATTTGTCAAAATCAAGATATGGTTTTACTACTTGCTCCATTAGAGTTTATAGAAACCTCTAAATTTAACAATAATATGCAATTAGAATGGTTAGGTAAGAAGTATAATTTTTATTTATATGATTAACTAAGCGTCTAATGGTTTTGACCAATACTTTATTAACTAAGCGTCTAATGGTTTTGACCAATACTTTATGAACAATCGTAGCCAATGAAGTTATGAAGTCAGCGACTTGATGGCTTTGCTAAATTGGTAACTCTATTTATCTGCCAGATACGCCTTGCCAATCAGGCGCGAGCGCTTGGTCCGTATGCAAGATGCATCAGATCATTTTCAGCAAATCGTTCGTAACGAAGCGCGCTGACATCAATGGCGGATTTGCGTCCGAGCACCATGGCCGCGACAGCCTCGCCAATCCCTGGCGAAAGCTTCAATCCGTGACCAGAAAAACCCATTGCCAGGAATAGTCCTTCAACGCCTGGTGCCCAGCCAACGATTGGGTGATAATCGGGAGTTACATCATAGGCGCCACTGATATTAGAATGCACCTGGAATTCTCTAAGTTGAGGGATACGGTTTTTAAACGCCAATTTAATCCGTTTGTGATGCATCTGGTAGGCCCGCTCATCAACTGGGCCGACTGGGTCATCTATGGGAATTGGATACGGTGGGTAGGCAGCGACAAGCATCATATTGCCCCAATGCGGTCGCATTACGACGTTTGACACACCGTCAGTGACACAGCTCCTGATAACTAACCTTTGTCCGGTATCAATATATGTCATATCCAATCGGGTGTTTTGTATGGGTAAATTTATATCCAGGTCTTCCAGTAGATCCCGCCCCCAAGTTCCAGTAGCGTTGATAACAACAGGGGCCATTACAGCTCCTTGATCGGTAATAACTCCAGTAATTTTGCCGGACTTGGTTGTGATCTCCTTGACGTTAATTGGCGAAAACAACTGTACACCTTTCCCCTGTGCGGCAGTCAACCAACTCAACACCATGCAGGTCACATCAATATAGCCTCCATTGGGTTCATAGCAGGCACCGTTCAGGTCATTTACAGTGATACTGGGCTCTATCTGATGTATTTCATCTGGGTCGACAAATCGGGTATCTACTCCAAAACTCTGCCCAAGTTCAATATTGCGTTTTAAGGCATCAATCTGATTGGAAGCCACGATTAGTATGTATCCCATCTTGACGTATCCTGGATCACCAACCCCAACTCTCTTTTTCCAATTCTGGAGGGTATCAAATCCACGGATGGATAGCTCGACCATTAGTGGGTTGGAGTAATGCTGGCGAATCTGTCCGAAGGTGCGACCAGACATTCCTCCCACAGGAAGCCTTGAGTCGATAACGACAACTTTCTTGTCGGACTCTTGACTGATTTGAAATGCAATACTGGCGCCCATGATGCCGGCGCCGATGATGATGACATCAGCTTGCGCAAGCTTGGTAACTTCCTTGATCATTACTAATCTTTAAATAACCCTTTTACAGAATCTGAAACATTTTTCTTTTTTGAGAGGATATCCTTAACTTTTTCAATTTCTTTTTCAAGTTTATTGATATATTCTTCCAAATCAGATACATTCCATCTTTCCATTTCAATTGTATTTTTTTGAGGTTTTAATTCTTCTAACTCATCCATTGTAATTGTCTCTTATAATATTTATATTTAAGTTAATTGATATGATGAACTAATAAGTATAAAATACCTTATCTAATTGTTTTGTAAATTTAGTTTTTATTTTTTGGAGTTTTAAGTAATGTCCGGACTTTTAATGCCTAAGGCCACAGCTATATGGCTTATCGAAAACACAGCATTAACATTTGACCAAATCTCTGATTTTTGTGATATACATATTTTAGAAATTCAAGCCATCGCTGATGGTGAAGTCAATCTTGGTATCATTGGATTTAGTCCAGTTATCAATGGACAATTAACAACTGATGAAATTAAAAGATGTGAAGAAGATCCGTCAGCATCACTAAAGTTAGTTTCTTCAGATTTACCTCTGGTAAGTTCCAAGACAAAAGGGCCAAAATATGTGCCGTTATCTAGAAGGGGAGATAAGCCAAATGCGATAGCTTGGATTGTTAAGTACCATTCAGAACTTAAAGATTCTCAAATTGTGAGATTAATTGGAACTACAAAAAATACTATTGAGAAAATACGCGATAGAACACATTGGAATATATTAAATATTACAGCAAAACATCCAGTTCTTTTAGAGCTATGCAGCTATGAAGATCTCAACAAGGCTATAATTAAAGCAGGCGGAGATCCCTCGGCCTCTGAAGTGCAAATTAATACTATTTCAGAACTTCCTTAGAATGGAAGCTGACCAAGAAAAAATTAAAAAAGAGATTAATGAGTTATTAGAACAGCACTCAGAATTAGATGATGCAATTGAAAGGATAAATGATAAAATACCTTTTGATCAAATCAAGCTTCAAAGACTCAAAAAAAGAAAACTATTGCTTAAGGATGAGATAAAAAAATTAAAATCCCAAACATTACCAGATATAATTGCTTGATCTGAGTTAGTCATTAGATCCATGTCTGATCGATAAACGCTTCAAAAAACTATTTGAAACCAAATAATTGTATCAAAATGAAGTTAGATCATATAAATCGTTTTCAAAAAACAATTAAACCTTTCTATTTTGGAGTGACGATAAATCATATGGTGTTTTTTGATATAACTGGTTTAACCAGTTAGCAAATAAAAGAAAAGCAAATGGTCGCCATACATTCTTAGGTGTTTTAGTAACATCATTATCTGGGTAATAGTTTACAGGCATTAGAATATCTTGATTTGAATTTAAATCACGCTGATATTCTTGATGAAGAGTATTAAAATCATATTCAAGATGGTTAAAAATGAATAGATCATCATTTATATTGTTAATCATCATTCCGATCCCAGCAATGTCAGATTGAGCCAAAATATCAAACTGTGAAAAGTTTTTAATATCTTTTTCTTTTGTTTCGGTATGCCTAGAGATCGGCATTGGGAATATATCAGTAAACCCTTGCATCAATCTAAGCTTTGCTGGGTTAATTTTATGAGAAAAAATACCGAAAATTTTGTCACTAAGTGAGTATTTAGGTATTTTAAGTTGGTGGTATAGAAGAGCCTGCGCACCCCAACAAACTCCAATTCTTTGGAAAACATGATTGATAGACCATTCAAAAATTTTTATTAGCTCACTCCAGTAAGCAACTTCTTCAAAAGGAAGCGTTTCAACGGGAGCACCAGTAATGATTAACGCATCGTAAAAATTATTTTTTATTTCCTCTAATGTACAATAAAATTCATTTAAATAGATATGTTCTTCATTTTTTGGCTTGTAAGAAGCCGTTGTCATAAGTGTTAACTCAACTTGAAGGGGACTATTGCCTAATAATCGAGCAAATTGAACTTCGGTTTCTCTTTTTTTTGGCATAAGATTTAATAATAACACTTTCATAGGGCGGATATCTTGCGTTAAAGCTGTGTCACTTGAAATTAACTGAACTTGTTCTCGTTCTAATTGTTTTTTGGCTGGTAATTTAGAAGGTATTTTAATTGGCATTTGAAAGTTACTCTAAGAAAAATAAGTTTTACGAACGATTGAAACTGGAGAATGAAAATTTTCCAAATTGATCAAATGCAAAATTTATTTTTTCTTTTAATGGTTTTGAAAGTTGCCCAATTAATTTAACATTATCCAATCTTCTATCTAAAAATTCCTCTAACTTTTTCAGATCTGGATCATTGCTTCCTAGCCATGACATCAAAGTGCTAGAATAAACACCTGCAAGCGTTCCTCTTTTCGTGTAGAATGAGAAGTCGGTTACTTTATCACCTACGATTCTCCATATCGCATCCGTAGTTTCATAAAGAGATTTTATAGCAAATTTTGCATTTTGTGGTAATGAAATTATTACTAAAGATTTTCTTACAGCTTCTTTGTTGGGGTTGAGAATTTCAAATCTTGCCAGTAAAAGGAACTTTATTTTTTCAGGCACTCTTTCTAAATCTAATTTAGTTTTTTGATATCTTTCTAACATTAGTCGATCAGTGTAAGATGCAAAATGTAAAATAGCGTCTAATTTGCCATTCGGAAATAAATCAATATATTTTGATTTATCGACATTGCATTCTTGAAAACCAGATAAAATACTGTTTTCAGACCATCCATCAAAATTAATATTTTTCAGTGCGGATGCAATAATTTTATCTTTAATTCTGATATCCTCAGACATTATTACCTCAAAATTAGCATTTCAATTGTTTTAATATACAAAAAATATACAAAAATCAAAAAAACCATAAAAAGTTATAATTTTTAATAAATAAGTTTGCTTATATCATAACTATATGTTACTTACGGCGACCGATGAAGAATAGTTTTAATTAAGAAAGATTTTGAGTGTTAGTAACAGTTAGAGACAATAATATTGATCAAGCCTTAAGAGTTTTAAAGAAAAAAATGCAAAGAGAAGGTGTTTTTCGTGAAATGAAAAATAGAAGAGCTTACGAAAAACCATCTGAAAGAAGAGCAAGAGAAGAAGCTGAATCCACAAGAAGAGTTAGGAAATTAATGCGAAAAAGGTTGGAAAGAGAAGGTTACTAAAGCCTTTTTGTATTGATTTGTATGCTTTTGAAGAAAAGAAATAAATTAAATAATTAATCCAATGCTTGAATTACTTCTTCGCAAACTTTTTTAGCATCTCCAAATAACATCATTGTATTGTCTCTAAAGAAGAGTTCATTATCAACGCCGGCATATCCTGATGCCATGGATCTTTTAATGAATAAAACAGTGCCAGAATTTTCAACGTCTAGAATAGGCATTCCATAAATCGGTGATTGTGGATCGGTTTTAGCAGCAGGATTTGTAACATCGTTTGCTCCGATGACAAACGCAACATCAGCTTGTGAAAAATCACGGTTTATTTCCTCAAGTTCAAATACCTCGTCATAAGGTACATTAGCCTCAGCTAAAAGAACGTTCATGTGACCTGGCATTCTTCCA
This sequence comes from uncultured Rhodobacterales bacterium, assembly GCA_964502335.1. Lineage (GTDB taxonomy): Bacteria > Pseudomonadota > Alphaproteobacteria > Puniceispirillales. The sequence goes on along the minus strand of CAZCWO010000035.1, from coordinate 8,101 downwards.
GCTACAGGATGGATCGCGTATTTAACTGTTATTCCCCTTGATTTAAGAATGTCAGACATTTCTCTTAGTGCATGTTGTGCTTGTGCAACAGCCATTCCATAACCCGGGACAATTATAACAGTTGACGCATTGTCCATTATAAAGCCTGCATCATCAGCAGAACCTCTCTTGACCATTTTATCTGATGAACCCTTTTGTGTTGGATCAATATCACTTTCACCTCCAAATCCACCTAAAATAACATTAAAGAATGATCTATTCATGCCCTTGCACATTATGTAAGATAAAATTGCTCCACTTGCTCCTACCAATGATCCAGTGATTATGAGTAAGGGGTTCCCTAAAGTAAAACCAATCCCGCAAGCTGCCCAACCAGAATACGAATTTAACATTGAGACAACCACGGGCATATCTGCTCCACCAATTGGAATTATAATTAATACGCCAATAATTAAAGAAACGATAAAAATACCCCAAAATGCGGTTGTAGAATTAGTTGAAACTAAAGCTATAATGAGCACTAGAAGTAAAACTCCTAAAAAAGCATTAAAAGGATGTTGTAATGGAAATGTTACTGGTTGACCTGAAACAAGTCCTTGCAACTTTCCAAATGCTACTATTGAACCAGTGAATGTAACGGCTCCGATTGCTAACCCTAAGCCCATTTCAAATAATGAACCACCAGATATATTGCCAATTTCACCTATTCCATATGCTGAAGGATTATAAAAAGCGGCAGTAGCAACTAATGTTGCTGCCAACCCGACTAAACTATGAAAAGCAGCAACTAATTGTGGAAGAGCAGTCATGTCAATGCTTCTTGCAATGTAAGCACCAATAATGCCACCAATTGCTATACCCAAAAATATCACTAAATATGTAATTGGATTCGGAGAAACGATTGCAAGAGTTGTAAAAACAGCAATGCCCATACCAATCATTCCAAAAAGATTGCCTCTTCTTGAAGTTTCAGGATGTGATAATCCATTTAATGATAAAATAAATAATACCGCTGAAATAAGGTATAAAATAGAAGAATAAAAACCAATCATTTATTTTCTCCAGATGGTTTTTTACGTTTAAACATAGACAACATTCTCTGGGTAACAATAAATCCACCAAAAATATTAATTGAAGCTAAAACGATGGCAAAAAATCCCATTATCGAGGCAAAAATGTTTGGATCCTTTGGGCCTGCAGCAATTAAGGCTCCTACTATAATTACACTTGAGATAGCATTAGTTACTCCCATTAGGGGAGAGTGAAGTGCTGGAGTTACTGACCAAACAACAAAATAACCTATAAAACAGGACAGGACCAAGACGGTGATTCCAAAAATCAATGGATCTATAGAACCATATGAAAATTGAGTTATTGAACCAATTTTTTCACCTAAAGCTGACGCTTCAGAAGCTAACCCTTCTAATTTAGATGACTCTAGTTTAGAAGCTAATTCATTTAGTCTATCACCTATTGAATTAGCTTCTTCAGCCAAGCTAGTTGATAAATTTTGTGAATTTGATCCCATAATAATTCCTCAGCTAAGTTTTATTTTAATAGTAATTTACCGTTATCTGTAAGAAGAGTTCCCTTTACGATTTCATCTTCTTGATCAATATTAATTTTTGTTTTTTCTTTGTTCCAAATATTTTCTATAAATGAATAAATGTTTCTTGCGAATAATCTACTTGCATCCCCTGCTAATCGACTAGGAATATTTGTAAATCCAACAATACTGACTTTATTTATAACATTAATTTGATCAGCTTTTGTTGCTGAGCAATTGCCTCCAGCAACTGCCGCTAAATCAACTATAACCGAACCAGGTTTCATTGATTTTACCATATCATCAGAAATTAATTTAGGTGCAGGTTTCCCTGGTATTAAAGCTGTAGTAATAACGATATCCTGTTCGCTAATAGTTTTTGCCACAAGATCAGATTGTTTTTTTTGATATGACGCACTCATTTGTTTAGCGTATCCACCAGAAGTCTCTGCATCTCGAAACTCATCATCTTCAACGGCTACAAATTTACCACCTAAAGATTCAACCTGTTCTTTTGCAGCTGGTCTAACATCAGTTGCAGATACTATGGCGCCCATACGTTTCGCAGTTGCAATAGCTTGAAGACCAGCAACTCCTGCTCCCATTACTAAAACTCTTGCAGGTGGGATTGTTCCTGCAGCCGTCATCATCATTGGAAAAGCTTTTCTATATATCTGAGATGCTTCAATTACCGCTCTATAACCAGCAAGGTTTGATTGACTTGACAGTACGTCCATTGATTGTGCTCTTGAAATTCTAGGAACCAATTCAAGAGCAAATGATGTTATGCCCACTTTTGCAAATTCTTTAATCTCATCAGTATTTAAATGAGATTCCATTTGGCAAATTAGTATAATTCCTTTTTTTAAAGACTTAACTACCTTAAGTTCAGGTCTTATAACCGCTAATACAATTTCGGCACTTGAAAGAAGTGATTTCTGGGTTTTAACAATTTCAACTCCTACCTTTTTATAATCTTCATCGGTATATGAGGAAGCTAACCCAGCATTGCTTTCGATAGAAACCTTAAATCCAATACCTATTAATTTTTTTGCTACTTCAGGTGTGCAAGACACTCTTTCTTCAAACTGACGTGATTCTTTAATTACAGCTATCTTCATTTAACTTTCCTGGAAATTTCAAAAATGGTATAATGCGTTATAATATATACATTCCTTAATATTACTACTTTAAACTGTCAATGTTAATTCCAACCTGTTTTGACACTTTACTTTGATTGATGGATAACTTTTTTAGGTCAAATTCGTCTATCATTTCTTCAAAAATTCTATGCCAATTTACTTTCGCTTGTAACCTCATAAACACCGATCCAAGTCCAATTGCCGCTCGATCCATCAAAACGAACTCTCTTGGAGGTTCAATACCTCCTATTTTTTTAAGTTGTCGGTGAACTTTAGATGCAACTTCCCTTCCTTCCTTGCCGTTCCTTAATTGACTTATTGGCTCTGAGCTGTCATTTAGAAGTGGTGCGTATAAAAACCGTGCCCATAAACTTAAAATACTGATCATTTCTTTATTGAGATTTCCAAACCCCCATTTAAAATAAGCTTCTTCAGCTAACTTGGAGTTTTCTGTTTTAAGAGCTTCATACAATATTATAACTCCCTCAACAAAAGAAGGATTAAAAAATCTAATACTTCCAAAATCTAATAAATTGATTCTTTCATCTTTAGTGATTGAGTAATTTCCTAGATGAGGGTCTCCATGAATCACTCCATAAAAGTAAAAAGGTATATACCAGGCTTTAAACATATTAATTGCTATATTGTTTCTAGATGTCTGTTCTGGGTTTTGTTCTAACCATTTAGTTAGTTTTTCTCCTTCCAACCAGGTCATGGTTATGAGTCTTTTAGTTGAAAGACTTCCATAGACTTCAGGCACTAATACATTTTTTTCAGATTTGAGAATTTCTGAATAAAGTTTTAAATTTGCTGCCTCTCTCTTGTAATCAAGTTCCTCAGAGAGTCTTGCAGAAAGTTCTTTATGCATGGATTTTGTTGAAATAGCTTTATTAGTTTTTTCATAGAAATTAAATGCTAGTTTCAGTTGTTTTAAATCAGCTTCAATTGCACTTTGCATATCTGGGTATTGAAGTTTGCAGGCTAATTTTTCTCCAGCCAGGCTAGTAGCCTTGTGAACCTGACCAAGTGATGCTGCTGCAGAGCATTGTTTTTCAAAATCCTTAAATTTACCTAGCCAGTCTTGTCCTAGTTCAGACATCATGCGTCTTTTCACAAAAAGCCACCCCATTGAAGGTGCGTCAGCTTGTAGTTTTGATAACTCTTCCCGATACTCTTGAGGCAATGCATCGGGGATTGTTGACAGGATTTGAGCAACCTTCATAAGAGGTCCTTTTAGATCTCCTAATGCTTCTCCTAAAATTTTAGCGTGGTTTTCTCTATCGACCTTTATTCCTAAATATCTTTCACCAGCTACTCTGGCAGCTAATCCGCCAACTGCAGATGTTACATTCGCGTATCGTTTTAATCTTTCAATAGGGGTTGATTTTTCAGGATCAGAACCACTCATTATTTTTCTAGCTCATCAATTAAAGATGAAATAGTGTCTAGACCTTTATTCCAGAACTCTGGGTCAGATGCATCAAGAGAAAAAGGTTCTAAAGCTTCTTTGTGATGAAATTTACCACCAGACTTTAATAGATTTAAATATAGATCTGTAAAATTACTCTTTCCTGACAATCTTACTTGCCACAGGCTGTTTACTAGGCAATCACCAAATGCATATGCATAAACATAAAATGGTGTGTGAATAAAATGGGGTATGTAAGACCATAAAGGTTTATAACTCTCATCTAAATAAATTGCCTCTCCCAAAGCTGCTGATTGTGTATCCATCCAAATTTCACTAATTTGGTCAGGGGTGAGTTCACTTTGTTTTCTTCTGTTATGAAATTCTGTTTCAAAATTATGGAAAGCAATTTGCCTTACAACAGTATTGAGCATATCTTCTACTTTCTCAGCGATCATAGATTTTTTATTATCTTTAGTGTCTGCTTGAGATAACAGATTTTGAAACACTAACATTTCACCAAACACTGAAGCAGTTTCTGCAAGTGTGAGGGGAGTATCTGAGAGAAAATATCCGTTTTCAGAGGATAAAACTTGGTGAATGCCATGACCTAACTCATGAGCCAATGTCATAACATCTCTTGATTTGCCATTATAGTTCATAAGAATATATGGATGCACATCAGGGACGCAAGGGTGAGAAAAAGCACCAGAATCCTTCCCGTTTCTAATTTTTGCATCTATCCAGTTATTATCAAAAAATGTTTTTGCTATTTGCTCAATTTCTGGTGATAATTCTGAAAAACTATTCAAAACTATATTTTTGGCTTCATTCCAAGCCCACTTTTGGGAAGGTTTGTTGGGAATTGGTGCATTGCGGTCCCACCAATTTAATTTTTCTTTATCAAACCATTTAGCTTTTAATTTATAGTATCTATGACTTAGGTCACCAAATCTATTTGTAACAGCCATAGCCAACGCAGTAACAACATCATCTTCAACATCATTGTCTAGATTTCTAGAAGAAATTGGATTTTTAAAACCCCTTTTATTATCTTCAATGAATTTATCTCTGGAAATTGTATTGATAATGAGTGATCTTGTTCTTTTGTTTTGATTGAGGACACTGGAAAATGTAAGACCTGCGTCTTTTCTAATCTCTGGATCAGGGTCACTTAAAAGGTTTAAAACTTCAGTTTCACTCAAAATTTCATCTCGAAACTGGAATCTTAAATCTGAAGAGCTTTCATCAAACAATCTTACCCAAGCTCCTCTGCCGCTTGGACCCTTTTCAGCTATAAATTGTTCTAGATCAGTTGATAATTGATAAGGTTTTCTATCAAAAATTCTTCTTAGCCAGGGGGTCCATTTTTTTAAATACTTATTTGCTAAATGGTCTTGGGATGATTGTTTACTGAGGTTCATTATCTCAAGTTCAAAAAACACTAGTTGTGCATATATTTCGGATCCCAACTCTTTAATTTTTTGATAATGTTGTCCATATTCTGCTTTGTCTGTATTGATAGCAAATGATAGAGAAGCATAACTGTAGAGTTTGCCTAATATTTGATTTATCCGTTCATAATAATTAATAGATTCATTAAGTTCAGAGCTATTTAACGTTTCTAAGTTTCCTTTATATTTTTCTATAAAAGTTTTTGAAATAGACTTCACATCTTTGATATCAGAAGTTATTTTTTTATCATCGTGTGATTTATATAAATCTGAAAGATCCCAAACAGGTAAATCTCCAAGCATCTCATTTCTCCAAGAAAAATAATTGAATTCAGTAGTTATATAAGAATAACTTAATGCATAACCAAGTAAAATTTATAATAGCAAACATTTTAATAAAACTATATAAAATATCTCTACCTTAGAACTGGCTAAGACTTTTGGAAGGAGGGTTTAAATGGGCAAAAAAAATAATGCCGTTAAAGCGAAAACATTGCCCGGAATATTTATTGAGCAGTCAAAGAAGTTTATTGAGAGCCCATTGTTTTGGTCTAAAAAAGATGGTTATTGGGAAGGAGTTTCTTGGCAAGATGCGTCAGTTCAAGTCAAAAAGCTCGCTAGTTTATTAATGGAATGTGGAATTTCAAAAGGAGATCGCGTTCTTATTGCTTCAGAAAACCGCCCTGAATGGTCAATTGCAGATTTAGCCATAATGTCTATTGGAGCAATTGTTGTCCCAGCCTATACGTCTAATACAGAAGAAGATAATAATTATTTGTTAAGTCATTCAAAAGCTAAATTAGCCATCACATCAGGTGGAAATGTAGCTTCAAGATTATGTCTTGCTGCAGATTCTAATAAAGATATTGAGAATATTATTTTAATTGACGCTAAGCCTGAAATTTTTTCTGTCAAAGATTGTAACTTGCTGTCTTGGGACGAAGAAATGAGGAAGGTAGATATTGATGATACAATTGAACAAGAGATAGAGAAAATATCAGATGAAGATGTTTGTTGTTTTATTTACACATCTGGAACAGGAGGCAGACCAAAAGGAGTAATGCTTACTCACAGGTCAATCCTTTCAAATGTTTTAGCTTGTACAGATGTTATAAAAGGAGTTGAAATTAAAGAAAAAGTTTTCCTTTCTCTCCTCCCTCTCTCACATGCCTACGAACATACTTGTGGTTTGCATTGGCCAATATATATAGGAGCAGAAATTTACTATAGTGAGTCTACAGAGGCAGTCGCACAAAACCTTCAGGAAGTTAAACCAACATTAATGATTGCTGTACCAAGACTTTATGAAGTTCTGTATGCAAGAATTATGAATGGTATTAAAACTAAAGGAGGGGTGTCAGAATATTTATTTATGACTGCAATAAAGCTTGGAAGAAAAAAGCTATCAAATCAAAGTCTATTGCCTCATGAATGGTTAATGGACAAAATAGTAGATCGATTAGTGAGAAGTAAGGTAAAAATGAGGTTGGGAGGAAGGTTGAAATATTTTGTCTCGGGAGGGGCTGCCTTGAATTCAGATGTTGGAAGTTTCTTTCTTGGTCTAGGAGTAGGCATCCTTCAAGGATATGGTCAAACAGAAGCATCACCACTCATATCAGTTAACAGACCTAATTTAATTAAAATTGAGACTGTTGGCTCTCCAGTTCTGGGAGTTAAAACTAAGGTAGATGAATTTGGAGAGTTGCTAGTTAAGGGTGATCTAGTCATGAAGGGTTACTGGAATGATAAAATTGCCACTGCCCAAACAATTAAAAATGGTTGGTTGCATACAGGAGATTTGGTTGAGGTCGATGAGGATCAATATATAAAAATCACAGGTCGTAAAAAAGAAATTATAGTTAATTCAGGCGGTGATAATATAGCGCCCACTAGAGTAGAGGGGATATTATCGATTGAAAGTGAAATTGAACAGGTGATGGTTTATGGTGATGGGTGCCCATGGCTCTCAGCAGTAATAGTCCCTTCTGAAGATATTAAAAAAGTACTTAATCATGATATTAATAAAATTAGAGAGAAAATTTCTGAAGCTATTGAGCATGCAAATAAAGGGCTTTCACAAATTGAAAAGGTAAGAAAATTTATTATAGCTGATGAACCGTTCACTGTAGATAATTTGCAGATGACACCTACCATGAAAGTCAGAAGGCATGTTGTCACAGGGAATTATCAAAAAAGAATAATGGATTTATATCCTAAAAATAAATTATAATATAAATTTGCTAATTTGATTGATATATATAAATAAAATTATATGGCCCTATAGTTGAACTGGATACAACGCAGGATTCCTAATCCTGAGCTCGAGGTTCGAGTCCTCGTAGGGTCACCAATTTTATGATGAGAGATGTCGTTATGTTTGAATTTACTCCAACACCAAGAATAAAAAGATCTCCTTTTCATGAATCTATTGTAAGGGAAGGTGTCAAAAGCTTTTATCCATACAATAACATGTTTTTGCCAACAGGATATGGAGACCCTGAAAAAGAATATTGGAGATTGATTAATTCTGTTTCAATGTGGGATGTCGCTT
>CAZCWO010000034.1:0-15901 GCA_964502335.1 uncultured Rhodobacterales bacterium | reverse complement strand
TAGTAGAGCAAACAGTTTTGCAAGTAAGAGAAGAAGGGATGGATGTAAAAAATGCGATAATAGAGGCTACTAGGAATAGAATTCGTCCAATATTTATGTCTACTTTGACATCTCTTTTTGGTTTGGTTCCTTTGGTGATTTTTCCAGGAGCCGGTTCTGAACTTTATAGAGGGATTGGGATATTGGTTTTTGGAGGGCTTGCTTTGTCAACCATTGCGACACTATTAATTGTGCCGCCGATGCTATCTATTTTTTCTAAGAGTGTTTCTGGTTCTTCAAATATAAATTAAATAAACTATATATAATTTAATATCAAATAAAGCCAAATAGGAACGGAAATAGTTGAAATAAAAGTGGTAAAGGTAATTGCTTGAGAACTTTTTACTTCATATTCTTCATATTGATTTGCAAAGACAAAAACATTAGCAGCAACAGGTAAGCAAGCTATTAAAATAGCTGTTTTCATCCATGAATCTTTTTCAATTGGTATAATTTGAAACATTAATAACACTAAAATTGGATGTAAAAATAATTTAAAAAAACTTATTAATAGCATATCTTTATAAATTTTATTAAATTTCATTTCAGATACTAACATTGAACCTAATGATATTAACGCTGTAGGTACTGCAGCATTTGATAAAACCTCAAGGGTATTCTTTATTACTGGAAAGATATTGATTTCATTTATAGAAATATAAATTCCTATTAGTATTGAAAGTATCAATGGGTTTTTAAATAATAATTTAATGATTTCTAGTATTCTATCCAAAAAGGATAGCTTAGATTTAGAAAATGATAAAAACAAAATTGTTAAAGTAATTAATACAAGAGTGTCAGAGAATAAAATAAGTGCTAAAGGTATCGTTGCTTGATAACCAAATACAGTAAGTGAGAGTGGTATCCCAATATAGCCCATATTTGGATACGAGCAATTTAATCCAAAAATTCCAATTTCATTTTTATGGATCTTTATGAGTAATATTGAAACAAATGCAGAAAAGCAGAAGATAATTATAGTTATAGTTTCATAGTTAATAAGAAATTGATAATTAAAATAGTTATTAAAATTAGCTTCTGCAATTGCTAAGCCGATATAAGCTGGCATAGCTATATAGAATGCAAATTTACTTAACCCAGTATAAAAATTAATATTTAAGAAGTTAAAATAACGTAGAGCCGAGCCAAGAAATATTAATATAAAAAAAGGACCACATATTGATAAAACAACTAACATTCATTTTTTTTGATAGCTGTAGGAAGCTTTAGCCTGAAACGCTTACTCTTCTAATGATTATTGAACCTGATGGTTTGTTATTGACATTTTCAACAGTCCTTGAGGGTTGACTAACCAAAATGGTTTCGGTGCCAAAATTATCAACAACACTGAGGCGGGCTCTAATTTGACTGCCAACTAAATATTGTCCTAACTCTAAGCTGATGCCTTGAATGTTCTCCATTACGGACCAACTTCTTCCATCTGTTGAGCTTTCCCATTGAACAGATAAACTTGCAACACCATCTTCATCAGTGATTTGTGATGTATCAGCCATTAACATGCCATTTTCATTGGCTTCACCTGTTAAAATTACTTCACCTTCTACAGGGTCATCTAAATTCATTACTATGTCTGAAGGGCTTGAAATCATCACCTCTCTTGTATCTTGAGCGTCTAAATAAGCGACAATTGCCCTGTAAGCATAATTTACATGCATTTGTTCTAACTTTAATACCTCGCCAGTTGTGTCATCAAATGCTTGCCAGTCACTTCCTTGTTTAGACCTTTGCCAAATAACTTGCATTTCACCTATGCCATCTTCATCAGATACACTGCTTGTGTCTACAATCAATGACGCATCCTCTCTTGCATTTCCAACCAAAACAGGCCCACCCTTTGGTTTGTCATTAACATTTTGAACAGGGCTAGAAGGAGCGCTAAATAAAGTTTCTAGATTCCCTTGTTTATCTAGAAATGTAATTTGAACTCTTAAAATTTGACCAACATGAACTTGCCTCGGAGTAAATGACTGCTGTGTAGCACCAAAAATGTCAATCCATCTTCCATCACTATTTTCTTTTTGCCACTGTACATATATCTTTCCAACACCATCAGAGTCAGAAATTCCAGAAACATCTATTATAAGAGGTTCATCTTCAATCGCCAGAAATTCGTTTGATGAAGTTTGACTATTATTTGAAGTTTCAGAAGTATCGTTTGAAGATGTCTCAGTGCTAGTAGTCTCAGATGATGTTTTACTTGATGAAGTTGCAGTGCTTTCTGAAACTTGTTGACTTTCACTTGAACTATTTGATTCATTTGAACTTGATTCGCTATTAGGCATTCCACCAGCAATTACAAGAACAGGTGAAACTATAAAGCCTAAAAATACAAACAAACGCCTCATTTTAAGCATTCGTTCCTCCAAAAATAAACTATTAACCATAACATAAATTAATATTATATTATAGATTTATTTAATATATTAACAAATTAGTCAATATTATTGAATTTAATTATAGAATATTATTAATAAAATTACTATATTTTTACTATATTTGGGTGTTTTTGTAAGTTAATTGCTTTATTTTGAAGGAAATAAAATGCGTAGTGTCGAAGAAATAAGGAATTCAATCAAAGATTTGATAGAAAAAGCAGAAAGCGCAAAAACTATAATATCTCAAAAACCTGATCACAGTGAACACAGTTCTGATAATGAAGAAGCAAGGACTTCATCAAGCAATGATCTTTCCGATGAAATATTAAATCAAATAAATTTAGAAGTATCAGAGTTTCAGAAAGCATTTAAAGAACAAGGTTCAGAAGGACTGATTGCTCAATCAATCCGCGATACAATAAGGCCAGTTTTAGAGGAGTGGCTTAAAACTAATTTGCCTATAATCGTAAAGGAAGTAGTTGATGAGAAAATAAACGAAATAAGGAAAAATACTTAAACCAACTTATTTTTTTGCCAGTACTGGACTATTTTATTTTTTTCAGGCCGTATTCTTTCTTTAGGGTCTAAATTCTTACCGCCAATATAAATAAAACCAGATATTTTATCATTTTTAATATTGCCCCCTAGTGCTTCAAGAATTTTTTCGTCATATGCATACCATTCTGTTAACCATTGAGCTGCATAACCTAATGATTGAGCAGAGATAAGTATGCTATAACAAACTGCAGCTGAAGAAAGTTGCATTTCCCATAAGGGAATTTTATCGTGCTTAACAGGACATGAAATTACACAAATGACTGCACCTGCGCGTAAAAACCTGTTTTCTTCATAATTTATTGTTTCATATGAAGCATTAGGATTTAGGGTTTTAAACCTTTTCCCAAGGTGAAGTTTCCCAAATTCTTCCCTATTCTTTCCTTGAAGTATGATTATCTTCCAAGGCGTCAGAGCTCCATGGTCAGGAACCCTTGTTCCAACGGAAATTATATTGTTTAAATCAATATGATTTACGGTTGATGGCAACATTGTTTTTGCGGTGACACTTCTCCGCTTTAAAAGAAAATCAATAAAAATTTTGGACATGAAGAAGACCTTTTTAAAATAAAAATACAAAACAATACAAAAATTAATAAATACTTATATTATAATAAATTAAACTTAAACAAACTAAATTATCTTTTCTTAAATTTTGAAAACAGACTTTGATATTATTGTAATTGGTGGTGGTATTAACGGCTCTGGAATTGCTAGAGATGCTTCTGGAAGGGGGTATACTGTTGCTTTGCTTGAAATGAATGATTTATCTAGTGCTACATCATCTTGGTCTACCAAATTAATTCATGGAGGATTGAGGTACATGGAGCAATATAATTTTCGTTTGGTAAGAGAGTCTCTTTTAGAAAGGGAAATACTTATGGAAATAGCCCCTAATATTATTAGGCCGTTGAGTTTTGTTATGCCGCATAGTCCTGGTTTAAGGCCGTCCTGGCTAATAAGTTTGGGATTAATGATTTATGATAATATCGCTCCAAGAAAATTTTTGTCTTCTTCAAGAACTTTCAAACTAAATAAAGATACTTTAGGTTTGCCCCTACAAGAAAAATTTAAAAAGGGATATGTGTATTCTGATTGTGTGGTTGAAGATGCACGTTTAGTGGTCCTTAACGCCATGGACGCTAATAAAAATGGTGCAAAAATAATGACAAATACAAAAGTGATTAAGATAATCAATAATGAATTTTCTTGGAAAATCATTGCTGAAAACAAAGACCAAAGAACTAAAAAAACAATAGAATTAACATCTAAAGTCTTAGTTAATGCTTCTGGTCCTTGGGTAAATGATTTGGCATCAAAAATCAACAAAACCAAAGACAAACATAATAATGCCAGGCTCATAAAGGGAAGTCACATTATTGTGCCAAGGCTTTATGTTCATAATAAAGCTTATATTTTTCAAAATAATGATGGAAGAGTTATTTTTACAATTCCATTTGAAAAGGATTTTAGTCTTATAGGCACGACTGATATCCCTTTTGAAGGAAATCCACTTGAAGCAAAAATATCACTAGAAGAAATCAATTATTTATGTGAATCAGTATCACGTTATTTTAAAAATAGAGTATTTCCAAATGATGTGATTTGGAACTACAGTGGAGTTCGATCTTTATTTGATGATGGAAGAGAAAATGCAAAGGATATAACAAGAGATTATTCCATCAAATCTAACTATTTAAAACACAAAATGTGTATTTCAATTTTTGGAGGAAAAATTACAACTTACAGAAAATTATCTGAAGAAGTAATGAAAATTATAGGTAAATATCTTAATAAACATTCACCTAATTGGACCTCTAAAAGCAGTTTGCCTGGCGGAGAATTTTCACCCCTAGAATTTCATGATTTGCTTAAAAAATATATTCAAAAGTATTCTTTTCTAGATGAACAAGTAGTATCAAGACTATTCCAATTATATGGGAGAAACATTGAAAAAATAATAAAAAATAAAAATACCATATGGGATTTAGGATTTCATTTTGGCTCTGGGCTATATGAATGTGAGGTAATCTGGTTAATAGAAAATGAATGGGTTAAAAAAGCAGAGGACGTTTTATGGAGGAGAACAAAGCTTGGACTATTTATAAATAAAGATCAGGTGGAAACTCTTGAAAAATACATCAATTCAAAAGTTCTTTCCTAATCCTTTTTTTAATTCAGATAAACCCAGACCAATTAGTATAATAAATAAAGCAACAATAAATTGGGAAGGTAGTTTTTCTTTTAGGAGAAACACACCAAATATTATAGCCCAAATTGGTACTTGATAGTTTACTAAGCTTAAAAATGGCGGGCCTTTGCGTCTGATAAGAGTTACCTTAATGATTGTAGCCAATGCAGTAGGAAACAAGCCTAAATAAATCACTCCTAATAAAGGAGAACCATAGTTAAATTTAGGTACGCCATCTATCATAAGTGCTAGTGGTATCATCACAATTGACGCAAATAGAAGAGAGCAAGACGTAAAAGAAATAAGGTTTATTGGAGGAGTTAGTTTGGTAACAATTGCACCGCTAGCATAGCATACACTAGCTAAAATACATGCAATTTGGGCAACAATAATTGAATTTTGATTATTAATTTGAATTGAGTTTGGGCCTATTAAAATAATAACTCCTATAAATCCTACTATAAAACCAAATAATTTCAGTTGTGTCATTTTTTGATTAGGAACAAAAAAATGTGTCATTGGAAGTACCACTAAAGGTACTACAGCCATAGCGATTCCAGCAAACCCAGATGAAACTTTAATTTGAGCCCAACTTAGCAATGAAAATGGTAAAGCGTTTGATAATAAGGCCATCCCCAAACAATGCATCATTATTTTTTTACCATTAGTATCTGATAATTTAGGTAATTTATTTCCAGTAAAAAAGCCTATTAAATTTAATATAAGAGCAGCTAAAGATATTCTAATCGCCGCTATAGTAAGTGGTTGAAAATTTCTTAGAGCCAACTCAACACCCATAAAAGCCATACCCCAAATAAGGCCAAGTGAGATTAATAAAAACCAGCTGATAAAGAAATCACTTTTCATCTCTTTAGCTTTCATCAAAATGTTTAGCTTAACGACGTTTTTCTTGATTTGTAGTTAATTCGGTTAATTAATGATTTTAGAAATTCACTGGTTCCATTTCCAAAAACTATTAAAGCAGGAGTAGCCAGCAAAGTTAAAATCGTTGCAAAAGTTAATCCTCCAGCAATTGTGCTTGCTAATTGAGTCCACCATTGTGAAGAAGGAGCGCCAACAAGTACTTCCCTTTCCAAAAACTTTATTGTTAATGCGAATACCATAGGTAAAAGCCCTAAAATTGTTGTAATTGCTGTTAATACAACGGGCCTAAACCTTAAAAGGCCTGCTCTAAAAGCTGCTTGAGGCGCATCATAGCCACGATTTCTAATCTCATTATAAGTATCTAATAAAACAATATTATTATTTACAACAATTCCAGCTAAAGCTATTACGCCTAACCCTGACATAACTATCCCAAAAGGTCTTCCTGTTAACCAAAGTCCTAAGAGAACACCACCAATAGATAAAACGATCGCAGACATGGTTATAAAAGTTTGCCAAAATGAATTAAATTGAACCATTAAAATCATAATCATTAATAAAATGGATAAACCAAAAGATTTTGATAAAAAAGATTGAGTTTCGGCTATATCTTCATCTTCACCTCCAAATACAACACTAACTTCATTATTTAATGGGTTATTTTTAAGATCTAGTTTGAGTTGCTCAATTAATTTGGAAGGTAGAAGGCCTTCTTTAACATCTGAATTAATGTACATAAAGCGTGTTCCATCTTTTCTTTCTATGTCACCACTTTTAGGTTTAGGCTCTAGATTTGCAAAAACACTCATAGGAATATATTGACCTGAGTCGGAGGGAATTTTTAATTCTTCGAGTCTGTCAAGATTTCTTTGAGAGTTTTTAAACCTTAACAAAATATCTAATTCATCGTCACTATCATCAGGTCTGTAGTCTGAAATTCTTATACCGCGCGTAAGCATTTTTATCATGGTTCCTATCGCCGATATAGAAACTCCATGTTGATTTGCTGCCTCTCTATTTGTAATCAACATCCACTCAGTTCCTGGCAATGGTCGACTATCAGAAACATCTACAAATCCACCTATTTTTTCCATTCGAAATATAATTTCTTCTACAGCTTTTGAGATTTTTCCAATATTTGATCCTAAAATTTCAATCTTAATTGGTTGCCCTCCACCAGGTCCTGATTGCTGAGCTTGGATATTTATATTAGCACCAGGTATTCCAGAAATTATTTTTCTCATATTATCCATTATCTTTTTTGCTGGATCCCTATTTTGCCAATCAGAGAAAACAGTTCTAATAATACCTATCGAGTCTCTAGGTCCAGTAGGTTCCGCTTTTTTTGATCTAGCATAAATGATTTCTACTCCTCTAGGCTGACCCAATGTAATTTCAGTAGCATTTACAATGTTATCTTTTTCTAATGCAGATAGATCACCTCTAGCTAAAACTTGGATGTTAGCTTGATCTGGCTCAATATCAGGAAAAAAAGAAACGCCTAAACCGGCTTTAATATAACTATAAAAAGAAAACCCAATTATTCCAAAGACTATAAGCATTGTTATAATTGGTTGCTTAATAGAGAACTTTAGCATCCAGCGATAAAATCTTGGAGCAGAATTTTGAAAAGTTGATTTTTTTGATGGTTTTTTTCCAACTAACCCCCCTATCACAGGTACAAAGATTAGTGCCATTAAAAGAGATGAAAGAAGTACTATTATCATAGTTATAGGCAAATACTTCATAAACTGACCTACTATACCTGGCCAAAATAACAAAGGTAGAAAAACCATTAATGTTGTTGCTGTAGATGAGGTGATAGGCCAAAACATTCTTGCCGCACCATCTCTATAAGCGTCCTTTCTATTGATGCCTTTTGATAGCCTTCTATCAGCATATTCAGTCGTAACGATAACTGCATCGACTAACAATCCAGCAACAAGAATTAGAGAAAAGAGTACAATTATATTAAGTGTAATATTTAGAAAGCTTAAAACTATGAAACCCAACAAAAAACTGCCAGGTATAGCAATACCTACTAATAGAGCATTTCTAAAACCTAAAATTCCTAAAATAATTACCATTACTATTGCTATCGCAGCAATGACATTATTACCCAATTCACTTAAAATATTTTTAACTGTATTGGATTCATCAAATAAGTAGGAAGCTTTTACATTTTGATCTTGAGATTCTAAATAACTATCTATTTCAATTCTGGCTTCTTTTACTAATTCTATTAGGTTTGAACCTATTCTTTTTTTAATTTCTAAAACTACAGAAGGTTCTCCATTGACTCTAGACCAACCCTGTGCTTCTCGAAAAGTTCTTCTTATGGTTGCAATATCACTAAATTTAATTGAGGTATCATCAGCTGCTTTTATTGGCATATTTATTAATTCATCGAGAGTTTCAATGACAGCAGGTACTTTAAGTACCATTCTTCCACCACTCTGTTCCATCGCGCCAGCAGTGACCAACTGACTATTTGATGAAACAAGACCTATGATTGAATTTGGTGAAAGACCGTAAGCTTCAATGCTTCCTGCATCAATCAATATTTCAACAATTTCTTCTCGATCGCCTCCTATCTCAACTTCTAAAACACCAGGTAAAGATTCAAGTTTGTCCTTGAGATTGCGAGCAATTGTCACTAAGCTTTGTTCAGGAACTTGACCATATAAAGCCACTGTTAAAATTGGAAACATTGATATATTTATTTCTGTGATTTTTGGTTCATCTGATTCATCAGGCAGGTCGGGTTTAGCTGCGTCAACAGCTTCTCTTACGTCATCAAGAATAAGATCGATATTTTCTCCTGCATCAAATTCTAGAGTTACTGATGAATATCCTTCTGTTGAAGCAGAGGTCATTTTATCAAGACCAGCTACTGTTCTTAGATGCTTTTCTAAAGGCTTGGCAAGTAACTTTTCTGCGTCATTTGGAGATATTCCTTCATACCCAACAGAAACATAGGCCATTGGAATATCGACATCTGGGGTTGCTTCTTTTGGCATTTGATTAAAGGACAATGAACCAAACACAAAAATTATCAAAAGTCCAAGAATTATTGCATATGGTCTTGAGAAAAAGGCGTCTATGAACTTAATCATTTTTTACATCCAATTTATAATTTACTTTGTCTCCTTCAGAAACAAATGCTTGCCCTTCAGTGAGAAGAATGGCTCCATCAGTCAATCCAGAAATATACACTTGATCTTCTGTGCTTTTAACAATTTTGACGGGTTCAATTTTTGTTGTTTCATTCTTTGCCGTTTTAACAAACAAATTCCCTTCACCATCAACAATCAAATGTGCAGGCGAGATTCCAAAAGCTTTTTCAGTATTAGTAATTATTGAAACCTCAGAAGTCATGCCAGCTTTAATTTTATCATTAGGATTTGGAATATTAATTTCCACATCAAATGTTCTAGTGGAGGAATTGGCTAAAGATGCAATTTTAAATACAGTGCCTTGAAATGATTTTCCCCCTGCAATTTTTATAAATGCTTTATTACCAATTTCAATTTGTCCCACATCAGCTTGAGACACTTTAGCTATTAGTGTAATATTCTTCATTCCCAGTATAGAAGCGACAGAATTATATTGTGAAATTCTTTCACCTAAATCTACATTTAAGCTTTCTAGCTTTCCATCGACAGGTGAATAAATAATGCTATCTTTTAACTGTTTTTTTAAAGAAAAAAGATTCGATTTAGCATTTTCTAGAGTGGCAATACTATTAACAAGGCTTATTTCAGAACTATAGTTTTGTTTATTTTTAATAATTGCAATTTGTAAATTTGCACTTTCAACTTCTGCTAATTTTTTAGCTAATTCGAGAGATGATGCATAGTTGCTTTTCTCTAGTTTTTTGATTATTTCTAGATCTTTCTCCGCTAATTTTAACTTAGCTTTTGCAGCTCTTAATTCTTCATCTAGTATTCCTACGGAAGTTTTTTGTGAAATTTCAAGAGATTTTTTTGCAGCATTGACATTTGCTTCTGCTGCAGAAATTTTTTGCTTTAATGTGCCAACATCTATAGAAAGAATTTTAGTTCCTTTTTTTATATATTGTCCTTCTTTGACATAAGTGGAAATCACTTTTCCGCCAATTTCTGAAGATATAGAAATTTGAAATTCAGGGTTTGTAATGCCATTTGAACGTATGATCTTATCGACATTGACGTTTTGGACTTCGACAGCAGAAATTATTAATTTTTTATCAGTTTTTGGTTCTGCTTTGTTTTCAGTGTTTAATTTTGAATCATTAGTGTCTTGAGGATTGTAGAACTTTAACAGATCATCTGAAAACATCCACCCGACAATTAAGCATGCTATAATTACCGCCCATATATAAGATGATCTAATTTTCATTGCATGTTCCTTAATTTTTAGATGAAATATTGAGTTTATATAGTTACAAATTGAAAATTTTCACTAATTATTATTAAATTTAATAATGAATGTATAAATTAATATATTCGTTATAAGCAAATTAAATTTTTTTTACTGTTAAATTGTTAGAGCTGAATTAGGGTCAATCGCTTTTATGTTTAGATCTTTGCCTACAGATTTGGACGTTAGGTGACCAGCATGAACGTTTAATCCATTAAGAAGGTGTTGATCATCTTTACATGCACTTTTCCAACCTTTGTTTAACAAAGAAAGAATAAAGGGCATTGTAGAATTTCCAAGAGCTATAGTTGAAGTTCGTGCAACTGCTCCAGGCATATTTGCTACACAATAATGCATTATACCTTCCACCTCGTAAATTGGATTTTCATGAGTTGTAGGTTTTGAAGTTTCAAAGCAACCACCTTGGTCTATTGCTACATCAACAATTGCAGAACCTTTCTTCATAATTTTTAATTGTTCCTTTGAGACAAGATTTGGGGAACTAGCTCCTGGAATAAGAACAGCTCCAATTATTAAATCTGCTTCTGAAATCAAATTCAAAATGTTGCCAGAGTTTGAAAAAACAGTTTTAAACCTTCCTTTAAAGGTTTCGTCCAAAAACCTTAATCTTGAAATAGAACGATCTAAAATTGTGACATCAGCACCCATGCCAGAAGCTATTCTAGCAGCATTAATGCCTACTACTCCACCCCCTATGATGATCACCTTTGCAGAGCCAACTCCTGGAACTCCACCTAATAAAACACCGCTACCACCGTTAGCTTTTTGTAGTGTCCAAGCGCCAACTTGAGGAGCTAATCTTCCTGCCACTTCGGACATAGGTGCTAGCAATGGCAACCTTCCAAAAGGATCTGTAACTGTTTCGTATGCAATAGCAGTACATTTTGATTTAATGAGATCTTTCGTTTGATCAAGATCTGGAGCCAAATGTAAGTAAGTGAAAAGTAGATGTCCTTCTCTTAAAAGAGTACGCTCTTGTTTTTGCGGTTCTTTAACTTTTACCACCATTTCAGATTTTAAAAATAACTCCTCTGGTTCATCAATTATTTTAGCTCCGCAGCTTATGTAATCTTCATTTGAAAACCCTGAACCAATGCCTGCATTTCTTTCTATCAATACTGAATGATTGTTAAGAGATATCTCTTTGACTGCGTATGGAGTTAAACCAACTCTATACTCTTGGGGTTTAATTTCTTTTGGGCAGCCAACAATCATCTTCTTCTCCAATGTAAAGATTATGTAAATTTATTATATCAAACTAAAAGTAAATTTAACTTTTTAAATAGTTCTATGTTATATATAAATAATTTCATAGAGAGAAAAAAAATTTATGCATAAAATTGGTAATAATGTTACATTGGTCAATCATCCCTTATTGCAACATAAGCTATCTTTAATGAGGGATAAAAAAACACGATCAGTCATATTCAGGGCTTTAATGAAGGAAGCAGGAATGATCTTGGGCGTTGAAGCCACTAAAGGACTTAAGTCTTTTCAAAAAAATATTGCCACTCCTTTGGAAGAAATGTCAGCATCATTTTTAAAACAACCAGAGCCGGCTGTTGTTTCAATTTTAAGGGCTGGCAATGGACTGCTTGAAGGTTTGTTACAAATTATGCCTCACGCTGCTGTAGGTTTTTTAGGGATGTCTAGAGACCATGACACGCTAAAGCCAATTGACTATTATCAAAACCTACCAGCAGACATGTCTGATCGTTCAGTGATTATAGTTGATCCAATGTTAGCGACAGCAGGAAGTGGAATTGAGGCCACCAGATTAGTAAAGCTTGCAGGAGCAACCTCGATAACCTTTGTTTGCCTTCTCGCAGCACCAGAAGGTATTAAAGCCTTTAACGCAGTTCATTCAGACGTCAATCTGGTAACAGGTTCAATTGATAGAGAACTAAATGAAAAAGGGTATATTTTACCTGGTTTAGGGGATGCGGGGGATCGGATTTATGGAACCTAACCTATACTTATAGCGCCTTCTTCACAAGTTGTGACGTGTTTTCTAAAGGTTTTAAAAAGTTCTCTTCCAAAACCATGGCTATTGTCAATTTTAGCTCTAAGATTAACCTTCCTCTTTTTAAAGTCTTGATTGTCAATTATTAAATTCATTGTTCCTGTTTTAGCATTAATTTCAACAAGATCTGAATTTTGAATTTTGGATATAGGTCCATTGTCCAATGCTTCTGGTGAAGCATGAACAACTGATAAAACTTTTCCCGAAGCACCAGACATTCTACCATCGGTAATTAATGCTATCTTATAGCCTAAGCTTTGGATTACAGATAAGGTTGGATTTAAAGCGTGTAATTCAGGCATTCCATTTGATTTGGGACCTTGATGAGTAACGATAATCACACAATCTTTATTCAGTTCACCTTTTTTAAAGGCGGCCTTAACTTCCTCTTGGCTAGTAAAAACTTTAGCAGGAGCTCTGATCGTTAAATGTTTTTCTTCTAGAGAAGATGTTTTAACAATTCCCTTTCCAATGTTTCCTGAAACTATATTGATACCCCCTTCTAAATTAAATGGATCTTTTGCTGGTCTTAAAACGTTAAGAACATTATTATTTTTTTTCAATATTCTGAATGAGATCTGATTATTAATTTCGATGGGTTTTTTTGTATATTCTTTAAAACCATTTTTGTTAATAGTTATTATATCTTTATGCAATAAGTTATTTTTACATAGTTCATTTATTAAATAACCTGTCCCTCCTGCTTTATGAAAATCATTAATATCGGCTTCACCATTTGGGTAAACTCTTGTAATTATAGGCACAACTTTTGATAAATCAGCAAAGTCTTCCCATTTAATAATTATGCCAGCAAACTTCGCAACCGCAATTAAGTGGATTGTTAAATTAGTTGAACCTCCTGAAGCTAAAAGCCCAACTATTGCATTAACTATTGCTTGTTCATTAATTATTTCCCCAATGGGCCTCTTACTATTTGGATGGCTGCATATTTCTATTATCCTTTTTGAAGCTTTGTCAGTAAACAGTTGACGTAATTTTGATTCTGGGTTTATAAATGCTGCTCCTGGTAACATTAAACCCATCATTTCTAATAGAAGTTGATTAGTGTTAGCTGTTCCATAAAAAGTGCATGTCCCAGGACTGTGATAGGCTTTACTCTCTACTTTTAACAGTTCTGATTTTGTAATTTGGTTTTTCAGATAAGCCTCTCTTGAGGCCGATTTTTTGGAATTACTTAGTCCCGTTGACATTGGACCTGCGGGCACAAAGATTATAGGAAGGTGGCCAAATGCTAAGCATCCCATCAGTAAGCCAGGTACAATTTTGTCACATACCCCTAACATTAATGCTCCATCAAATACATTATGGCTTAATGCTATAGCTGTAGATTGAGCTATAACATCCCTTGAAAATAAAGATAGTTCCATTCCAACTTGTCCTTGAGTAACCCCATCACACATAGCAGGAACTCCTCCCGCAAACTGGCATGTTCCACCGTTTTGGTTTATTATGTTTTTTATAATTCTTGGGTATATTTCATATGGTTTATGTGCTGAGAGCATATCATTATAAGCAGAAACAATAGCAATATTTGGTTTGCTCCCTTTGATTATTTCTTGTTTCTCAAATTTGTTACACCCAGCAATAGAATGAGCAAGGTTTCCACAACTTAATAAGTCTCTTGCTACCGGTTTGTTTTTAAGGAGCTTTATTCTATTTAAATATTTTGTACGATTTTTTTTTGATCTTTTAATAATGTTATCTGTAACTTTTCTAACCACCTTGTTTATTGTATTAACGTTCATTTTATATCCCTTTTAGATTGTCTGGCACATGCCAAGCAAATCCATATTTTTTTATTAATTTTTCAGATGATTTTGGCCCCCAAGATCCTGGTTCATAAATTGTTGGTTTAATTTCTAGTTTTTTTATTTTATTAATAATTGGATCAATCCAATTCCAAGCAGCTTCAACTTCATCTCTTCTCATGAAAAGAGTTTGATTCCCCCTCACCACATCCATTAATAATCTTTCATATGCATCTGGAATTTTATTTTTAAAAGTGTCAGAGAAAGATAAATTTAGGAAAGAAGGGCTTGTTCTTATCCCACCGGGCCCAGGTTCTTTGCTCATAAGTAAAACTTTCAGACCTTCATCTGGCTGCAATCTAATTATAAGTTGATTGGGTTGAATAGAGTTTTCAACCTCTTTATCAAAAATAAAATGTCTGATTGACTTGAAGGTAATAACGATTTCTGAAGCATTTTTCTTTAGTCTTTTACCGGTTCTTAAGAAAAAAGGCACCCCAGTCCAACGCCAATTATCAATATTCACTTTTAAAGCAGCAAAGGTTTCAGTCTCGCTGTTTGAATTTTTTGAGTCAATTAAGTATGAAGGCGTGTCAAATGTTTTGTTTGCTACTTTTCCTCCATATTGCCCTAAAACTATATCATTATGATCATCAATGATTTTCAGCGATAGGAGAACTTTAAGTTTTTCATCTCTTACTAAATTAGCATCAAACTTTGAAGGAGGCTCCATCGCGACAAGGCATAATAATTGGAGCATATGATTTTGTATCATGTCTTTTATTGCTCCATAAGCGTCATAATATAATTCTCTTCCCTCGATGCCTTTTTCTTCAGCAACAGTAATTTGCACATTGCTTATTGAATTATTGCTCCAGTGAGTTTCAAATATTCTATTGGCAAATCTTATTACCATTAAATTTTGGACTGTTTCTTTTCCAAGATAATGATCAATTCTATATATTTGTTTTTCTTCAAAAGAATTATTTAAGATATTATTTATCTTGATTGCAGATAATAAATCATTGCCAATAGGTTTTTCAATAATGACTCTAGTATTAAAATTAGTTAGATTTTTTGATTTGATTATTCTGGCAGAAGCACCAAATAATTCAGGTGCAGTTGCAAAATAAAAAAGTCTAACTGTATTTTTACTTTTTTCCAAATGAGCCTTTAATAATAATAAGTTATGCTTATTAGGATTTGTAATATCAAGACAGGTATAATTAATCTTTGCTAGAAATTTTGAAAATCTTTTTTGATTGATGGTTAATTTTTTGAGCGAAAGTTTTTTTATTAGAAATTTTAAAAAAGAGTCTAGCGAAAAATTTTGCCGAGATATGCAAAAAATTTTTGATTTTTCAGGAATTTGACCATCTAGGTATCTTTTTAATAAAGCGGGCAATATTTTCTTTGTTGATAAATCTCCTGTAGCTCCAATAATAATGAGGTCAAATGAAGTAATTATCGATTTTGGATGTACCATTGGCTATTCTTTGTATAAAAAAAATATTATATACTTGAAAATAAGAAAAATAAATAAAATAAAATAAAATAAATTTAATTAATTATCCAAAAGTATTTTCACTTATATAGTTAATATATAACATACCATCACTTT
>CAZCWO010000033.1:14598-16331 GCA_964502335.1 uncultured Rhodobacterales bacterium | reverse complement strand
AAAATTAAATAAGATTAGGCATTATTATAACGGGAACTTTAGTACCTTTTTTTATTTTGCCTTGGTTTGGGCTCCTTATGATAAAACTATCCGCTTTAGAGAATATAGAAAGCTGACTGGAATCTTGTTTTAAAAAAGGAGAAACAAACTGGTCTCCTTTAACATTTGAGGTAATTTTCGATCTAACGTAATCTTGTCTATGGTCATTTTTTCCTAAATCAGACTTTAGCCTAATATATGATATATCATCAATGATTTTTTGACCTAGGAATCTTTGAATAATTTTTTTTAAAAAGACTATTGAACAAACACCTGTTGAAACAGGATTTCCAGGCAAACCTAGAAAAGGAATGTTTTTCAAAATTCCAAAGAAAACAGGTTTTCCTGGCCGCATTGCAATTTTCCAAAAAAGAAGTTTAAAGTTCTGATTTTTCAATGCGGTTTGTACTAGGTCGTAGTCTCCAACAGAAGCCCCTCCTGTGGATACTATTAAATCGTAACCCTGTGATTGATGTAATATTAGTTCTAAAGATTTCAGATTATCCTGGGCGGTTGGTAAAAAAAATGGATCGCCTCCGAGTTGTTTAATAAAGTTGTATAAAAAAATTCCATTTGAAGAGATAATTTTTTCATTGTTGCCTGTGTCAATTAAATCGCCAAATTTTGATAGTTCGTCTCCTGTGGAAAGAATTGCAATCCTTGGCTTATTTCTAACCATTGCCCAAGAGTTTCCTGAAGCCACAGCCAATGCAATAAGCCTAGAATTTACAACCACACCTTTATCAATCAAGGTTTCTCCAATTTTAAAATCCATACCTTTTTTTCTGATAAAAAAATTATTTGAGTCAATTTTATTGTTTTTAATTTTATTGTTTTTAATTTCAATTAAATTATTTGATTTAACTAATGTGTTTTCTTGAAGTATAACTCTATCTGCACCTAAAGGAATGATTGCTCCTGTATAGATTCTAACGGTTTCTCCAGATTTAATAGTTTTTATGGATTTTTTACCGGCAATGCTTTCATCTATGCAATAAAATTTATAAATACCTTTTTCTAAATCACTACTTTTAATGGCATAGCCATCCATCGAGGATACATTCGCTGGAGGATTGTTTAGTTTAGAAATTATTGGTTCAGATAAAGTTCTTCCAATTCCATTAATCAAAGGAATCTCATTTGAGGGAAGAAGATTAATTCTTTTTAAAATGATTGAAATTGCATCTTCTACTGAAGTTAAATTTTTATTCACTTGGTCTTATCCATTCGCCTGATTTTCCACCAGACTTTTTAATTAATTTAATTTCTAATATTTCTATTGATCTATCAATGGATTTGCACATATCGTAAATAGTTAAAGCAGCTGCAGATACAGCAGTTAATGCCTCCATCTCTACACCTGTTGCCCCTCTGCAGGCTATGTTTGATGTGATTTTAATCTTAGAATTTTTTAGATAAGGTTTGAGATCAACAGAAATAGAGTCAATCAGAATTGGATGGCATAAAGGAATAATTGAAGATGTTTTCTTTGAAGCCATTATCCCAGCTAATCTGGCAATCTGCAAGACATCCCCTTTAGAAATATTTTTGTTTAAAATAGTTTCTAAAGTGGAAGGTTTCATTTTAACAAATCCTGATGCCTGTGCAATTCTTTTGGTGGACTGCTTATTACTGACATCAACCATCTTTGGGTTTCCGTTATCATCAAAATGTGTTAAATCAGACATTTATTT
>CAZCWO010000033.1:0-14498 GCA_964502335.1 uncultured Rhodobacterales bacterium | reverse complement strand
CAGATTTCTGAATATCTTTTTTATTCATAAAAGTTTCTCCGATAAGGAAGCAATTGATGCCATTATCTTCCATCGATTTGAGGTCACTATGTGTTTTAAATCCACTCTCTGATACAACAAGAATTTCATCAGGTATATTTTTGATCAAATTAATTGATGTGGTGAGAGAAACTTCCATGGTTTTTAAATTCCTGTTATTAATCCCAATCATCGAAGGCTTCAATTTTAAAGCTCTATTTAATTCCTCTTCATTATGAATTTCAATTAAAACATCCATTTCGAGTGACTTAGCAATTTTATAATAATCTTGCAATTCATTGTCGTTGAGACAAGCTGTAATTAGCAAAATACAGTCAGCGCCAATAATCCTACTTTCATAAATTTGAATTGGATCAATAATAAAGTCTTTTCTTAAAACTGGCAAATCTGTTGCCAACTTTACACTTGTTAAATAAGAATTATGCCCCATAAAAAAATGCTTATCTGTTAGTACTGATATACAAGTAGCTCCAGAGTTCTGGTAATCCAGAGCAATTTGATCGGGAAAAAAATCTTTTCTTATAATGCCCTTTGAAGGCGAAGCTTTTTTAATTTCTGCAATTAGTCCAAATCCATTCTTACTGGATAAAGAAAGTTTTTTTAAAAAAGCTCTAGGCTTTTCTTTTTTTAATGCCAAGTGTTTGAGGTCTTTAGAGTTATTATTTTGCTTAAACTCTAAAACTTCTTTCTTTTTAAACTCTACAATTCTTTCTAAAATATCAGGCATGTTGACTATTGATTGTTTGTAATTGAAATAAGCCCATCTAGCTTTTTCAGAGCTTTTCCACTTTCTAAAGATTTTTTTGATTTATTTAAAGCTTGGCCAAAGTCCTTTTCATGACCGCTTCCTAACATTGCTGCTGCAGAGTTTAATAAAACTATGTCTTTGTATGGGCCTTCTTTACCTTCTAAGAGACTTCTTAATTCTAGTGCATTGTATTTAGGGTCTCCACCCTTAATGGTTTCTAATTTAACTTTTTTATATCCATACTCTTCTGGTTCAATGACTAACTCTTTTATGACTCCATTTTTAAGTTGAACCACATCAGTTTTATCACTAATTGAAACTTCGTCTAATCCGTCTCTTCCGTGGACAATCCATGCATGACTAGAGCCCATTTTGTTTAATGCTTCTGCAAAAGGATGAAGCCATCTTTTGTCAAAAACACCAACCATTTGCCTTTTAACAAATGCTGGATTCGAAAGTGGGCCTAATAAATTAAATATAGTTCTAATTCCTAGTTGAACTCTAGCTGGTCCAACATGTTTCATGGCAACGAGATGTCTTGGAGCCATTAAAAAACAAATACCAATAGTATTTAAAGCTTTTTGAACAATCTCAAATGGACAATCCAAGTTAATGCCTAATTCTAACAGAACATCTGCAGCACCGGATTTACTGGAAAGAGATCTGTTGCCATGTTTTGCAACTTTAATATTTGCACCCGCAACAACAAAAGCAGCTGCGCTTGAAATATTTAAAGTATGGGCGCCATCACCACCAGTTCCAACAGTGTCAATAGTCATATCATCAGATTGAATTTTAATAGCACTTTGTCGCAACATTGAAGCTCCGGAAGCTATGATTTCGGAAGTTTCTCCAGTTAAACTTAAACCCATTAAAAAAGCTCCAATCTGTGCATCAGTAACAGAACCATTAATAATTAATGAAAAAGCCATATCTGCTTCAGTCTTTGTAATCTCTTCATTTTTTGAGATTTTAGATATTATTTGCTTAAAAGGATCCTCTGTAATCATTTTATAATTCCTGTTAGTTGATTTTCTATGCTTTGAAACTTTTCTTCATTAGTAGGTTTATAGCAAGATTTGATTAAAAAAAAAACGAGATTATTCTATCATCATTTGTTGATATTACACTTTCAGGGTGTAATTGAACACCGTATTTTTTTAAGTTATTTAGCGTGAATTTCTTAATAGTTTCCTCATCTTTAGCGGTTTTACTTACTTAGTATAATCATTTTATTGTTTAAATTAAATAATATTATATATTTATGGTATTATATTACCCCATAAGTAAGTATTTGAATATATTAATTAATTAATAATTATTTTTAATAATTGACAATATGGAATTACAGTATATAGAAAATAATAATTTATATATATACATGAGAATTTTGAAATGGCATTACAAAAAACATATTCTGCTAAACCACAAGATATTAGCCATAAATGGTATTTAATAGATGCTGAAAAATTAATTTTGGGTAGATTAGCTGTAATTGTAGCTAATAGACTAAGGGGTAAGCATAAAGTAACATATACTCCACATGTGGATTGTGGTGATAATATTATTATTATAAATGCTGAGAAGGTTGGTTTAACTGGAAACAAACGAGAAAATAAAATTTATTATTGGCATACAGGCTATCCTGGAGGAATAAAATCTAGGACTGCTGGGAAAATGCTTGATGGTAATCGTCCAGAAAGAGTTATTGAGAAAGCTATTACTCGTATGATCCCTAAAGGTCCCCTAGGTAGGAAGGTTTTAAAAAAGCTCCATATATATAGTGGAGACCAGCATCCTCATGAGGCACAGAAACCAGAAATTCTCAATATTGCTGAATTAAATGAAAAGAATAAGAGATAAATTATGTCAGAATTAGATGAAAAAAAATCAATAGAAGGTAAGGAACAATATAAAGGTTTGGAAGCTTTAAAAGACCTTAAATCAGAAGTGACAAAGGAAACAGATGTAACAAATGAAGGTGAAATTCCTGTCGTTTCAAACGAACCAAAAATAGATGATTTAGGTAGATCTTATGCTACGGGCAGAAGGAAGTCTTCGATTGCAAGAGTTTGGATAAAAAGAGGAAAGGGAAATATCACAGTTAATGGCAGAGAGCCATCTAAGCATTTTGGAAGAGCTGTATTGTTAATGATTATTGAATCTCCTTTTGTTGTTGCAGACAGAAAAGGTGAGTTTGATGTAATAGCGACTGTTAAAGGTGGAGGACTGTCAGGTCAAGCAGGGGCTTTAAGGCATGGGATAAGTCACGCATTAATTAATTTTGAGCCAGGCTTGCGGTCATCATTAAAAACTGAAGGTTTTCTTACTAGAGATTCAAGAGTAGTAGAACGCAAAAAATATGGAAGAGCTAAAGCTAGACGAAGTTACCAGTTTTCAAAGCGATAGAAATAATTTATTGTTTAAAATTTTATTAACCCAACTTTTAAAAGTTGGGTTTTTTTATTAGGATTCCTTATGTCGAATACAATAAAGGCAGCTTATTGGATGATTGGGGCGATGTTCTCTTTCATTATGATGGCTATATCAGGAAGAGAATTAGGAGGTGATTTAGATACATTTGAAATAATGACATACAGATCTTTAATAGGGATAATAATAGTTCTATTTTTTATAATTTATAATAAAAGCTATTTTGAGATTAATATAAAAAGATTAAAGCTTCACTTTATTAGAAATATTTTTCACTTTACAGGTCAAAATCTATGGTTTTTTGCAGTCATATATATACCTTTGTCTCAAGTGTTTGCATTTGAATTTACGGTTCCTATTTGGGTGGCGGTTTTGGCGCCTATTTTTTTAAAGGAAAAATTAACATTCGTTAGGTTTCTTACTGTATTTATAGGTTTTGTTGGAATTTTAACAATTGCAAGACCAAACTTTTCTTCTTTGGATCCAGCATTAATCGCTGCAGCATTTTGTGCTATTGGGTTTGCGGTAGCAAATATTACAACCAAAAAACTTACAATGACAGATTCAATAACATGTATTTTATTCTGGTTAACAGTTATGCAATTTATATTTGGAATTTTATGTGCTGGGATTGATGGCCAAATAGACTATCCTAAGGGAGTTGAATTAATATGGATTATAATTGTTGGAATTTGCGGTCTTGCCGCTCACTTTTGCATAACAAGAGCGTTAGAATTAGCTCCAGCATTGATAGTATCTCCTTTAGAATTTTTAAGATTGCCTTTTATAGCAATTATTGGGTATTTTGTTTATAATGAAAGCATAGAAATATTTGTGTTTTTGGGCGCCAGTCTAGTCCTATTAGCAAATTTAATAAACATTAGGGCTGAAAATAAACAAACTACGCAATGAATTAATTTTTAATAACTGTCAAATCTAAGGATATAAAATTTCTGTATATTTTATAATTACAATTGCATGTATAACAATCTTAGCACCTTTTTCTATTGATGCGTACTTACCTGCTGTAGTTGATATTGCAATTGGGCTGAGTTCATCAGATAATTTAGTTCAATTATCTATCGCAGTTTTTTTATTAGGTTTTTCTGTTGGCCCTTTGTTTTTTGGTCCATTATCTGATTCAATAGGACGAAAAAAATTGATTTTCTTGTCCTTATTATCATTTAGTCTCTTTAGCTTTTTATGTAGTTTATCTAATAACATTTTTTTGTTGATTATTTTTAGATTTTTTCAAGCTGTTTCAGGTAGCATAAGCACTGTTTGTGGAAGAGCTGCAATTGCAGATCTGTTATCAGGTAATGAATTAGCAAAAGCATACTCATTACTTGGTCTTATAACTACAATAGCACCAATTATTGCTCCTTTAATTGGAAGCTTGATAAATGATATACTTGGTTGGAGATATATATTTTTATTCATGACGATGTTTGGACTAATTTTTTTGTTGATTAGTTTTATGAACATTTCAGAAACACTAAAAATTGAAAACAGAATGAAGTTTAAAATTAATAATATTTTATCAAGTTATCTTACTATATTAAAAAATAAAAAAGCTATATTTTATATTTTGTTTTTATCTTCAAGCTCTGCTGTATTTTTTGCCTTTTTAACCGCTTCTCCTTTTCTTTATATAAACAAATTTAATTTAACTCCTATTGAATATAGTTATGTTTTTGGTGCAGGAGCAATGGTTGCTGCATTGAGTAATGTTATAAATATTAAAATGACACCAATTTTAGGTTACAAGAATATAATTTGGTGGATTTGTTTATTAATATTTGCCAACGCTAGTTTACTGTTTTTAGGAGGTTATGGAATATTAGAAAGGTGGTCAATTTACCTTTCTGGACTTTTGTTTATGGGGTTATTTCATATAGCGAACGTAACTTCACTTACAGGATTAATGGATGAATTCAAAAAAGGTAAAGGCACTGCACATGCTTTATCGATTGCTTTAAGATTTGGATTTGGCATGATTGGAGCGGCAATAGTTAGCGTTTTAAGTAATGAAACGATATTTCCATATATCTACACTATTTTAGTATTCTCAATTATGGCATGTATGTCAGGATTGGCAGCTATAAGTCGTAAATTTAATTAATTATTAGACTTCAGTTTTAAATTTTTATAGCTGGGAGTATTTTGACCTATGTGATCTTCCCCCCTGATTTCGCTTAGATCTATTTGTTTTTGCCTTTGAGAGAAACGTTTTATTTGAGTTTGAGATAATTTATCAAAGCAATTTGGACAGCTAATGCCTTTAACATAATTTTTATCTAAGCATTCTTTATCAGATAAAGGCATTTTGCATGCATAGCATTGTTTAAAATTTCCTTGCTTTAGATTATGTTTAACCGAAACCCTTTGGTCAAATACAAAGCAATCACCTTCCCAAAGACTGTTTTCCTCTGGAATAGTCTCTAAATACTTTAATATTCCACCCTTAAGATGATACACCTCATTAAATCCTTTTTCTTTCATATAAGATGTTGCTTTCTCGCATCTGATACCACCAGTGCAATACATAGCAATTTTCTTCTGTTTGTTTTGCGCAGAAGACAATTTATCAGCCCAATCAGGAAAATCCCTAAAAGTTTTAGTGCAGGGGTCAATTGCGTTTTTAAATTTACCTATACTGACTTCATAATCATTCCTGGTATCGATAACAATGACGTCTTTATTTGAAATCAGGTTGTTCCATTCTGAAGGCTCAATGTATTCTCCCACCGATTTAGAGGGATTTATTTTAGGTTTCCCCATTGTCACAATTTCTTTTTTAACCTTTACTTTAATTCTGTAAAAT
Source organism: uncultured Rhodobacterales bacterium (assembly GCA_964502335.1). Taxonomy (GTDB): domain Bacteria; phylum Pseudomonadota; class Alphaproteobacteria; order Puniceispirillales. The sequence continues at coordinate 8,454 of CAZCWO010000033.1, read as the reverse complement.
CCATTTTGAGATGAATTAGAATACTTAACTTCAAGGTTATTTATTTCTTTCCAATTTTGAATATACTCTATTACACGCTCAATTCTGTCATAAGTTCCAGAAATAGTTCCATTTACACCCTCTTTAGCTAGCAAAACTGTTCCGAGAACTTTATTATCTTTGCATACTCTTAATAGGGATTTTTTATATGACTCAGTATTTTCAATATTTGCAAATGCATATAAAGCTGCAAAAGTATAAACTTTTTCAATGCTTTTGTTATTTTGAAATTTCATAATTTTAGTTTTTATATTAATATTTATAAATTTATTGATATATTATTACTTTAACTTTTATAAATTAATTTATAAAAAGATGGAAAAAAAAGATTTAGAAAACTTTATTAATTTTACAGAAAATCCTATAGATAACATCTCATGGAATAATGAGATGCGCAATGAGTATAATAAAAATGGCATCTTGTCATTAAAGAACTTTTTAACTAAAGACAGCGTAGAAATGCTAAAAGAAGAAAGTGTATCTAAAATAAAATACGCTTATTTCAATCCAAAAGAGCACAATGTTTATCTTAAGCCTGTTGATAATTCTTTTTCAAAAGACCATCCAAGAAATATAAATGTTTTATCATCAAAAGGTTGCATAACAGATGATATAATTAGCAAACAATCACCATTAAGAATTGTATATAACTCATTGATATTTAAAAACTTTATTTCTTTCGTCACGGGCCAGGAGAAGCTTTTTCCTTATGAAGATAAGTTGTCTTCAATAAATATTCATTACGCTAGGAAAGGAGAGGAACTGGGCTGGCATTTTGATAATTCTTCTTTTGCAATAACGCTGATGATCAATGATGTTTCTATTGGTGGGGAATTTGAATATACCAGCCAAATTAGAGGTGAAAAAATACTTAAATCGAAGGAGTATCAAAATGTTTTTAATGTACTCAATGATAATTTTAGCACAAAGATAACTTCAATAAAAGCTGGAGGATTGTTGTTATTTAATGGCAAAAATTCTATGCATAGAGTGACAAAAGTTGAGTGTAATGAAATCAGAGTTTTAGCAGTTCTTGCTTACAACAATCAACCCGGTGTATCGTTGTCTAATTCTGCGCAAATGACTTTCTATGGGAAAACGGACAATTAATTTTTATAAGTGTTAATCTAAATGAAAAACTACTCTTATTGGCTTGATACAATCAATTATGATTTTCTTAAATCAAGCAAATTGCCAAATAATTTAGATGTTTTGATTGTTGGTTTTGGCTACACAGGGCTCAATGCGGCAATTCAAATTGTTAAAGAAGGAAGATCTGTTTGCGTGATAGATAAAAATGATTTTGGTGATGGTTGTTCAACGAAAAACGGTGGACAAATAAGTAATCTATTGAAGCCTTCCTTGAAAATCTTGACAAAAAAATATGGTTTTGAAAAAGCCAAGCAAATCAGGAGAGAAGGTACTAATGCACTAAATTGGTTGATGGAGTTTATAAAGTCTGAAAACTTTAAATGCGACCTTAAAAGAGATGGCAGGTTTCATGGAGCTCACACTCCTAAAGAATATGATAAAATTGCCTATCAAAGTCAAAATTTATATACCAAGGAAGGCATAGAAACGTACGTGGTATCTAAAAAAGATCAGAGAAACGAAATCAATACTGACTTGTATCATGGTGGTATAGTTTTCCCTCAACATGCGTCATTAAACCCTGGAAAATATCACTTGGAACTAGTAAAAAAAGCGATGAAACTTGGTGTGCAGATTATACCAAAATGTGAAATGAGAGATTTTAGAAAACTAAATGAAAAATTTAATATTACTACTAGTAACGGTATTGTCAAATCTCAGCATCTCGTCATTGCCACGAATGGTTATACTTCTAATGTAACTCCGTGGCTGAATAGGAGAAATATACCCATAGGCAGTTATGTAATAGCAACTGAAAAGCTTTCTGAAGATTATATTAATAGTCTAATCCCTTCAAATAGACATATAACAGATACATGCAGGGTCATCTACTACTTTAGACCAAGCCCAGATAAGAAAAGAATAATTTTTGGCGGCAGGGTATCTTCTAGAGAAATTAGCCTTTTGAAAAGTGGTCCACTGTTAATGAAGGACTTGACACGTGTTTTTCCCAGTTTGTCAAATGTGAAAATCTCAAATTCTTGGATGGGGTATGTTTCATATTCGTTTGATCAATTGCCGCATATAGGCCATGATAATGGACTTTATTATTCGATGGGATATTGTGGATCAGGAGTGGCACTGTCAAGCTATTTAGGAATGAAATTAGGGAAAAAAGTAATTAACAAAAAAGATAATATGACTGCGTTCGATGACTTAATATTTCCTACAAGACCGTTTTACAATGGCAGGCCTTGGTTTTTGCCTGCTTTAGTAGAATTGTATAAATTTAGAGATAGTTGGGAAATGAACAAATATATTAATAAAGACCAGTAAAATATTGTAAATAATAATTAAAATCTTGAATGTTTATAAGCTTCGAGTGATATGTTAATATTTTTATTAAGTATAAGGTTAGACAATATTCTTCCAAGTCTTGGTCCAATAGTGAGGCCAATATGCTGGCCACCAAATGCAAAATAAATTTCTTTTAACTCATTTGATTGACCTACAACTGGCAAGCAATCTGGAGTAGTTGGTCGATGGCCCATCCACACTTCTTCATCTTCCCATTTCAACTTTGGGTAAACTTTCTTAATTCCTTCACGTAATATATCAATTCTTTTATAATTAGGTTTTGCTTCAAGACCACCAAGTTCAGTTGTCCCAGCACACCTTAAGCCGTTAATCATCGGTGTAATAGCAAACTTTAGATCAGATACTACATAAGGGTTTGAGGGCATGTAATTAACTTTTTTCAGTTGCAAATGATATCCTCTCTCGGTTTCTAGGTTGACTCTATGATTGATAATTTTTAATAATTTTCCAGACCATGCACCTGCGCAAATAACAATTTTATCTGCTTCAATAATATGATTTTTAGAGGTGAGAACTTTATTGCCTGTAATTTTTGTTACCTCTTCTGTGATTATTTTCCCCCCATTTCTTTTAAAGTGATTTGCTAATTCTTTCATATACTTTTCTGGGGATGTAATCCAACCGTGATTTACAAACAGAGCGCCAAAATTATAATGTTCACCAAGAAATGGATCCATTTCTAACAAATTATCTCTGCTTAACTCTCTTACCTTAAATCCATACTGTATTCTCAGGCTATTTTCAAAATTGTCTAAATCAAATTCAGATTTGTCTTTATAAAGTAGAGTCAAATTACCTAATTTAATGTATCTGGAAGCATTTGTTCCTTTAGCTAGGGTTAAATGCTGATCGACACTGTCATTAGTGAGCTCTTGTATAGCCTTAATGATAGATAAAAACTTTTCTTTTTTTGTATTTCGTAAAAATGGAATTAACCATGGCATGAGTTTTGGAAGGTAAGTCCAATTTATTGAAAGGGGAGAATTTTTATTTAATAAGAAGTATGGAAGCTTTTTCCATACTTCTGGGGATGAAATGGGTATTATAGATGAGCTAGCTAACAAGCCAGCATTTCCAAAAGACGTTTGCTTTGGATCACCTGGATAAACCTTATCTACCAAGGTTACAGATACGCCTTCACGTCTAAGAAATTCGGCTGTAGCCATGCCTGTAATGCCGGCGCCAATCACTAAAACAGATAAAGTCATAAAAGATCTCTTTTTTATTAAATATATATTTATTATTTGAGGGTATGTATATATTTTAAATTTAATCCAATAACATTTATGTAATAATTTGTCTAAAAATTAAATCAAACGAGTTCAAGGAGATATAGAATGGAATTCAATGCACTGGTCGTAGAAAAAGATGAAGAAAAGGGCGCCACTTCTTCAGGGGTTAAGAAAATTAATTTGGAACAACTTCCTGAAGGAGATGTATTAGTTAATGTTGAATATTCTAATGTGAACTACAAGGATGGACTTTGCATTGGACCTGGAGCAGGCTTGGTAAAAAGTTATCCACATGTACCAGGGATCGATTTTTCTGGAGAGGTTGAGTATTCAGAAACTGAAACTTATAAAAAAGGTGATAAAGTTATTCTGACCGGTTGGAGAGTTGGAGAAGTCGTTTGGGGTGGATACTCGCAAAAAGCAAGAGTGAAATCTAATCAGTTAGTAAGTTTGCCTGAGGGGATGACCACAAAAGAAGCCATGTCAATTGGAACTGCAGGTTTCTCAGCAATGCTTTCCTTAATGAAACTAGAAGAATTTGGAATGAGAAAAGATAACGGAGAAATTCTAGTAACCGGTGCTTCGGGTGGTGTAGGGTCAGTTGCTACAATTATTCTATCCAATTTAGGTTATGACGTGGCAGCGGTTACTGGTAAGGATGCTTCTGCAGATTATTTGAGGTCATTAGGGGCCAACCGAGTTATCAATAGATCTGACTTAAATGAAGTTATTAAAAGGCCCTTGGAAAGTGCTTCTTGGGCTGGGTGTATTGATACTGTTGGAGGGGACACACTCTCTAGATTACTTGGCCAACTTAAATATGGTGCATCAGTTGCCGTAGTGGGTAATGCAGGAGGAAATAACTTATCAGCTTCAGCAATTCCGTTTATGTTGCGAGGAATAAATATGTTAGGAATAGATAGCGCAATGCAGCCTTATGAAAACAGAGTAAAAATTTGGGAAAGAATTAATAGTGATTTTCCAAAAAAACACTTTGATTCAATAACTGAGATTATTTCACTTTCTGAACTCCCTCGAGTGGGTCAAGAAATATTAGAAGGTAAAGTTAAAGGTAGGCTAATTGTAGATGTAAATATATAATAAATTTTATAGAAAGAAAATTTATGGAATCAATAAATATTGGAATAGCTGGTTTAGGGACAGTTGGTGCTGAAGTTGTTAAGCAGTTAAAGATAAACGCTAATTTTCTCAATAAAAAGGCTGGGGCTAAATTAAATTTGACAGCCATTTCCGCTAGAAACAAAAGCAAGGACAGGGGCTTTGATGCTTCTAATTTGATTTGGATTGAATCTACTGAAGATCTTGCGTTTCAAAAAGATGTAGATTTAGTGGTTGAATTAATAGGGGGAGCCGATGGAACAGCATTAAATCTATGTAAAAGTGCTTTAAAAAAAGGCAAGTCTATAGTGACAGCAAATAAGGCCATGATGTCTAAGCATGGGTATGATTTGGCTTTATTGGCTGAAGTCAATCAATGCTCAATTGGGTTTGAAGCTTCAGTGGCAGGTTGTATTCCTATTATAAAATCATTGAGAGATGGCCTTTCAGCAACAAAAATAAATTCTATTTCTGGAATTTTAAATGGAACTTGCAATTATATTTTAACGGAAATGAGAGAAACTGGCCGTTCTTTTGAAGATGTTTTGCAAGAAGCGCAATCCAAAGGATATGCTGAAGCAGATCCAACTTTTGATGTGGATGGAATTGATGCAGCTCAAAAACTAACTTTGTTGACTGCTATAGCCTTTGGAATTGCTCCCAACGATAAAAGCTTGAATATTTCTGGAATAAGAGATGTAGATGTAACTGATATTTTGTTTGCTGAAGAGCTTGGATATAGAATAAAATTGCTTGCTACAAGTAAATTCGATGGCAATGGATTGGTTCAAGAAGTGTCACCATGCATGATCTCACTAGATAAACAGATTTCTAATATTGAGGGTGTTTTAAACGCTGTTCAATTAGACACTCAATTAGCTGGCTCAGTTATGCTTTCTGGTTTTGGTGCAGGTGCAGAACCAACTGCGACAGCAGTGTTGAGTGATATTATAACCGTTGCACAAGGAAAGGCTCCTAATTCATTTGGATGTTCGGCAAGAGAATTGATTGTAAATATTAAAGAGGGAAAGAATGATAATCATAGATTTTATATTCGAGTTAATGTGATTGATAAGTCTGGTGTTCTTGCAAATATTACTGAAATATTTAGGAAATATAAGTTATCTATAGAATCATTGTTGCAAAGAGGTAGAAAACCAAATGAAGAAGTGCCGGTTGTAATTACAACTCATGAAACGGATGATGGTACTTTAATGTCAGTAATGAACGAGCTTAATGCTTCAAAAGAACTTTTAAATAAACCTGTCTGCATGAAGATTATATAATTAATTTATGGATATGAATGAAGAGCATTTATTTTTATTTGAAGTAGAAAAATCAGCATCTGGAGCAAGTTGGATTGCGCCAAAAAAAACTCAAGAAAATATTAAAGAACTATTTATTCAAAATTTTAATCTTTCAGATGCTATGTCTGAGCTGCTAGTGAATAGAAACTATAAAATTGAAGATTTGCCTGACTTTTTTGACCCTAAAATCAAAAATTTAATGCCTGATCCCTCGACTTTGATTGATATGGACAAAACAGTCGATAGATTAACAAAAGCTATACTCAGCAAAGAAACAATCGGAATATTCGGTGATTATGATGTTGACGGCGCTTGTTCTGCGGCAATCATGAGTTCATATTTAAATGATTTAGGATGCAACGTTGAAGTGCATATTCCTGATAGATTTACTGAAGGGTATGGACCAAATTCAGAAGCTTTGCTTAAATTGAGCAAAAGCGGATGTAATTTAATTTTAACGGTTGATTGTGGAATAACTGCATTTGAACCACTTAAAATGGCAAGTGAAGAAGGGGTTGATGTGATAATAATTGACCACCATATTACTGAGCCAAATTTACCAAAGGCTTATTCAATTATAAATCCAAATAGATTTGATCAGACTGGAGAATTAGGATATTTAGCAGCGGCAGGAGTTTGCTTTTTAACTCTTGTGGCTTTAGATAGAAAGCTCAGAAGTCTTAATTTTACATATGTCAAAAAACATTTAGACTTAAGAAATTTTCTAGACCTTGTTGCCTTGGCCACCATCTGTGATGTTGTCCCATTGAAAAAACTAAATAGAGCATTTGTAGCATCTGGCTTGAAGGTCATGGGATGGAGAAATAACCCTGGACTGAAAGCTTTATTCGACCAATCTAATATTAGAGAGATACCTAATGAACAGAATCTGGGATATATAATTGGACCTCGAATAAATGCAGCAGGAAGACTGGGCAACTCTAAACTTGGTGTAGAACTGTTATGCGCTAAAGATGATATTAAAGCATCCATTCTTGCTGATGAGCTAAACAAGTTAAATGATAGAAGAAAAGATATACAAAACAAAGTATTAGAGAGCGCTCTTGATAAAATAGATAAGATGGATTTATCTACAAGCAATGTCATTGTGTTGGCAGATAAAACCTGGCACGAAGGCGTGATAGGAATTATTGCGGGGAGGATAAAAGATAGGTTTCATAAGCCAGCTGTAATTATTTCAATGAATGATGAAGGTATAGGAAAGGGCTCTAGCAGGTCTATACCTGAGTTTGATATTGGCTCAGCTATTATCGCAGCTCAGCAAAATGATATCTTATTAAGTGGAGGGGGACATTCAATGGCTGCCGGTCTTACGATTAAGAAAGAAAACTTGGATGCATTTGATGTATTTTTGAACAAAAGATTTGAAAGCTCTGAAAGAAAAAACACAAGACTCAAAGACTATCACATTGAAGCAGTAATAAATATAAGTGCAGCTAATGCTAAGCTTGTTAAAGAGTTTAAAAAACTAGCACCATTTGGTTCAGAAAACGTAGAACCTTTGGTTGCTATTAGTAAGATAAGGCTGAAAAATTTTAGATCTGTCGGAAGAGAGGGCAAACACTTTTCTTTTTTAGCAACTGATGAGAGCGGAGACCATATTAACTGCATAGCTTTTAATGTTGCTGGTTCTCCAATAGGGGATGCTATTAAAACCGCAAGTAATGGACCCCTTATTCATATCATTGGTCTTCTCAGAGAAAATAACTTTAATAATAAACCACAAATACAAGTAATAGATTGTTATTTAATTATCTGATAAATTAAATTTAAAGTTTACTTGATTTAAGTTATACTTTTATTTAGAAAGTACTTGATCCTAAGTCCCGTTCGTCTAGAGGTTTAGGACACCGCCCTTTCACGGCGGCAACACGGGTTCGAATCCCGTACGGGATGCCACTCTACAACTCAAGCATACATTCAAAAACAACACTCTGTAGCTATTTTGCTATGGAGTTATTTTTGCAATTGTACCCATTTTGTACCCATTTTTCTTTCTTTTGGACTTGAAATTGATAGTAAATGATTAAAATATTAATTATTGTTTAAAACTCAATTTAGTCTTATAAAAATGTTATTATAAGTAAAAGTATAATTTGAAACTTTAATTGGGAGAAAACTTAAAATGATTAAAAATTTTTTACTAACTTTATTGTTGATTTTCTTCTATTCGTCCTCTTTTTCTACAACTTTTGTAAATTATAAAACGGAAACCATAGTCATTGAGGAAGGTATTATTTTAGAGAGGAAGATAAAAGCATCAGATG
>CAZCWO010000032.1:0-16592 GCA_964502335.1 uncultured Rhodobacterales bacterium | reverse complement strand
TGAATTTCAATGCCTGTCAAAAATCTTGCAAATTGCATAATTAATCTTGAGAGGGATTTAATATTTCTGAGCCACAAAAATCTTGAAATATAATAGAAAACCATGACGTGGATACTAGGATACATCAGCAAAATCCAAAAACCACTCGAAGATGCCGGATCTCTCTGTTTTATCGCTTCAACCATTTTTACTATTCTTGTAAACAAAATTTTCCTTCAAAAATTAAGTAAAAGTATGCTAAGAGTACCTTTTATTTAAATATAGTAAATATAGTATTAATTTTTAACCTTACAAGAAAACCAAAATTTTATGCCTGAAGTTATTATTAATGGACCAGAAGGTCGAATAGAAGCAAGATACACCCCATCAAAAAATCTTGAAGCACCCATAGCTCTTATTCTACACCCAGAGCCCAATCAAGGTGGAACAATGAATAACAAGGTAATTTTTAGTTTATATAAACAGTTTGTTAAAAGAAATTTTTCAACTTTAAGGTTTAACTTTAGAGGAGTGGGCAAAAGTCAGGGCTCATATGACGATGGTGAAGGTGAATTGACTGACGCAGCAACTGCTATGGACTGGATACAGACTCAAAATCCAAATGCAACACATTGCTGGGTCGCTGGCTTTTCTTTTGGTTCCTGGATTGGTATGCAATTAATGATGAGAAGGCCAGAAATAAAAGGTTTTATTTCTCTTTCTGCACCTGCTTTAATTAGAGATTTCGCATTTTTAGCTCCTTGCCCTTCATCAGGTTTATTTTTACATGGATCTGAAGATGAGGTTATTCCGGCCTTCGCGTTATCCAGAATTTTAGACAAAATATCTATACAAAAAGGTGCTGTTATTAAGAATATATTTATTCAAGGTGCCGATCATTATTTTAGTGGTCACAGTGATGAAATGATCAAAGCAATAAATGATTATCTAGATGACCGACTAGACAAAGATGGTAATTATATCACTAATGATGAAAAGTAATTATGGCTACTCTAAAATCTGACTTTATTAGAACTATTTCTGAAAGAGGTTATATTCATCAATGTACTGACTTGGAAGTTTTAGATTTGCATTGCAAAACAAAATTAATTTCAGCATATATTGGATTTGATTGTACCGCTGATAGTTTGCATGTAGGATCACTAACCCAGATAATGATGTTAAGGCATCTTCAAAAAAAAGGACACAAGCCAATTGTTCTTATGGGAGGCGGAACAACAAAAATTGGTGACCCTTCTGGGAAAGATGAAGCAAGACCATTACTTTCAAACGATCAAATTAATTCCAACAAAAATAATATAAAAAAGATTTTTGAGAAGTATTTAACTTTTGGGGATTCAGCAAATGACGCAATAATGATTGATAATGCTGATTGGTTGGATGATCTGGAACTTATCCCTTTTTTAAGGAATTATGGTAAGCATTTCTCAATAAATAGATTATTAAGTATGGAATCTGTTAAGTTGAGACTTGAAAGAGAGCAACCCCTTTCTTTTCTGGAGTTTAATTATGCTATTCTGCAGGCTTATGATTTCCTTGAATTAAACCGTAAACTTGATTGCTGTCTTCAAATGGGTGGATCTGATCAATGGGGTAATATTGTTTCAGGAATAGACCTAACCAGAAGAGTGCAACATAAAGAAGTTTATGGCCTCACCTCTCCATTAATTACAACTTCTTCTGGGCTGAAAATGGGGAAAACTGCTCAAGGAGCAGTTTGGTTAAATGAACAAAATTTAAGCGTTTGGAATTTTTGGCAATTTTGGAGAAACACTGAAGATAAAGATGTTGAAAGATTTTTAAAATTATTTACTGAATTACCTTTAAATGAAATTGAAAAGTTAAGTAAACTTGCAGGGGTTGAAATTAATGAAGCTAAAATAATTCTAGCCAACGAAGTTACAAAACTATGCCATGGCAAAAACGCAGCTGATAAAGCCTATCATTCAGCCAGAGATACTTTTGAGAAAGGTGAGTTGGGCGACCAATTACCCAAATATAAAATGCAACTATCTCAAGCAAAAACTATTTCACTTGTTGACGCGTTATACAATTCTCAATTATGCAAAAGTAAAGGGGAAGCAAGAAGACTTATTAATGGTGGGGGAGCCAAAATTGACGGCGTTCCCTGCAAAGACGAAACCCACCAAATTCATGAAAAAGATTTTGGCCAGAGTAAAACTATAAAAATTTCTTCTGGTAAAAAAAATCATGCTGTATTGTTAATATAACCAATTAACTAGTTTTGAAGACTTTCATTATTGAAGGCTTTATTGTCACTTCTAAAAATATTAAAAATATCCCTTAGTAAACCAGGTGCAGATGATAACGGCCTGAATGAAATTGTTGGTTTTGAAATGGAACCATCTAATCTAAACTCTGTTATCACTATTCCAGCTTTGTCACCTCCAATTAGTAATTCACTTAAAAGTGGAACAGGCTCTAATAATTTATTTAATAATGTTGCAGGAGCCATAGTACCATGGACTTGTAAAATATCTTTATTTTGATTAATCCATCCATCTAAAGAAATTGCCATGGCTTCGCCAACTGCATAAATTTTTTCTATTTTTAATGTATCATTGATCTTTTCTATCTTGGCTAAACCCCTTTCAAAATAAATTCCTTTCTCTTCCAACAAATTAAGTAACCCGGTTAAACTTAATGTTGAAATTAAACGAACTAATATAGGTGCATTTACAACATTAAATTTTGAAATATCTATTGTTGCATTATAGTTATTGAAGTTGTTTTCATCTAAATTAATATTAATCTCTACATCCCCTCCTTCAATTAATTGTGTAACATCTAAACCACTTAAAATCTTTCCTGCATTTTGACCTGCAATAACCAAGACTTTACCATTACTTTTATTTGAGTTTTTCATATCTAATGTGACAGGAGTCTGATTGATTTTGCCACTCCCTTTAAATAGAAGTAGCCCATTATTCATTTTTGCATTCAATTGAGTTTTTTGAATTAAAATTTGGTCATTAACTTTGATATCACCCATAACATTAGCAGTTAGTTTTTGAGTGGCGTTATAATTTCCTAAAATGCTTCCATGCATTTCTATATTCCCAGGCAACAAAAACAAATCACTTTTTAAATCAAAGGATAAATTTAATTCAGAAGGATTTGAATTATTTTCACCAATGTATTTAATTAAATTGTTTAAATTAATTTTTTCAGAAACCATTTCAACTGTAAAATCAGCAGCTTTATTTTTTATTAATTCAAATTTACTAATTGAGGCCCCTGGATAAGAAATAAAAGAGAATTGTGCATTGTTTATTTCACCTTCTAATAGGTTTAATTTTCCATTAAAAGCAATTGAGCCAATTTCACCTTGAATTTTAGGTATATTTTTTAATTCGCCTCCATAAAAATTTAAGTCGCAGTGAATTAATCCTCTCACCCCTTTTTCTTTTTCATAGCTTAATAGAGGAAATTTAATATGTGCATCTTCCAATTCAATCATTGCAGTTGAAAATAATTTGTTTAATTCAAGACTTTCTATTTCTACTAATCCGCCTAACTTTCCAGTAATATCTTGCTTTGAAAATTCAGAAATTAAATTAGCTAACTCTTTGCTTTTAGGAAATTTGATTAAAGCTTTTGGTTTGTAACTTTCACTTTTTGACATCTCAATTTCACTTGGAATGTTATTTATCTTACCAATACTGGAAAATTGAAAAAAATTATTTTGTGAAAGAATGTTTAATTTTGAATCTGTAATTTTGAGATTGTAAGGCAAAGAATAAAGATCAATGTTTTCGCCAAAAGCTTCAATTTCCCAATTAAAATCTTTTTTTGGAAATTTCTCTTTAATTGGCCATTTAAAAATTGAGTTGAATGAAACTTTACCTTCTGCAAGAGTGCCAATTTTATTCTTTGACAATAAGTCAAGGTCTCTCTCATTTAAAAAGCCTAAAATTTCTGAAGCTTCAGAATGGCCAGATAATGTCATACTTGCTTTAGCTTCTTTATTAAATACTGGTGCTATCTTTAATTCACCTTTATCAAATGAAATGCCAGAAATTGTAAACTTTTCAAAATTCACTCTCATTTCATCTTGGTTTATGCTAACTTTTGCTTCTGGAACTTTTGCTTTAGGCAGAGTTTTATAAAAACTTATTTCAGAGTTTTTATGTATCCATCCAAGATTAAATCGATCTAGATTAAATTTCTGATTATTAAAATTTAACTCTAAATTTAAATTATATTCCTCACCATACCCTCCTTGAACTTTGGTTTTTAACCATTGTCTACTCTTTGCCCCAAAGCCATCAGGCCAAATATTTGCTAGCCAATTATAGTCAATCCTATCACTAAATATATTAACTCCAATATTAGCAATACCATTGTTTCTTGCTAAATTTATAATTGCATTTCCTGTAAAGGTTTTTTTATCTATAGTTTGTGAATTTAGATTTGATAATAAAATTTTATCCTTTGACAAACTTAAATCAAAATCAGTTTTCACAAAATTAAGTTCCTTTTCCATCCCCTTTTTATGAAACATTAAATCATTCATTTGAACATAGGCATCCAACTTACTCATAATCATTCCTTCGCCCAGATGCGCAACAAACTGAGAATTTATCTCTTTAGTAAAGAATTTTAAAGAATTTACGTTTGAGAGTATTTTTAATTTTTTTAATTCACCTTTGACTTCTAGATCCTCAATTTGATAGTCAAAAGTTTTGTTATCTAAAATAATCTTTCCTTTAACATCCAAATCACTAAATAAACCATTGGATAACTCTAATGGTGCAAGATTATCCAAGATTTTTTTCGAGAATACTTGAGTCCCAATTTGGTCAAGTTTAAGATCAAATGAAAAATTTGAGTTCTCTTCTGTCAAGTGACTAAACTCAAAAGACCCTTCTGCAATTGAACTGTCCATATTTGATAATGACAAATTATTTATTTTCAATTGATCTGATTCAAATTTGTAATATAAATCTAACTGCCCACTTCTAATCGGATTTTGAGAGCTAATATTAATAAAATTATTTTTAGCACTTTCTAGATTTGAGAGATCTAAGTTTCCCTTTAAAAAACTGGGGTTGAATTTTTGATCAAACTCAAAATCAACATCGCCACTAATTAAAATTTCTTCATTAAAATTTGAATTTATCAAAAGTTTTTCTATTTCATTAAATGGAAAGTCGTAAAAATAAAAATTTAACCTAAAATTTTCATTGAATTGAGAGATAGAAAAAATAATTTTTTCTTTAACATTTCTGAATATAAAATCCCCTACAATATTAAAATCTTGGGGTTTGTTTTTGATTGAGAAATTAATATTTTTTAATTGTTCAATTTCATCATTCAATCTTAAATTTACTACGCTTTTAGAGATTGTAAATTCACTTTCTAAGAAATTTTGAATAATGTAATTATTGTTTTTTATTTCTTGTCTATTTAATAAAATTAAATCTTTTACAAATTTTGGTGTAATCCATTTTTTAAATTTTTCTTTATTTAGATTATTTGATGCTTCTTGGTATAAATCTAAGTTAACCTCTTCTAAAAGGACTTTTTCTGGTTTAAATTTGCCTGAAAAAAGTCCAATTAATGAAAAGTAAACGTTAGCTTTTTGGATAAAAATATTTTCATTTTTATATAGAATTTGAACTTTTTCAGCTTTAATTCCTATTGGGGTTTTTATGTCTCCTAAACTTAATTTAACATCTTCTATTTCAACTGATAAGCCAAGTTCATTATTTGATAAATTATCTTCAATAACTTTTGTTAAACCTTCAAGGTTAACTAAAATTGATGAAGTTTGCCAAAGCAATATAAAAATAATGACCATTAATACGGCGGTAACAGATGCCAATAAATTGGACAGATAAAAAACTAACTTTTTCATTAAAAAATTGACCTCTAGACTTATTATCCTAGACTTTTAAAGCTGTTATATTAAATAATATAAGAGTTTATTTTTTTTGCTACTAATTTATGGAGACACTCATGGTGAAAGAAGGTGATTTTATTCCTACATTTTCAATTCCAACTGACAATGGTGATTTTGAGCTAAAGAAAAATAATAAAAATAAATCTGTAATTTTTTTCTTTCCTAAAGCTGATACATCTGGTTGCACTAAGGAAGCCATTGATTTTAGTAAGTTGATTAATGATTTTAATAAATTAAATACAGTTGTATTAGGGGTCTCAAAAGATCCTATTAACAAACAAATAAAATTTAGAGAAAAAAATAATTTAAAGTGCTTATTGGGCTCTGATTTTGAAAACAATATTTGTGAACAATTTTCTGTTTGGGTTGAAAAATCTATGTATGGAAAAAGCTATATGGGCATTCAAAGGAGTACCTTTATAATTAACGAAAAATGTAAAGTGTTGAAAACCTGGCATAAAGTCAAAGTGCCTAACCACGCTTCAGAGGTACTTAAGACATTATCTGAATTGTCCTAATTTTTAAGGCCTATTTTTTTTGTAAGTGCCGCTTCAATAAAAAGATCTATATCTCCATCTAATACTGACTGTGTATTACCCTTTTCTACATTCGTCCTTAAATCTTTAACCATATGATAGGGGTGCAATACATAAGATCTAATTTGATTGCCCCATCCAATTTCAGTTTTCTCAGAAGAAATTACACCTGCCTCATCTTCTCTCTTTTGGAGCTCTCTCTCATAAAGCCTTGCTTTTAACATATTCATTGCAGATGCTCTATTTCTGTGCTGACTTCTATCACTTTGACACTGAACAGCAATACCTGAAGGCAAGTGTGTTATTCTTACCGCACTATCAGTGGTGTTAACATGTTGTCCTCCCGCCCCACTACTTCTATACGTATCTACTCTAAGATCCTTTTCTTCAACTTGAATATCAATTTTATCGTCAACCACTGGATAAACCCAAACAGATGCAAAAGAAGTATGCCTTCTAGATGCACTATCAAAAGGTGAAATCCTTACCAACCTATGAATTCCTGACTCAGTTTTTGTCCAGCCATAAGCATTGTAACCATTAAACCTCATTGTAATTGACTTAATTCCTGCTTCTTCACCATTGGTTTCTTCTAAAATTTCTTTTTCAAAATTTTTGTTTTCTGCCCATCTTTGATACATCCTTGAAAGCATATTTGCCCAGTCTTGTGCTTCAGTGCCTCCTGCTCCAGGATGAATTTCTATATAACAATCATTTGCATCCGCCTCTCCTGAAAGAAGAGATTCGAGTTGTTTTTTTTCGCAAATTTCTAAAAGCTCTACTATATTCTCTTCAGCTTCCTTAACTATGATTTCGTCTTTTTCTTGTAGACCAATTTTCAGTAACTCCTCAACATCAAAGATTTCTGTTTCCAAACTTAATATTGAATTAATATTTTTTTCTAAATGGTTTTTTTCTTTAAATAACTTTTCTGCCTTTTCCCTGTCATCCCATAGATTAGTTGCTTGAGTGTCTTCGATTATTTTTTTTAACCTTTCTTTAGCTTCATCAATATTGATATGATCCTTTAAGAGGGATATTATATGTTTGATTTCAGAAACTTTATTTTCAACTTCAATATTCATGATTTATTATATTTATTAATAAATACCTAGTTCTAAATCTTGTGTCTTTTCTGTTAAACTATTCTTATTACCTTGCAAACTTAAATGTTCTGGAAACTGCCCAGGCTTGAATGCTTCTTGAATAACGCCTTCCTGAATTTCGTCAGCTCTCATACCATTTTTCACATATATAGGTATTAGCCTAATACCTCTTGGTCTTCTAAAAGGTATATCTGGTTTATTTTTTGAATATTCCTTAAAAAAATTTTCGAATATAGGCACAGCTGCACTTGATCCTGTTTCTCTTTTGCCGAGCGGTTTTGGTTCATCGTATCCTATATATACACCAACTACTATATCGGGAGAAAACCCAATAAACCAAGCATTTGTGTTATCGTTTGTAGTCCCAGTTTTACCAGCTAAATTTATATTTAGCTTTTTTAATTTAATACCTGTTCCTCTATCCACAACTCCCTTCAGGATAGAAGTCATTTGATAGGCACTTGCAGGGTCTGTAATTGTTTTTCTAATGTCTAATATTTCTGGAGGCAATTGACCTTCCCAACCTGATTCAGATTGGCAAGCAGTGCATTTCCTTTTGTCAGATAAAGCTATGGTTTCACCCCTTCTATCTTGAATTCTATCAATTAATGTAGGTGTTATTTTTTTTCCACCATTAACTATCATTGCGTATGCATTGACAAGCCTTATTAAAGTTGTTTCTCCTGCGCCAAGAGACATTGATAAAAGTTTTGGCATTGTATCATTAATCCCAAACCTTTTTGCTATTTCTTGAACTCTTTCCATGCCTAATTCTAAAGCTAATCTAGCGGTCATTAGGTTTCTTGATTTTTCAATTCCTGTTCTTAATGTTGACGGACCGTAAAACTTATTTGAGTAATTTGAAGGTTTCCATTTTGGAAGACCTGGACCCTGATTAATAACAATAGGAGCGTCTCTGATTAGTTTTGTTGGTAAATAATTATTTTCTAAAGCTGACAAATATATGAAAGGCTTAAAAGCTGAACCTGGCTGTCTCCAAGCTTGTGTAGACCTATTAAACTCACTATCAGAAAAAGAATATCCTCCTGACATCGCTAGAATTCTTCCAGTATGCGGGTCAAGAACCAGTATTGCTCCTGAAACAAGAGGTTTTTGAGAAAGCATCCAATTATTTTTATTAATATCCATATCTTGCCCAAATGGCTTAAGAATTGGGACAATATCTCCTATCTCCAAAATTTTGGTTAAGTCATTTGGAGTTTTTCCTAAGTTTTTATAATCAATTTTTTTTCTAGCCCATAATGAATTTTGAAGAGGTATATATCCTTTGTGTCCATTGCTAATTATGATTTCTGCCTTTTTCTTTGAAACATTTTTAACTATTGCTAAAAGATAACCTTTGGGCATTAATTTTAAAGTTCTATTAAATGCTTCTTCAATAGTTTCATTATTTTTGATTGTTGATAAGGGTCCCCTCCAACCCTGTCTTCGATCCAAACTTTCAATTCCATTTTTTAAACTAATGTCAGCAAGTTTCTGTATCTTAGGATCTATAGTAGTTTGAATCGACAAACCCCCAGAATATAAAGATTTTTCTCCATAACTCTTTATTAATTGCCTTCTTATTTCTTCAACGGGATAAGGCGCGTATGCTGCGTCAAATCCAGAAGAATACGCGACCTTTAAATCTTCTAAAGACGCTTTTTTGAATTCATCTTCAGTTATGATTCCATTTTCAAACATTTGAGATAAAACCCAATTTCTCCTAATTATTGCTTGTTTCTTTTTTCTAACCGGATGGTAATTATTTGGACCCTTTGGAAGCGCAGCTAAGTAAGCCACTTCTGGCAAAGTTAATTCAGGAAGAGATTTGTTAAAATAGTTGAGCGATGCAGCAGCAATACCATAACTGTTAAATCCAAGATAAATTTCATTCAAATATAACTCAAGTATATGATCCTTAGAAAAGGTTCTCTCAATCCTTAACGATAAAATAGCCTCTTTAAGTTTTCTCTCAAAACTATAATCAGACGATAATAAAAAGTTTTTAGCTATTTGTTGAGTTATAGTTGATGCGCCAATAGCCCTTTTGCCAGAGTTAAAGTTTTTAGCATTAGTAAGTGAAGCCCTCACAATAGCTTTAATATCGAGCCCTATATGATTATAAAAATCTTTGTCCTCTGAAGAGAGGAATGCTTCAATTATAAGAGGTGGAATGGATTGTATCGGAACAAAAACTCTTTTTTCCTTTGCAAACTCAGCTAATAACGCTCCATTGCTTGCATAAACTCTACTTACTACAGGCGGTTCATATTTAGAGAGTTGATTATAATCGGGGAGGTTTTGACCATAAACCCAAAATATCCATGCAACTAGGACAATACCTAATAAGCTTAAGAAAAAAATTAACCCAATTAAAATTGACAGTGTATTAAAAAATATTTTCATAGTATTTCTAAGTAAAAGTTAATAGTGGCAATCTTAAGACAAGCATTTAAACTTTAATTCATAAAAAACGCTTTTAATTCATATAAACGTTTTTATATTTAGAAACCGCCATTGAGATTCTGTCCATTAAATTTGATATAAAAATTGGATTATTTAAGTTTTTTTCATCTATTTTATTAGACAGAAAACCCATTTCAATTAAAACTGAAGGAATGACCGGAGATTTTAAAACAGCAAAATTTTTTTCTTTCCAGCCTCTTGAATTTGTTGGTAAGCTTTTAAGCTCTTCCAGAATCAAGTTCTTAAGTTTTATTGAATAATTTCTTTTTCTTCTCTGATACATTTTATACAGGACATTTTGGGTTTCTTGAATTTCTTCATCAAGTATCACATTTCCCAAAACATTTTGATTGTTACTATTTTTTTGAAAATTGGCTATTTCTAGATCTGGGTCTTTATTTAAACTAAAAATTGAATACCCACTAACTGTTTTTGATTTTGCTGAATCAGAATGGAGAGATATAAAAATGTCTGCTTTTAATTGATTGGCAATTTTATACCTATCATGAAGACTGACAAAATTATCTTCAGTTCTTGTTAATACTGCTTTTACACCACTTATTTTATCTAACTTCGCTTTAAGTACTTTTGAGGCGTAAAGATTGATATCTTTCTCTAAAGTTTTTGAAAAACCAATTGCCCCTGGATCCTTCCCTCCATGACCTGGGTCAATTACAACCAGAAAAGTAACTGGTTTTGACAGAGGCGTTAGCATGGAAATGTTTTCTTCATTCAAATTATTTTTATTTTTAGGAATTAGGTTTTTTTGTTTTTGTCCCTCAAATAAAACGACCTCCTTTTTTTTTATTTCTGGCTTTTCTCTTAAGACTATATTTAATTGTTCTTTTGAGAAATCATTGAATGATTTTTGTGTAACAATGAAATCTGTTTCACTGCTATAGTAAATATCAATAACCAATCTTTCCCCTCCATTTTCTCCAGGAAGCCAAAAGATTTTGTCTAAACTGAATGGTTTGTCTATTTTTAAGGTTAAATTTGTTTTATCAAATTCATCATTTCTAAAAGCATATGATAAAGGTATATTTGATTGAAAATTACCTCTTCTAGGAGAAGAGTCTACTCTCCATAAAGATTCAGGAATGGTAATTATAGCTCTATACGGATTATCTTTTAATTTTACAATTGCCTCAACTTTCTTTGAGGTTTCTAATACTACTCTGTAAAAGTTATCATGTTTTCCAGCTCTAATATTCCTTATTTCATTTAATGGTTGAGCTAATAGAGTATTTAATTGAAAAATTATGCATGAAAAAATAAGAAATCTCAAAGTAGCGTTATAATAATTCTTTAGTCTCATTTTCATTTATCTTTTAAAATTTCTCAATTACATTTCGATTTATAATAATACAATAAAATTTATGAATAATGATTATTTATGTTTTAATATTATCATTTATAATGTAAATCTCTAATAATCAATATTTCAAATAGAGTGCACTTAAGGGTTTGTGAAGGACTTTAATAACATGTCAAATATTATAGAAGAGAATTTTCAATGCAGCTGTGCAAGCGCTTATTTAAACCCTGAAAGCAATCTGTTTTTATTATCAAAGTTAACAAGAACAAAAAGAATTTTTCCTTATTTATCTTATACGTTTTTAAAAAATATTATGATAAATATAGGTTTGGAGTATTTTTATGGTAAAAAAATTATTAATAGACGCAAAACAACCGGAAGAAACAAGAGTTGTTTTACTAAATGGCAACCGAATTGAAGATTTCGACCAAGAGACTGCCACAAAACTTCAAAATAAAGGCAATATTTATTTAGCTCGAGTAACAAGAGTTGAGCCTTCACTACAAGCAGCTTTTATAGAGTATGGTGGCAATAGACACGGCTTTCTAGCGTTTAGTGAAATTCACCCTGACTACTATAGAATTCCTATCGAAGACAGAAAAGCACTTACAGAGGAAATGTTAAAGGCCGAAGAGCAAAATTCTGAAGACATCTCATCTGATGAGCAACTTTCTTCTGGAAAAAATAATTTTGGGGGAAAGGATAAAATAGATACTGAAAATAAGAGACAAGGCATAATCGGTGAGAATGCAGAAATGAATAGTGGGAATCAAGAGCCCGAAACTATAGGTGGTATCGATGAAACTACCTCATTTAACCAAACTAAAGCATACAAAAGATATAAGATACAAGAGGTAATATCCAAAAGACAAATACTTTTAGTGCAAGTTGCTAAAGAAGAAAGAGGCAACAAGGGAGCCGCTTTAACTACTTATATATCTTTAGCAGGTAGATACTGCGTATTAATGCCTAACACAATCAGAGGTGGAGGGGTAAGTAGAAAAATAAGTAAAATTGAAGATAGGAAGCGTTTAAAATCTATAATAGAAAGCATGGAGATGCCTGAAGGTATGGCGGTTATTATCAGAACAGCAGGATCTGATAGAACTAAAGCTGAGCTTAAAAAAGATTCTGCTTACTTACAAAACTTATGGAACATCATTCGTGAAAAAACTTTAAAATCAACAGCCCCAATGTTAATAAACGAAGAAGGAAACCTCATAAAGCGAACCATAAGAGATTTATACAATAAAGACGTTAACGAAATTTTGGTATCTGGGAATGAAGGGTTTAATACGGCAAGAGAATATATTAAATTAATGATACCCAACCATGCAAAAAGAGTAAAAAATTTTGAAGATAATAAAAATTCTCTTTTTCAGAAATTTAATGTTGAAAAACAACTCGATGCTATTCATTTACCTTCAGTTAAACTAAAGTCTGGCGGTTATCTAGTTATTAATCAAACTGAAGCGTTAGTTGCAATCGATGTTAATTCTGGAAGGGCTACCAAAGAAAGAAACATAGAAGAAACAGCATTAAAAACTAATTTGGAAGCTGCTGAAGAGGTTGCAAGACAACTTAAGTTAAGAGATTTATCAGGCCTAATTGTAATTGATTTTATAGATATGGATGGTTATAAAAATCAGACCGCTGTCGAGAAAAAACTCAAAGAGTCAATGAGTCTAGACAGAGCTAGAATACAAATAGGAAGAATCAGTCACTTTGGCTTACTCGAACTTTCAAGACAACGCCTAAGGCCAAGTGTATCAGAAAATTATTTTAGTAGTTGCTCAGCATGTGGAGGGACTGGTGTAATTAGATCTGTGGAATCTTCAGTAATACGTGTGCTGAGAAAAATAGAGGAGGCTAAAATAAAAAATCAATCTATAGACGTTTTTGTTCCATCAAAAATTGGAATGTATATTCTTAATCAAAAAAGACAATCTATTCAAGAAATAGAAAAAAAATTAAATTTAAACATTATTTTTGAATTTGATGACACTGATTTAGATTTAGATTGTAGAATTGAAAAAAAAGAAAACCTAAAGCCTATAGAAAAATTAACATCTAGTAATGAAAATATTGAAGTTAAAGACATTGAAGAGACACAACAACAAACCAAAGGAAAAAGAACTAGACGTAATCCATGGAAAAAGAATAAGGTAAATGCTTTTAATGAGGATGTGAAAAATACTGATTCCAAAGATAAAGAATATATGAATGACGCAAATGATAAATCAGCCAAAAGTTCAACTAAGAATAGGATAATTGGTTCTTTAGCCAAAGATGACGTTAAAACAAACCCTGCTACAAACAAAAAAGTAGTTAAAAATTCTGCAAGTAAATCAACTAAAGAGTCAAAAATTAAAGTAAAAAAATCTTCAAAAACAGAAAATCAAAAAAAATCATTGGTTCTTGGTAAAAAAACAAAAAACAATCAATCAATAAATCAAGAAACGTTTGAGCAGACAACACAAAATATTGATGAGAGAAAAAAAGATCTTGGCAAAAACAAGTTATCTAATAATGGGAAAATTAAAACTACTAAACGTCCTTCCAAATCCTCTGAACCGTTAGATGTGGTCGATGTTGACAGCTCAACAAAATCTAAAAGGGGCGGCTGGTGGTCTCAAACAAAAACTTGAGGTTGTTAAAAGTAAGCAAAACGTTTTCTTTTAAAAGAAATTTATTGTTTCTAACTTTAAGTTTATTCTTTCTATTCCAAAGTTCTAATGCCTTTCCTCAAAACAGTTTCAATGAAAATCAAATAAAAGATTTTGAAAAAATTATAGAGAATTGGATAGAAAAAAATCCAAAAAAAGTTAAACAAGTTTTAGATAAACTTTTAGCTCAAGAAGAAAAAAACCATCATAATAAAACTTTTGAAATGTTGTCTGATCATTCTATGGACCCCGTTATGGGAAATCCCGAAGGTGATGTTATTGTATATGAATTTTTTGATTATAATTGTGGATATTGCAAATCAGCTTTCAATACTGTTATCAAAGCCCTTGATAAAGATAAAAACACCAAACTGGTTTTAAAAGAATTACCTATTTTATCACAAACATCTATTAATGCGTCATTTTTTGCTTTAGCAGCTAAAAAACAAAACTTATACTCAGAATTTCATACTAAAATTATGCTATTTCGGGGTCGTTTGACTGATGAAATATTATTTAGAATGGCTAATCAAGTAGGTTTAGATATTGAAAAATTAAAAAAAGATATTCAAAGTGATGAGATTAAGTTAACAATTGAGAAAAATAAAATTTTAGCTGAAAGATTAAATATTACTGGCACTCCCTCTTTTGTAATTGGGAAAACAGTAATACCTGGTGCTCTAAATGAAGAACAATTACTTAAATATATTAATAAAATTAGAAATGAAAATTCTTAATTTAATTGGGATTCTTTCCAAATGTCTTTGAAAAGAATTTTAGTTGTTTCAGGTCCAAACCTAAATCTCTTGGGGAAAAGAGAGCCTGAAATTTATGGGGAGTTGTCCCTTGAAAACATCTATTTAATTATGCAAAATATGATTGATGAAACAAAGTATCAACTTGTATGCAAACAATCTAACTCAGAAAGCGAGATAATTGATTGGATTCAAGAAGCATATGATAGATACAATGCAATCATAATTAACGCTGGCGGTTATACACATAGCTCTGTTTCTATAAGAGATGCCCTTAAGCATTTTGATGGATTTAAGATTGAAATTCATTTGTCTAATATTCATGCAAGAGAGGAGTTTAGAAAAAAATCACTATTATCAGCTGTGAGTAGTGGAATAATTGCTGGGTTTGGTGATAAATCTTATTATCTAGCTCTAAAAGCAATAGAGTTAAATTTAAATGAGAGGTGAAATTGATGTCTAAAAATGATGATGGAAAAACTTTTTCCTTACCTAATGTAAAAATATTAGAACCATATTGCGACTTAATGAAAAAAAAGGAAATTTCTGAAATAGAGATTGAAACCGACCAAATAAGAGTTCGTTTAGTCTCTAGTAATCTAAATAATCACCCTCAAAAACAAGTTCATAATCTAGCAAATCATGAAGATACCGCTTCAGTCAAAACTAATGTAATTGAAAAAGAAACTCCCAAAAGTAGTTTTGATTTTTCTGACACTGTAAATTCACCTATGGTTGGGACTGCATATTTGTCACCAGAACCAAAAGCAAAACAATTTATCAAAAAAGGTGACAAAGTGTCTAAAGGTCAAACCCTTCTAATAATAGAGGCAATGAAAGTTATGAATAACATTTCATCTCCAAAAGATGGTGTGATTCAAGATATTTTAATTGAAGATTCTCAACCAGTTGAATATGACCAACCTTTAGTATTGATCAAGTGAGAAATGATAATAGGATGTTTAAAAAAATACTTATTGCAAACAGAGGTGATGTCGCTTTAAGAGTTTTAAGGGCGTCAAGAGATCTAGGCATACCAACTGTTTCAGTTCATTCAACTGCAGACAATGATGCAATGCATGTTAAGTTGGCTGACGAAAGTGTTTGTATTGGACCGCCCAAATCATCAGAGAGCTACTTGAATATCCAAGCTTTAATTTCAGCTGCTATAGTAACTGGCGCTGATGCTATACATCCTGGCGTTGGCTTTTTATCAGAAAATGCAGATTTTGCAGAAATCGTCAATGCTCACGGGATCACCTTTATTGGCCCATCACCAGAGCATATAAGAACCATGGGAGATAAAGTTGCAGCAAAGCAAGCTGCAAAAAACGCGGGCTTGCCCCTAGTCCCAGGTTCTAATGGTGAAGTTAAAAATTTAACTGCCGCTGAAAAGGAAGCTGACCGAATTGGATACCCAGTGATTATTAAGGCAGCTGCCGGTGGAGGGGGCAGAGGAATGAAGGTTGCTGTTACAAAAAATGAGTTGTCAGAAGCCTTTAGTTCAGCAAGAAGTGAGGCAAAAGCATCTTTTGGTGATGGCACAGTATATTTAGAAAAATACTTGACAAACCCAAGACATATAGAGGTTCAAGTTTTTGCTGACGCTCATGGTAATGTTGTTCATTTAGGCGAAAGAGAATGCTCAATACAGAGAAGACACCAAAAAATCTTTGAAGAATGTCCATCACCTATCTTATCTTCCGAACAAAGAAAAAAAATTGGGGAACTTTCTTCTCAAGCAACAAGAAAACTTGGCTATTTAGGCTTGGGAACAATTGAGTACTTATATGAAAATGATGAATTTTTCTTCATA
>CAZCWO010000031.1:10365-16894 GCA_964502335.1 uncultured Rhodobacterales bacterium | reverse complement strand
CCCTGAGAATAATCGATTCTTTAATCTTTCATTATATATTATAAAATTATACTTCTAAAACAAATAATATTTAACTAAAAAAATGATCAAATATTATGGTTAAGAGTATAACAAAATTTATTAAAAAAAATAAAGCAGATATTAAGTGTAAAATTTTAAATATTTTCTTAGCCTTTAGATCTCCAATTACATCTTTATCTCGATAAAAATTTATTTTGGGAGTTATTAAGCTTTTATTTAAAAAAAATAATAAGGAAACAATCAATAAACAGAAAAATTTAAATTTTTCATTCAATAAAGCAGATAAAATCAAAGCAAATAAAGAAAGTATAAAACAAAATAAAAACATTCTAGGAAATATGACTCTAAGAAATTTGCTAGATTGCTCGCTTGTAAGAGAAGAAAAAACCGATGGTGAAACAACTATTGAAAAAAAAAGCATTGAACCAAGTAATGCAGAAACACAATAAATTATCAAAATGTTAAACATAATATTTTATTTAAGTTGCCAATTTTTAATAAATTGAAGTGCCAATTAACCGATTCTAATGGAAGAATAAGTTATCTTTATTGATTTATTTTATGTTATAATTCGTATATTAAATTGCCCAATAAATAATCAATAAACTATAAATATAAAATTAAAATGTTACCAATATTTGAAAATTATGAAAATATTTTAATAAACATAAACTTTTTGGCTTTTGAAGTATGGCAATTAGTTATTTTTCAAGCTTCTTTCCAAGAAAGTTCATTGATTGTAATTATTTGGTCAATTGTTTGTTATTTGATTGGATTGTTCATTGCTTTTTATATCTTGAAAATCATCATTGAAGGTATCTTTCGATTTATTTTTAACCCATTAACGATATTATTTATTATATTTATAATAGGCCTTTCAATATGGACATTAACTCAATTAAACACAGACTATCAGAATAAAGCCCTAAAAATAGAAAATTCTAATTCATTATTGCCTGGAAAAGTAAAAATTGAAGAAATTAATCCTATCTCAAATGACAAGAAAAACAATTAGCTGAAATAAGATGTAGCAATTTAAGAAACTATAAAAGAAATTGACAGGCTTCAAATCTTGATTGAAAAACAAGAAGACACTCTTTGAAAATTAAAAAATAACTGAAATTAAAGTTCAATGTATAGAACTCATTAAAATCTGAAAAAATCTATTTCCTTTGCTTTATCAACCTCTGCATTTCCATCAGAAACAGAAATTATTCCACTTAGTTCTTTAACTTCTGATATAAATTTTTCACCAAATTTTTCTCTTGATCTTCAAATTTTTCTTTATTCTTCCAAAGTGAGATAATCATACTGCTATTAGTTGATATATCTGCGTGCAATCTAATTAATAATCCTTTGTAACCGCTTTTGAGAGAGCGATAACTGATGTTTTTGCTGGCTCGTTTGGAAATTTAATATAAATTACCCTAATAAAAAAAATTCAGCTTTAAATATTTATATCGTTTGCATTTTTGAGACTAAAAATCTCGAGTTCATTTACTCTTCCTCGAATTTTTATTTTCTCTTCTTTGAATTGCTTAGGGTTAATTTTAGCCGCTTCGATCACATCTTTTGATATCACTAATTCACTGCCAAACTTTTTGTTTAATTCTTCCAACCTGCTTGCAATGTTAACGTTATCTCCAACGACGGTTTCTGACACTGTTTCACCATAACCCATCATTCCAACAATAGTATTTCCCGCATGAATACCAATACCAAATCTGAGTTCTTCAGAAAAATCTGATTGCATCTGATTATTTAAATTTTTAATTCCACTAGAAATTTCAGTGGCAGCTTTGATTGAATTCTTGCAATTTGAATTAAGATCATGAGCACCATCAAAAATTGCCATAATGCCATCTCCGATAAACTTATCAAGTCTGCCCTTATTCCTTTCAATAATTTCACCACAGACTGAGTAGTACTTATTTAATATATAAACTACATCGTAGGGAAGCTTTGTTTCAGATAATTTTGTAAAGTCTCTGAGATCAACAAAAGCAACAACAGTTTCTTTTTCTTTACCGCTTAAACCTACTGGAGTTCTCGCTTTAATCTTACTTGTTTCAGGGCTTAAAAGTGGAATGATTGAAACATTTTTTGTGGGTTTCAATTGACATGCCAATCTCACGTCACCATCAAGTCCTAGCCTGCTAATTACTCTTTTTTCATGAACATTAGGGTTAGGCATATCTGATAGTCCTGATACTACTTTTACTCTGCAAGTAGTGCATCTGCCCTTGCCCCCACAAACTGACACATGAGGAATGCCAGCAAGTCTACTCGCTTCTAATACTGTAGTTCCTTTAGGTATGGAAAATTCCTTACTTCCAGGATAAGATATTGTTATTTCACCAAAGTATCTTGCTCTAAGAACATTTAGGATAGAAAAAACAATAACTGCTAATATAAATAATGGATAGTAATTCATAACCAAAGGTTCCACAGACATTAAGTACGCAAATGCCTCTTGGGGTATGGCGGCAAAAAAGGACATTAGAAAGTTTTCATTGCCTTTAAAATTTTCTAATGTTGTTAAAAAACTAGTTTCTCTTAACCCTGATAGAAAGCCTAAAACTGCAGTAATAGGAATAAACCAATAAACAAATTTAAAAGCAAATATGTATTTTTGATAGAACTTTGAATTATATTTGAGTAGACCATGGATGCCTATAACTCCATGAGACCATATAAAAATTATCATAAGTGAAAATAAAATGGCGCCCATATAATACTCAACAGATTCATAAGTTGACATGATAGCAAAAAGAAGAGAGTATTTGATGTCTACGTCAAAGACTTTGGTCATTATAAATCCACCAGCTATATGCTGAAGTAATACTAAAAGTGCCAAAACCGGTAACAATATTTGCAACCACTCTCTTAAAGTTAGCTTAAATGATTTTTTAGTTAAGATTGCGTAAAAACCTAAAAATAAATGTATTAATAATGATCCATACAACAGAATAATTGAAACAGGGTTTCTCCAGATTAAATGAAAATAATTTTCTCTTATCTGATCAGCTGCTTGAATAGAAATAATGTTAATTGAATGGTTAAGGAGATGGGTAAAAGCGTATACAAACAAAATTACGCCGGTGTAAATTCTTAATTGCCTAATTATTATATTTAGATCTATTGAGTTATTCATTATGTTTCTTACTAATTAAAAAAATTATCAATTTAGACTTACATAGTCTTCAAAATATTGTTAGTTGATCTATAATCAATTTATCATAAAATTAAATCAATGGTTATGAAAAAAATGATTTATAAATTTTAAATTCCTTATTATATTGTATATATGGACGATATTCCTTCAAAAAGTAACATAAAATCTAAAACTTGTATTAGAACAGGTTCTCAATATCTTGACGGCCTTAGGGATAATCGTGAAATTTGGATGCATGGGAAAAGGGTTAAAGACGTAACTAAAGAAGAGGGTTTAAAAAGATGTGCAGAGAGTTTAGCTTCATTTATTGATAAACAGCATGATCCTAAATTTATTGATGACATTACCTTTGTCGATGAAGATGGAGATCGCTGTGGTATGGCCTTTAAAATCCCTAAATCAAAAGAAGACATTAAGGATAAAGGAAAATCTTATTACGAATGGGCAAAGTGGTCCAATGGGTATTTTGGAAGAACTCCTGATTATAAAAATGCTTCAGTAATGGCTTTTGCTGCTGGAAGTAAATTTTTAGAAAAAGGAGTTAAAGGTCAAGGCGGTAAGGCTATGGCTCAGAACATGATTAATTATTATAATTATGTTAAAAAAAATGATAAGGTTCTTACTCATACTCTTGTAAATCCAACTTACAACCATCAACAAGGCTACAAAGGTAAATTTTCCGAGAAGGTGGCGTTGCAAGTTGTAAAAGAAACTGATGCTGGAGTTATCGTTAATGGTGCACGTTTACTAGCAACTTTAGGCCCTCTATCAGATGAAATTGAGGTATTTCCTTCAACGGTTTTGAAAGCGACACCAGACAATGTTCCCTTTGCTTTTGCTTTTGCTATACCAATTGCTACTAAAGGCCTCAAACTAATTTGCAGGGATAGTTACGATACTGGGCAGTCTAATTTCGATGCTCCGCTATCTTCACGATACGAAGAAATGGATGCAGTTGTGATTTTTGAAAACGTACTAGTTCCTTGGGAACGTATATTTATGTATGGAGAGCCTGAACTATGTAATCCAGCATTTAGTGAAACGAATGCAGTTATCCATATGATGCATCAGGTGGCATGTGGTAAACTTGCAAAATCTGAATTTATGGTTGGCTTGATGTGTTCAATTGCACAGGCTTCAGGGCGTGACAAAGACTTGCATACAAAAGGTTTGATTGTTGAAGTTATGAAAATGGCAGAAACGGTCAGGGCATTATTGTTTTCTGCAGAGGAGCAAGCGCATGAAGATCAATACGGTAACTTTATTCCATTAAGAAGCCCATTGGAAACTTCAAGAAATTTATTTCCTGTAATGTACCCGAGAATGGTAGAGATCCTTCAAATACTTGGCGCTTCTTCTTTAATGGCGTTGCCATCAGAAACTGATTTTGTGAATGAAATTTCTGGAGATGTCGAAAGATATTTTCAACTGTCAAACCTTGATTCAAAGAATAGGGTTTCGTTATTTAGGTTGGCCCATGACGTTGCAATTTCAGGCTTTGGAAGTAGGCAAGCCTTATACGAAAGATACTTTTTTGGTCCTCCAGCACTGATGGCTTCTGGTTACTATGATTTATATTCTAAAGATGAATTGATTAGGAGAATTGATACTTTGATTAAAAATAAATAAGGTTAAAATGTTTTATGATTAATAATGCAGTAAATGCAATACTTAAGAGTATTCCTAACATTAACCATAATCGGTAACCTCTAAAAAGTTCTAATTTTTTATCCTTGACAACCATGATATTTAAATCTTTGTAAATTTTCATAATTCAATTAATGCTTTTATAATGGCAGGGAATGCGACAATTTATTAGATGTTCTTTTTAAATTTTTTAGGGCTCTTATTTTTAGGTTTCTTTTCTTAATTTTTAACTCATAAGCAGACTTTTTTTTCTGTGAAATTTTATATTCCCATCTATTAATTGGTAAATAAAAGATGCCACTTGCAATAATAACAAATAAAAAAAGGGAGATTTCAAAATTAATGTGTGCCATACTACAATTTATTCAAAAATTGTACCAAAACTTACTATAATGTTTATAAAATTAATTTTTTTTATTTTTTGTTTTATTATTTTAAATGCTTCTGCCAGTGAAGTGAACAGGGGACTTAAAGCCCTTGAAAATGGTGACTATGATAAAGCACTGTATTTTATAAGTTTTGATGCTGTTCAGGGAGATCCAATAGCTCAATATCATTTAGGTGTGATGTACAGAAAAGGTATTGGAGTGGAAGTTGATAAAAAGGAGGCATTCGGTTGGTTTCTTTTAGCCGCTGATAATGGCCATATGTTAGCTAAGTATGCACTTGGAGTGTTATATTATCACGGTGATGGAGTGAAAATAAACTATACGAAAGCCTTAAATTTATTTCTTGAAGCTTCTTATTTGGGACACCCAGCTTCTCAGATTAATGTGGGTAATATGTATTATTTTGGTCAAAGTGTAAGTAAAAACTATCCAAAGGCTCATATGTGGTGGAGTTTGGCTAAAGAAAAAGGTGTAGAGGGAGCCTTTAATAATCTAACAACAATTGAGAATATTATGAGTGAAAATCAACTATTAGAAGCTCATACACTTTACAATAATTGTCAAAAGAAAACACTTCCAAAATGCTAAAAATTTAATATTTTTAATATTTATTTACAATTTTAATATTCATCCTTGGCTGCATGCTTCACTCCAAACACCCCTCTGGAGTTCTAAAGAACCTAGAGATAAATGACGAACAAATTACGAACCTCCAGACATTCTGATTTTATAGTTCTGACATTTGCGCCAAGACTGGCCCCATATATTCTTCAACTAACTTTATTGAATATTCCTTTGAACTGCTCGCACGAAATTTTTCCACCTCTGCTCTATGTTTATTTGCTGCATCCTCTGACGAGTAAATGATAACTGATTGATGATGATTTTCATCTATCTGCCACCAAATAATATCTTCTGCAGGATGGCCAGGTTTTACATTATCGAGCATACTCTCGGACATCTCTTCTGCAGGTCTTACACCCTTCTCGTGGTGCCATTTTGTATAAACTACATACTTTCCCATTTCTTGAACCCCATGTTGTTTAATTTGAGTATAACAAAATTATGATAATTGAACACTCCACAAAAACTGACAACCATTGCCTAATCTATAAACAGCCTTTTTATCATCATTTGAATGCTCTTGTAGATGTTAAATAATATTACCGAAAAAAAAATTCTTCTTTAAGAGATCTAATCATATGTTGAAAATTACTTGAAACTTTATAGAGAGACTTCTTTTTTGTTGCCCCAGTTCCTTTTATTAAAATATTTTCTATTATTTTGATATATTTTC
>CAZCWO010000031.1:0-10355 GCA_964502335.1 uncultured Rhodobacterales bacterium | reverse complement strand
TTGTAGGTTCTATGAAGGTGCAGAGGTCTTCAATGGATTTTCTTATAGTTGTTTTTTTTAAACTTCAGGATCAATGAATGCTCCTTCAAGTCCATATCGTACAGCTTGCCATTTATTTGATTCTAATATCTGTATATGAGTATCAGGATAACTATCTGAGTTTTTAATCTTTACAACTAACGCTTGTATTATTGCTACTATTGCAATTATTTCTTCAAAATTAGTTGGAATATCACAAATTCTAATTTCCACAGTTCCAAAACCAGGGTGAGGTCTTACTTCCCACCAAAGATCCTTTACTGAATGAATAATTCCAGCCTTTATTAAATTGTGAGTTAGATTTATGAAATGATTCCAATTATCTAAATAATCTGGCAATCCAGCAAGTGGAAGTGATTCAAAGATTTTTGTTCTGTATGAATAAAGTCCCGTATCTTCTCCTTCATAAAAGGGAGAAGAGGTACTAAGTGCGAGTAACAATGGTAAATATATTCTCAATGCGTTATTTACTTTTATGACATTTTCACAATTATCAATTCCAACATGTACATGGAGTCCTTGTGTAATAAAACGCTTTCCAATGATTTGAAGATCTTTCATAATTCTCTTATAACGATTATCGTTTGTTATTGTTTGGTTTTTTCCTTTTGCAAATGGATGAAGACTACTAAAATTTATAGTAGTGTTATATCTATTTAAAATCTCTTCTAGGTAATCAAGAGTTTGTTTAATATCATTTCTTGCTTCTTCAACAGAAGAACAAACGCCTGTATTAATTTCTATCATCGACTCAAAAAGTTCATGTTTGATTCTATTAGAAAATTTTTTATTCACATTTGAAAGAATTTTAGGGGAAATATTTTTTAGTTCCAAAGAGTTCTTATCAATTAACTGAAGTTCAATTTCAACTCCTAAAGTTGGGTTAGGACTAGATTGAAATTTTATCATTTCCATATTTTATATTAACATCGATTAAATTAAATGTTTAGAGTAAATAAAAAAAAATCAATTAAGAAAAATAGTTCATAGTTTATTGATATGATTGATGCTATTACAATTGGGTGACCAATGTTTCCTTTGTCAAAAGGGTGTTAAGCCCTGGAAATTCATGGAACTATATTAAGGAAGAATTAAAAATTGATGGTAGCTATTTAAGTAAAATAATACAGGTGGTTATTAAGAAAGATATTATTGAAGAACATAATCGATGTTATAGTTCACTTATATAACTATACCCTATCCACACTATCCACTCTGTCCATTAGGAGTGGTCACTATGGACAAGGTGGACAGGTTTGATTTAGCAATTATTATAACTGTGTCACCCTAATCTGAATCACTGACTTCCATACCTATTATACTTTACCTAAAGACAGCACACTAGATGCTACGGATGTAGCATCAAACTAAAAGTAACTTATTAAATATCCTTGGATGGAACACATCAATCACAATTAAATAATTTTAAATTCTTTAAGATTCAAAATATTAAGAAAATTTGATCATAATAGTTACATCCAAGGATTTACGATTAAGACTTAAAGCATTATGAAAAAATCTTATCCTTATTTGCGAGTAACTTATCCCGATTTGCCATCATTGTCTGACGTCTTTCACTAATACCTTTTTTATTTTCCATTAAAGAATGAGAGTTTTTCTCAGATGTCGATATTAGATCTTCCATCTTTTCTCTATTAGCATTAACTCTATCCTCTAACTCATCCATAGCAGCTTTATTACTTTCTATAGTCTTCGCATTTGAATCTGGTGTTGCCTTTGAAGGTTGAAGATTTCCTTCTAGAAGCGAACTATTTATTGATATTTGTTCCTGATTGAATTCAACCATTGCTTGATTTGATGCCATTATTCTTGAATTAATATCTATTAACTTGCTATTAATTTCTGCCATCTCTTCACTTATAGCTAAAACTGCCTAATTTAATTCTGATCTATGCTTAAGAAAATCAAGAGCCGCTCTATTTTTTTGAGAGTGAATAAAATTTTCTTCTACTTCACTATTTGTTTCTGCATTATTTAAAATAGCCTGTCTATTATCGAAAATCTCATCTGTGTTACTATTTGCTATCTGTCTATTCCCAATAAAAGCTGCAGCATAATTACTTAATATCATCATTCTGTTTTCTTCAATCATAGATCTTGATGCATATATCATTGTTTTGTTAGTCATTACTTCCGCATCGAGTTTAAAGATTCTCTTTCGGTTCTCTTTAATTGTTTCTTTATTTTTTGAAACTTCGTTCATAATATCCTCCCATAATTATAATTTTTTATTTAAAAGTAGTTTTACCTTGATAAATAGCATTTAAATTAGAGCCTTTATAAAGACAAAACTTATATATTAATGAATTTTTGAAAAAGAGTTTAAAAAGTTAATTATTAAAATGCATTTCTAGAAAAATATGAGAGCAGGACATTAGTAGCTAATAGCTAGGCAGAATTTTCAGTGCTTTGTTTTTACTTCCGGTAATGAATATCTCAAATTCTTCGTAGAATTTTTTTGATGTTTTTCCAAAGGTTAGCTGAAAAGTTTTTTCCCATCCCAATTTCTCTAAGTTAGGATAAAAAGTTTTAGTAAGTGCATCTTGCCCAACTTCATTTAAAAGATATGCAATTGCCCAAGCTCCACCATTATAAAAGAAAAATTTGCATGGGTCTGAATAGGTAGACACTGGCATTCGTGACACACAATCCAATTTTTCTTGCATGGATTTTACTTTTTCAAAATCGCCTAACATTACATTATGGAAATCGACACGTTCTTCTGATAAACTCTCTAGTTCACAGCCAGCAGTTAGTTTTGCATGAGTACTAAAAGCCAAATAAGTAGCGGAACCCTCCATAAACCATACATTGCCAAGTTGAGTAGAATTACGAGGTCCAAGTAACTTGCTACGTTTATCCCTTTCTAAGCTGCGGACGTGAGCATGCTGAACCCCATGGAAATATTCATGAAGAATATGAACTTGGTCCCAATTACCTGATTGCCCGAGTTTTTCTTCCATTCCAAGCGGCATCGAACTAGTAAAACGGTGTATTCCCCACTCCATTCCACCCTTGTGACCTGCGCTCATTTTCCTTTTTTTTGATTTCAATGCCTCATAACCAATTCTTTGATATTCTAACATGGTGCGTCCTGTGTGCTTACCAATACTACTTTCCTTTTTTAGGCACTGGTTGTAGTCTAAATCCCCTCGATCATTTCGTCTTTGACAGTACTTTGTTATCAAATCAATCGCAGCATTTTCGTCTGCACCTAATACCCAATATTCAACTGGTCCAAAATTACCCCATTCCTGAGCAGCTGCTGCCAATGTCTTATCTATTTTTCTTTAGTTGTTTGTGAAATATCTGAGGCAACAAAAACTTCTGCAGGGCATGAAAACTCTTTACTCCAGCCATCCTCCATTTGCCCCCCAATAGCTCTAAATGGTTTCCCAACACATTTTTTCGGTGCATCTGTCAAATGATTTACACCTTTACATTTACTGCTTATATCTCCGTCACTTATTTTACCGCCGCTAAAAGTAACTTGTGCCGCTACTGGATGTGTTAAGAAGATTATCAGAAGTAGGATAAAAAGTTTTTTCATTTAGAAATTCTAACATATTATCCATTGGCTGTGAATAGTCTCCATTATTAAGAAAAATGTTTCCCCAGAAACAAAAAAGGATTAGCTACATTCAGCTAACCTATTGATTTTAATGGTGTTGGCACCAAGATCCACACTCGTGGATAGATGATTACTTTATAAAGTTAACCTCTCAAAATTTTTAAAGTTGCCTTTATACCAGTTTTTGTTTTCTCGAATGAAATGCCTCCACCGTGCTGTTCTGCAATTGTCGAAACTATCGTTAGACCTAATCCAACCCCCTCAATTATATTCGCATTTGGTCCACGTTTAAAAGGTGCAACTAGTTTATTTAGAATATCTTCATCCATAGTGATACCTTCATCTTCAACAGCTATAAAGGCGAATTCTGAAGTATATCTGAGTGAAACTGTTGCTCGGCGTCCATATTTTAAAGAGTTTTCAACTAAATTTTCTATAGCTCGTTGTAGGGAAAATGGCCTTATTTTAGCTAATACCCTTCGAGCATCTTCTTTAAATATTTTGAATTTTCTACGTTTGCCTCCAAAAATAGAGTTTTTGGTATCAAGTTCTTCAATAATATTGTCTTGCAAAAAAACAGGTTTTCCCTGGTCCTCATAATCAGAGACAATAGCGGACAAAAAAGATGTAAGTGACATGATAGTTTCTTCTTCGCTATTCAATTCTGATCTGGTGTATGTAAGAACACCTTCTATCATTTGTGTCATCTTGTTTATATCTACCTCCAGTTTCGATCTTATTTCTTCATCCTCTATAAGTGCTGCACGAAACTTTAATCTAGTGGCAGGTGTTCCTAAGTCATGACTAACCATAGATAAAATCATAATTCTTTGCTCTAGTCTTTCTCGCTCTAAAATAAGGTACTCATTTAAGGTGTAAATAATTGATCTAAGTTCTTTTGGGCCAGATTCAATCAATAGGCTCCGTTTACCTGTTTTACTCTTGTCCCTTAGTTCTGCCGAAATTCGCAAAAATTGTTGACTGATTTCATGTGCGAAAGAAAAAAGAAAACCGATTGGGATTAAGATTAATAGTCCAGCTGCGATTCTATAATCAGAAGGCGCTGCCTCACAACTCCAAATGCTGTTCCCATTAATTATTTTCCATTCATTATTAGAATTACTTACAAATATGATCGTTTCACCGCAGTAATTTGTAATTAGTTTTATTATTTCTCCTAATTGATGTGAAGGGGAATTTGATGAGTTTTTTCTTAACTTTGAGATAGGATACTTAAGCTTTTTGGATACTATAAATAAGTTCATTTTATTTACTGGAACTGTAGTAATGATATTTGGTTTTGGAATTTTATAATATTGTAAAAGAGTTTTTATTGAGACTTTATTTGAAGTATCACCATAATAGTCTTGGATTATTATCCCTGTTGGCGAAATCGTATTATTTCTAATGCTTTCATATAATAATTCACCGGTAACATATGCCTTGTTAAGGTGCCTCTCCCAGTTATAAATAGAATTAAGCCATAGGTACGTTGCAAAGATGCCAATAATTAGAAAAGTTAACCCAGAAGTTGTAAATATTAATCCTATTGAGAAGGGTATTTTCTTAAGGAGCATTTTCAACTATAACATCGGAAGCTAAGACGTAACCGACACCCCTTTCAGTTTTAATAAGTTCAGGATCTTTTGGATTTTTTTCTAATTTTGCTCTTAACCTACCAACTAATACATCTATCGCTCGACTTTGGACAGAGTTTAGACCTTGATCAGCTTCTCTATCAATGTCTATGACATCAGCAATCTCTTCTCGAGTTAGTGGTATAAATGGGTTCGCAAGAAGTGCCTTTAACAGATTTATCTCTTTTTTAGAAAGGGCAACTTGAAAACCTTCAGGAGAGAGAGCTTTATTAATCTTACCGTCAAAACACCAAGAAGAAAATTTGTATCTTTCTGTTTTGCGACGATAAACCAAAGATGTGGACCTTCGAGCTCTTTTCAATACAGCCCTCAAACGGGCTTCCAGGAGCTTTGGATTAAATGGCTTAGTGATATAATCATCTGCTCCAACCTCATATCCATCCATTTTCTGGCTATCAGCAGAAAGGGCAGATACTAAAATTATAGGAATGGAATTTTGAGTTCTTAATTTTTCACAAATCTCAATCCCGTTTTCACCTCCCAACATTATATCCAGCAAAATTAGATCTACGCGACTAGCTTTAATAACCCTGTACATTTCTTCTTCATTTGATGCGGTTGATACTTTGAATCCTTTATGTCTAAGGAATTCTGTAATCATAGTCCTCATTTCGATGTCGTCTTCAACTATTAGAATGTGCATGATAGTCATAAGAAATATTCGAATTTAGTTAAAATACTTTATAGAATGTAACAAAATGAAACAAAATCAAGCTTAAGTAACTATTTGTAACAATTTTATAAAAAATTTTTCAGATTCAACATGTGAGATGATTTTAAGAATTGTTTTTCTCTTAGAACAGTTCAGAGTATTTCCAGTAGTTAAAAAGAAAAGCTTAATTTTAAGATATTTTAATTAATTATTTATAGGAGAGAAACTATGTTTATGAAAAGAATTTTTGCGGTTACATTGACCGCAGCAGTTTTTGGTCAATCAGCAGCTTACGCAGGACCAGAAGCTGAAGTCCTGCATTGGTGGACATCGGGTGGAGAAGCAAAATCTGTCGCTGTACTCCAAAAAGAATTTTCTGAAAACGGTGGAACCTGGACGGATATGCCAGTTGCAGGTGGCGGTGGTGATGCTGCAATGACAGCTCTTCGAGCGAGAGTTTTATCAGGAAATGCACCTACTGCTGTGCAGTTAAAAGGCCCCTCAATTCAAGAATGGTATGAGGAGGGTGCACTGGCTGATATTTCTTCTGTTGCACAAGCAAATGGTTGGTCTGATGTCCTTCCATCTTCAATTGCTAATCATATGAAATGTGAGGGAAAATGGTGTGCGGCCCCAGTAAATGTCCATAGAATAGATTGGATATGGGCTAACGCAGACGTTTTAGCATCTGCGGGCCTTGACATGCCTAGAACATGGGACGAGTTTAATGCAACTGCAGAAAAGTTAAAGGCAAATGGCGTTATTCCACTCGCGCATGGCGGTCAAGCTTGGCAAGATGCAACCGTTTTTGAAGCTGTTGCTTTAGGGATAGGTGGTGCAAATTTTTTCCAAAAGGCATTTGTGGAATTAGATGAAGGAACTCTTAAATCAGATACTATGAAGAAGGTGTTTGATCAGATGAGAATTATGCGAGGGTTTGTGGATGACAGTTTTTCCGGAAGAGATTGGAATTTGGCAACAGCGATGGTTATGAATGGTGAGGCTGCATTTCAAATTATGGGTGACTGGGCCAAGGGAGAATTCTTAGCTGCAGGAAAAGAGCCCGGAAAAGATTTTCTTTGCTCATCAACTCCAGGTGAAGGTTTCCTTTATAATGTAGATAGCTTTGCAATGTTTGATGTTAAAGGGAGTGACAAAGAAGCTGGTCAAATGCTTTTAGCAAAACTTATAGTTGGGAAGAATTTTCAAAAAGTTTTTAACCTAAACAAGGGATCAATTCCAGCTCGGGTGGACGTTTCTCTAGATGAATTTGATCAATGTGCACATGTTTCAGCAGCAGACATGTCAGCAAGTTCAACTGGAGGCACATTGCTTCCTAGTTATGCACATGGGATGGCTCTTCGTGGAGCTCAAGCAGGTGCAATTACTGACGTTGTTACAGCGCACTTTAATTCAGAAATGAGTTCTAGTGAAGCAGTTGACATGCTAGTTAAAGCAGTTGCAAATAGTAAATAATATTATAAGTTATAATATTTGATAAAATTGTTCTGAGAATCTTTGATTCTTGGAACAATTTTTTGTAATTAATTATGTTAGATAAACTTGAAAGACAACTGCCAAAAATTGTACTGGCTCCATCATTTACTGCTGTGATAATTTTTGTTTATGGATTTATAGTTTGGACCGCTTGGGTTTCTTTCACGAAATCTAAATTAATGCCCAGATATGATTTTGAATGGTTTTACCAATATGAAAGGTTATTTGACTCTCCTCGTTGGGAAGTAGCTTTCACTAATATGTTCATTTTTGGGTTTTTATTTATTTTTATCTCTATGGTTTTAGGCTTATTACTAGCTATTCTTTTGGATCAAAGGATAAGAATTGAAGGAGTAATTAGAACAATTTATCTTTATCCTATGTCGCTTTCTCTTATCGTCACTGGTACGGCTTGGAAGTGGATACTCAATCCAGGTCTAGGAATTGAGTCGTCTATAAAAAGTTTAGGATTCGAAAGTTTTACTTTTGATTGGTTAGTCAACCCTAAGTATGCAATTTATACAGTAGTGATCGCGGGAGTATGGCAAGCCTCAGGTTTTATAATGGCACTTTTTTTAGCTGGCCTTCGATCGGTTGATGAAGAAATTATTAGAGCAGCTCAAGTGGATGGAGTGCCGACTGCACGTATTTACTCATCAATCATCATCCCTTCAATGACTCCAATTTTCCTTTCAGCTTTTATTGTTCTAGCACATTTAGCAATAAAGAGCTTTGACTTGGTCATATCTCTCACTGGAGGTGGACCAGGATATGCTACCGACCTTCCTGCTACATATATGTATACAATGGCTTTTTCCAGAGGGAACATAGGGCAGGCAGCAAGTTCGGCAATGGTCATGATGATTGTGGTTTTTGCCATTGTTGTCCCTTATCTTTTTTCAGAATTAAGGGAAAAAAATGGATAAATCTAACCAAAGTTTTATAAATTTAAGAAATGGATACGGGAAAAATTTTTTTCTAAGGACCTTACTATTTTTTATTCTAGGTTTGTTCATCTTATATTATCTGTTGCCACTTTTTATCATGGTAACAACATCGTTAAAATCTTTGGAAGAAATAAGAACTGGGAATTTAGTTTCACTTCCAAGGGATATTTCTTTTGAAGCTTGGAAGTCAGCATGGTCATCTACTTGCACTGGGATTCAATGTGAAGGCATAAAACCTTACTTTTTGAATTCTATTCTAATTGCAGTGCCAGCAGTAATAATTTCAACTTTTATAGGTGCTGTTAATGGATATATAGTTGCTCAATGGAAATTTTATGGATCAAACTTAATTTTTGCACTAATGCTTTTCGGTTGTTTTATCCCATTCCAAGTAATTTTATTACCAATGGCTCGCCTATTAGGTTTGATGAACTTAGCAGGATCAATTTCAGGTTTGGTCTTTGTTCACGTAATTTATGGGATTGGATTTACAACGCTTTTTTTTAGAAATTATTATGTAGGTATCTCTCCAGAACTTTTAAAAGCTGCTAAAATCGATGGTGCTGGGTTTACTCGTATCTTTTTTAATATTTTTTTACCACTTTCTTTGCCAATTATTGTTGTAACAATAATTTGGCAATTTACTCAAATTTGGAATGACTTTTTGTTCGGTGTGTCTTTCAGTCAAGCGGGTACCCAACCAGTTACAGTCGCTTTAAACAACATAGTTAATTCAACAACAGGGGTGAAGGAATACAATGTTGATATGGCAGCAGCTATAATTGCTGCCACTCCAACATTATTGGTTTATATCTTTGCTGGAAAATATTTTATTCGTGGGCTGACATCTGGGTCTGTGAAAGGTTAATAAATGAAATCAGTATTACAAATAAAAAAGTTAAATAAAAGTTTTGGATCCATAGCAATTCTAAAAAATATTGATATTGAAATTAATACTGGAGATTTTTTAGTTTTAGTTGGTCCTTCAGGTTGTGGAAAGTCTACACTTTTAAATTGTATAGCAGGACTTGAGGAAATAAGTTCAGGTTCTGTTTTTATAGATGAGAAAGATATGAGACACGTGCCGCCCAAGGATAGAAATATTGCGATGGTTTTTCAGTCTTATGCACTATATCCAACTATGACAGTCGAAAAAAATATCACATTTGGAATGAAGGTAAGAAAAATTAACAAAATATTCCAAAAACAAAAGCTTCTTGAAGTATCAAAACAATTACAGATTGGTCATCTCCTTGATCGAAAGCCAAGTCAATTATCTGGAGGTCAAAGGCAGAGAGTGGCTATGGGTAGAGCTTTAGTAAGAGAACCCGAGCTTTTTCTTTTTGATGAGCCTTTATCTAATTTAGATGCAAATCTTAGAGTGCAGATGAGAACTGAAATAAAAAGACTTCACCAAAAGTTAAATGCATCAATAGTTTATGTGACACATGATCAAATTGAAGCTATGACTTTAGCAACTAAAATTGTTGTTTTGAAAGATGGTTTGATTCAACAAATAGGAGCACCTTCAGAAATATATAATTATCCTGCCAACCTTTTTGTGGCAGATTTCATGGGTTCTCCATCAATGAATTTAGTTAATGCTAAGGTAATAAAAACTGCTAGAGGGATGAATATCAAAGTTAATAAAAACGGAGTGGAAACAACAATCTTCATGGAAAATAGAAATTTAAATCTTCCAGAAAATGTAGTTTTTGGGGTTCGTCCAGAAAATATTTATGAGGATAATTCAAAAGCAGTAAAAAATGGATCTTCATCAAGTTTTCAAATAGATGTAGTGGAACCTGCAGGTTCAGACACTTATGTTGTTACAAGTTTGGGAGGTGTAGAGGTTACTGCTCGGTTTAATGCGGAGACTAAAGTTGAACCTGGTGATTGGGTAAATTTTAAAATTGACATATCAAAAGTATCTTACTTCGATCCTGAGACTGGAAGTAGATTAAATTAAA
>CAZCWO010000030.1:0-17169 GCA_964502335.1 uncultured Rhodobacterales bacterium | reverse complement strand
CTGCAACAGCCTTTTCAAGGCTTTCAAATTCAATCAAAATGGTTCTTTCATTTTTGCCATTTTCTTTAGCGATTACCTTTGGAGCTTGAGCTAGAAATTTCCCCCCTGCCAATTTAAAAGCAGGAACTGCTATTTTTGCATATGCATCTCTTTTTTCGGGATTGGCGGGACTTCTATGAGCGCTCAATATGTATCCTTTTGGCATTGTAATTCTCCATTATAAAATAAAAATTATGTTAATCTCTCAATTCAAATATTAAGGTATATAGATTCATTGTTATTTTAAGGTTATTAATTAAAAAATATTCTATTAATTTCTAATCTTCTTTATAGTAGCCGATGATGTCACCTTCAGTTGTTACTCCAAGACCATTTATGGTTCTGTTGACATAATTAAAATAGCAAATTATTTGATTTGCTTCTAAAATCTCACCGTCAGAAACTCCATTTTTTCTTAGGGTAATAATATCATTTTTTTTCATCTTAGATGGAGATAATGTTAGCTTTTCTGTATATTTTAAAAGGGCTAATTCTGCGTCTTTAAAATATTTTTCAGGTTTTCTCTCATCTAAAGCTTTTTTAATTTTGTCACTTCTTTGTTTGTCATTTATTAAATGTCTAGCATTAGCCCAATGGTTAGCTAGAGAATAATTGCACTTATTAATTATAGAAACATATGAGCTAATTGTTTCTT
Organism: uncultured Rhodobacterales bacterium; assembly: GCA_964502335.1. Taxonomy (GTDB): domain Bacteria; phylum Pseudomonadota; class Alphaproteobacteria; order Puniceispirillales. Next base: position 16,475 of record CAZCWO010000030.1, on the reverse strand, counting down.
GGAACCATGTTGGTATAGTATTGGTATCGTCATGCAGAACAGATCTATACAAGACTAGATGGCCCTTCATAGTGTTGGGACGTAGTGAATGAACCCTCATGACATTGTCTACTGTTCCATGTGGAGTTCTAGCTATTGAAAGGACTTTCTTAAGATCTTCATTTGCTTCATCGTCTTTTATCATTTTTATCCATGCAGACATAATTTCTCCATTATAAAAAAAAGGGCACAAATTTGTGCCCTATAATAGTTTGTATTTATTAATTACAGACCGTGTTTTTTGGCTAGCTTTTCAAAAAAACCTCTTGTCTTCTTGATCTTTATCCAATGATCAACAAAATTTATCCATACTTGATCTGCTTGAGGCATTAACATCGCAAGAGGTGTCGGGTTGCGTGGTTCAGCAGAAATCTCTCTTAAATTTGGGTACTTTGAAAGCAAAGTTGAGCCTTCTACATTAGAAGTTATAAAAACATCAGAACGTCCAGCTAAAACTTCTTGGTAACCTCGAGCAGGTGCTTCAATTAACGTGAGGTCTGAATTTGGAAACCAGTCCTTAGATAGTTTTTCAAAAGTTGTTCCAAGAGTTGTTGCTGTTTTTACACCTGATTTATTAATAGAATCCCAACCATCAAAACGTGATGCTTTTTCTTCTGTTGTAAAAGCCTTAATTACAACTGCCATGTATGTGTCAGAATAACCAGCAGCTTTCATTCTTTTTGCCTGAATTGAAGCTGATCCACTAATATAGTAACCTCCTGCAACAATTCCATTAACTAATGTTTTCCAATCAGTTGGAACGAATTCAATTTCGACATCCATATCTTTTGCTAGTTCTTTAAGAACGTCTATATCAAAACCTTCATATTCATTAGTAGCAGTATCTCTCTTGCTAAAAGGTGGAAAATCTCCTGTAGTTCCTGCCTTTAAAACGCCTGAACTTAAAATTTTATTTAAAGCAGATTCAGCAAATGCAATATTATTTAATGAAAGCATCATTGCGATTGAAAAAGCTATTAACTTTATTATTTTCATATTTTATCTCCCTGAGAATTAATTTTTTTTAAAATACTTTTATATCCATTATTACCATATTTTATAAAACGTGCAACGCGTCCAATTGTAGTTGTGCTAATGCCTGTTTCGTTTGCAATCTCTCGATATGACTTTTTAGTATTTAATAATCGAGCAACCAGCCATCTTGATGAAATTTCTTGTAATTCAGAAGGTGTACATAGATCGTGGAAAAACTGGCGACATTCTTCTACGGTTTCTATAGTTAAAATTGCTTCAAAAAGCTTTTTTTCCTCTCTATTTATCAAAAAAATTTTTCCAAAAAAACTATTACTGTGATAATACGTTAATACAATAATACAATATAGTCAAATAGTTTTTTTAATTATTTATTTGTATGAAAAATGTTTATTGTGATCTAAAAATAAAAGATATCTTTTAATGATAAAATGGTTTTTAATTATAGTAATGATAAATACATAATATGGTTCCAGCAATAGAAATAAATAATGTCAGCAAATGGTTTGATGATTTTCAAGCATTAAAAAATGTCAATCTAACAACTTCTCAAGGAGAGAAAGTTGTGATCTGTGGACCATCTGGTTCTGGAAAATCCACTCTTGTTAGGTGCATAAATCGTTTAGAAATTCATCAAGAGGGAAGTATTAAGGTTCGTGGAATTGAATTAACTGATCAATCATCGTCGATAGCTGAAATAAGATCAGAAGTGGGTATGGTTTTTCAACAGTTTAATTTGTTTCCTCATCTTACAGTATTACAAAACTTAACTTTAGGTCCAACTAAAGCTTTAGGCTTATCTGAAAAAGACGCTAAAGAGAGGGCATACAAACTCTTGGAAAGAGTGCAAATTCCAGAACAAGCAAATAAAAAGCCTGGACATTTATCTGGCGGACAACAACAAAGAGTTGCTATAGCAAGATCTCTTTGTATGGAACCTAAGATAATGTTGTTTGATGAACCTACATCTGCATTAGACCCTGAAATGATAGCAGAAGTATTAGATGTAATAATAGACTTAGCTGAAGAAGGAATGACAATGGTAGTAGTTACTCACGAAATGGGTTTTGCTAGAAAGGTAGCAGATAGAATGGTGTTCATGGATGAAGGTAGTATAGTAGAAACTGGAAACCCAAAACAGTTTTTCGATTCGCCTAAAACTGATAGGTGTAAACTTTTCTTAAATCAAATCTTGCAACACTAAAAAGTAATATTTGAAATTATGAAAAAATCGATTTTTATTTTCTTATTGATAGCAATATTTCTTTCAAGTTGCTCAGCACCTCCAGGAACTTGGGGGTGGTATGTAATAGATCCTACCACTAAAGGTGGGTATAATAATATTTGGTTTATGTTGAGTGGTTTTTCGGCAACTATCCAACTTTCCCTTCTCGCTGCTTCATTTTCAATTATATTAGGGTTGATTGTTGCTTTACCTGGAATGTCCAATAATTACTGGTTGAGGTTGCCAAGTAGAACTTACATTGAGTTTATTCGTGCGGTGCCTCTTCTGCCAATGATGTTTTGGATATTTTATGGTTTACCTGTGATTTTGAAATCAATGGGACTAGATATCCCAATCGATGCATTTTGGGGCGCTGTGGTAACTTTAGCAATTTCAGATAGTGCATTTACTGCAGAAATTTATAGATCAGGAATTCAATCAATTCATAGGGGCCAGACGGAAGCTGCTCAAACTGTAGGGTTGAATTCTTTTCAAACTATGCGATACGTTATTTTACCTCAGGCTATAAAGAGAATCTTACCGCCTTTAGCAAATCAATTTATTTATATCGTTAAAATGTCTGCATTTGCATCAGTTATAGGAATGCAAGAGTTGATGAGGAGAGCAAATGAGATTGTAGTAAGCGAATACAGACCATTAGAAATCTATACTTTGCTTATTTTTGAATACCTAATTTTAGTTTTAATTATTAGTCAGGCAGTTAGGTGGCTTGAAAGAAAAATGGGTTCAGATGAAAGTAAAGGTTGAAGTAAAAACAATTCATATTAAATAGTTTATTAACAAAGATTTTAAGCAAAAAATATTTATAAAAAAGGAAAGTTATGGACTGGAAATCATTTTTATCAGATACCCAAAAAAGTTTTGCAAACCTCAACAAAAATATACCTGAAACCTTTAACGGTTTTAATGCTATGGGTAAAGAGGCAAAAAAGAATGGAGAGTTAAGCGAAAAAACAAAAGAATTTATTGCTTTAGGTATAGCGATTGCGACTAGATGTGAAAGTTGTATAGGATTTCATGTTGCTTCATTAGTTCGCCTTGGAGCAACTAAAGGTGAATTTATTGAAGCTTTGAGTATGGCATCTTATATGGGGGGAGGACCATCTATAACCTATAGTGCAAAAGCGTTAGATGCGTTTGAGCAAATGTCAAATGCTAAAGGTTAATTTTAATAATTGGATTCTATTTTAATTATCAAATATATTTTAAATTATGTCCTACACTGAAGCAAAACATTTAGAAATTGACAAAATTCCTGTCATCGACATAACCAAATTATGTGATGGAAGTGACCCTAAATCAGTTTCATCAGAGCTTCACAAGGCTAGCACTGGATTGGGCTTTATCTATATTAAAGGGCATGGAATACCTAAAGAAGTTATAGAATCATTAAGGAATGAAGGTTTAGCGTTTTTTAGGAACAATAAAAGTAAAAAAAGTGAAGTTAAAATAACAGAAAAGCATCGAGGCTGGTTGGGTTATGGCGGTGCAAAAATGGAAGACAATGCTAAAGCTGACTTAAAAGAAAGTTTTTTATGGGGACACCAAGATAAAAATGGTTTTTCATTGGACAACCATCCGTTGAGAGGAAACAATATCTGGCCTAAGTTTCAACCTGAATTGGAACAATATGCAATGAGCTATTTTAACCATGCTGATAAATTAGCTAGAAATTTATTGCGTGGTTTTGCTTTAGGCTTAAAATTAGACCAAGAGTTTTTTTTGAAAACTTGTAAAAATCCTCTGAGTAGGGCTTCTCTTGTTTATTACCCAAACCAACCATCCAGTCTTGGAAAAAATCAATTTGGTGTTAGTTCCCACACAGATTTTGGAGTTTTAACAGTACTTTGCCAAGATTCAGTTGGCGGACTTCAAGTAGAAGATATAAACGGCAATTGGTTTCACGCTCCACCTATTGAAGATACAATTATTGTAAATGTTGCAGATTTGCTTTCTCGATGGACAGGTGGTGAATATAAATCTACACCCCACCGTGTCGTAAACAAGTCTGGTAAAGAGAGATTATCAATAGTTTTAGCATTCGATCCAGATCCAGAAACAATCATTGATCCAAAGGAAATACTTGGAAAAACCATTAAAGGCATTGAAAAACCAATAACATGTGGTGAATACCTAATTTGGAGATTTGGAAAAGCTTTTTCTTATCGAAAATAATTTTATGATAAATCCTGAAAACATAACAAAAGGTGCAAAAAATATTCTAGAAAACTGTGCAGACTTATCAAAAAATCAAACTTTGTTAATTATATCTGAAGATCCTGTATTAGGGTGGTATAAAAAAGATATTACGGATGCTTTAGCTGCAGAAGCAAAGGGCATGGGCATTAAAACAACCATTCTGGAAGTTGGTGGTCCACAAAATGATTCAAAAAGTAAATTAACAGAAGTTATCGATGATTTTGACTGCACAATTTTTTTTGCGAGGATAGGAGATCAAGATAGATTTGATCAATCATCATTTAAAACGAAAAGAGTCATGTCATATGCTAGGAGCGCAGAAAATTTAGCATCTAAATTTGGTTGTACCAATCATCAAGCATTAATTGAATTAAAAAAAGCAATAAACACAATTTTTTCAAAAGGTGGTAATGTTAAAATAACCTGCCCATTAGGAACAAATATTTCTGGAGAATTGCCTAAGTTAAAAATTGATGAAAGTACAGATGTTGGAGTTTTACGTTTCCCAATGCTTGTTCCCACACCTGTAAGCGCGCAAAGTTTGTCAGGAAAAGTAGCTCTTTCAAAGTATTTAACACCAACAGGATCAAAAGTTTACGACCCCCCTATTTTAGAATTAAAGAAAGATATTTTTTCAATTGTTGAACGAGGCAAGATTTCAGATTTTGAAGGAGATGAAGAAACTATAAGTAGAGTTAAAAATCACTACAGTTGTATTTCTAAAATGTTTAATATTGAAAAATATAACATTGACTCTTGGCACGCAGGCATTCATCCAGGAACGTACTATGATTTACCAATTGAAGATGATCCAGACAGGTGGTCTAATACAATTTTTGGAAGTCCAAAGTTTTTGCACTTCCATACATGTGGTGACTATGCCCCAGGTGAGATTTGTTGGATGGTAGAAAATCACAGCATTATTATTGACGGAGAACCCTTATGGAAAGATGGATTATTAGTGGCCAATAATTTCATAGAAACCAAGGACTGTATTGATAAATGGGTTGATTTAAAGGAACTTTTTATTAACTAAATTAAACTAACTGAGGAAATTATATTGATTATCAATGAACAAAAACTAGATAAATTAGCTGAACTTGCAATCAAAACAGGTGTAGCTTTACAAAAAGGTCAAGACCTTTTATTAACTGCTCCAATAGAAGCTTTGCCCCTTGTGAGAAGGGTTTCTGTGCATGCTTACAAAGCAGGAGCTAATATAATTACTCCATTGTTTTCGGATCCAGATATAACACTTTCGAGGTATTTACACGCATCAGATGAATCTTTTGATAAGGCACCGAATTGGCTATTCAATGGAATGGGTGAAGCTTTTGATAATAATACAGCAAGACTAGCAATAGTTGGTGAAGATCCATTATTGTTATCAAATCAAGATCCAGATAAGGTTGGCAGAGCAAACAAAGCCACATCGATCGCTTATAAGCCAGCAAGAGAAAGGATAACAAGATTCGATATTAATTGGAATATTATTTCTTGGCCTGGGAAGGCCTGGGCTATTCAAATGTTCCCTGAACTTAATCCTAAAGAGGCTCAAAGTAGATTGGCAGATGCGATATTTTCAGCTTCAAGAGTTGATGGTTTGGATCCAATTTCAGAATGGAAAAAGCATAATATAAATTTAAAAAAATGGTCTGATTGGTTGAATAATAAAAATTTTGATTCCCTTCATTTTAAAGGTCCAGGCACTGATTTAACTGTTGGTTTAGCAGAAGATCATGAATGGATGGGTGGAGCATCAATGGCTCAAAATGGTGTTATATGTAATCCTAATATTCCATCAGAAGAGGTGTTTACAACACCGCATTCGCAAAAAGTAGATGGTGAAGTATGCGCAACCAAACCATTGTCTCACCAGGGTAGTTTAATAGAAAATATTAACGTTAAATTTGAAAAAGGAAAAATTATTGAAGCCCACGCATCCAAAGGTGAAGAAGTTTTACTGAAAGTTTTAGACTCTGATGAAGGAGCACGTCGTCTGGGAGAAGTTGCTCTGGTTCCTGATAATTCACCGATTGCTCAGACAGGCCTCTTATTTTATAACACTCTTTTTGATGAAAATGCAGCTTGCCATATTGCCCTCGGTCAATGCTATACAAAATGCTTTAAAAATCAAAATCTTACAAAGGAAGAAATCATTTCTAAAGGTGGGAACTCAAGCATGATCCATATTGATTGGATGATAGGCTCTAACCAAGTTGATATAGATGGCATCGAACAAGACGGCAAAAAAATACCCGTGTTTAGAAAAGGTCAATGGGCTCAAAAATTTTAAAATTTTCCATTTGTTTTAGGGGTCAATTTATTGTTTTCTGTGAAATAGAAAATTAAACTCTTTATTTATTTAACATTAGTATTTTGGAGAAAATATGACTGTTTTAATTGCAGGGCCAGATACTATATTGCAAACGGTAGAAGATTTATGCGAAATGGAGTTAAATAATATTGAAGATGTAATTTCTTTAAAGCAGTTATATGAACATTCTAAAAATTATAAAAAAGTTGCGGGATTTAGTATAAAGGAATTAAATAGTCAAGAAAGTATTATTAAGCTTTAAAAACATTTTAGTTTTTCAGGTATCAGATATGGACAATCAAATTCAAGAACATTGGAAAGAGGCTTTTTCATTGTTAATAGAGCTTTGCAACATTAAGCCAAATGAAAAAGTTGTAGTTTTAACGGAAACATTGAGTAGGCAGATAAATATTTCTCTTGTTGAGCTTGTGCTAAAAGACCATTCTCTGAAATTTAAAAAAATTGAAATAGCCTCTAAACCATATTCAGTTGATCCAATTATAAGATCAACTGGAGCATCGAACATTCTGGATTTTGAAGATGAAAATCTTAAAATTTTAAAAGAGACAAATGTTATTTTTGATTTAAGCAAAGAGGGATTAATGCATTCTAAGCAAACTAAAGAAATACTTTCTTCTGGGACAAGAATTATGTGTATTTCTGATGAACATCCAGATATCCTCGCACGCCTTAAACCAGATTTATCTTTAAAAGAGATTGTTAAGGAAGCTGTTTCACAGTGCAGAAATGCATCAGTCATGACAGTAAAATCGGAAGCAGGTACAAATTTGGAAGTAAATTTAAAGAACACTAATACTGTGGGTGTGTGGGGGTGGACAGATAGACCCGGAACACTTGCTCATTGGCCAGGAGGGTTAGTAGTTAGTTTCCCAAATAAATCTTCTGTGAATGGTAAAATTGTTTTTCAACCTGGTGATATAAACCTAACTTTTAAAAAATATTTTGAAAGTGAAGTAATTTTTAACATTGAAAATGACTTTGTAACAAGTATTTCTGGGACAGGTTCAGACGTCAAACTCATGAAAAATTACCTTAAGGATTTTGGAGATAAAAATGCTTATGCTACTAGTCATGTTGGATGGGGACTCAATAAAAAAGCAAGGTATGAAGCTCTTACTATGTATGACAAGTCTGACTTAAATGGAACTGAATTAAGGGCATTATCCGGATGTTTTTTATATTCAATTGGAGCCAATGAGTTTGCAAACAGGTTTACCGATGGGCATTTTGATTTGCCTATGATTGAATGTACAATTCTTTTAGATAATAAAATTGTTGTTGATAAAGGATTGGTTGTTTAATGTATTCAACTGGAAAAATTTTCTATAGTGAAAAAGGTAATTCTTCAAACTCATTAATTTGCTTACATGGAATTGGGGGTGATGATAAAAGTTTTGAACCCCAATTAAAGAATTTATCTAGTAAATATAGGGTAGTTTCATGGAATATGCCTGGTTATAAAGGATCAAAAACCTTGGAAAACTATTCATTTGAAAATTTATGTTATAGCTTAAATGAATTCCTTTCAGATTTAAAAATACACAAGACCACTTTAATAGGACAATCAATAGGAGGGATGCTGGCACAGGAATTTTTTTTTAGGTACCCAAATAAAGTAAACTCTCTTATTTTAATAGCCACAACATCAGCTTTTGGAGGGAAAGACCAAAGTTTTAAAAAAGCATTTTTGGAAAAACGATTAAAACCTCTTTCATTAGGAAAAAACATGAAAGACTTGGCAAAGTCTTTTGTGCCATCTATCTTGGCTCATCCAGCATCTCAAGATGTTATAAATAGTGCTATTCAATCCATGGAAAATATACCTGCAGAAACGTATAAAAAAGTTATTTCATGTTTGGTTACGTTTGATAGATATAATGATATCTCTAAGATTAATATCCCTTGTTGTTTAATTTCTGGTTCTGAAGATACTAATTCTCCAAGTAAAACTATGAAAAAAATGTCTGACAAATTAAGTGACTGCAAATATTATAATATTAATAATGCGGGCCATTTGGTTAATTTGGAATCACCAAGAGAAACTAATGAAATAATTGTTGAATTTCTTGAAAATTTAACTTTAAAATCATTAAATCAGGAAAATTAAATGTACTTAGATAAACCGATATTTGAACCTTCAGAATGGAAACTTACAAAGCAACAAAAGCAGCTTTGTGAAGAAACTAGAATAATTGCTTCCAAGAAATTTGAAAAAAGAGCGGCTAAATACGACTTGGATGCTACATTTCCTACGGAAAATTACTCTGATCTTTACGAAAATAATTTAATGGGCATTTGTATTCCTAAAGAATACGGTGGTCGTGATGCAGACCTTAAAACTTATATGTTGGCTGCATCCGAAATAGGAAGATATTGTGGTGCAACGGCTCTAACATTTAATATGCATGTTAGCTCGTGTCTTTGGACTGGCTTTTTATCAGATCAACTGGAGATGGATAAGGACACAAGAAATGAGCATCATAAAATGAGGGAAATGCATTATGAGAGGATTCTAAAGAAAGGCTCTATTTATGCTCAACCATTTTCTGAAGGTAATGCTTCTGCTGCGGGCAAGACTGCATTTGGCACAATTGCATTGAGAACAGAAAAAGGGTGGATAGTAAACGGTAAAAAGATTTTTGCATCTCTTTCAGGCCATGCAAATTACTATGGAGTGTTATGTACCGAGCTATTGGATAAAAACTCCAGGCCTTCCAGATCAAATACGATGTATATTGCAATTCCTGCCCATCAGAAAGGAGTTAGGGTAGAAGGTGATTGGGACCCTCTAGGCATGAGAGGAACAGTTTCCCGTACTTTAATATTTGAAGATGTTTTTATCCCATTTGAAGAACAGCTAATGCCAAGAGGAATTTATTATAATGCTGCTAAGCAATGGCCACATATGTTTATGACACTGACACCCAGTTATGTTGGTATAGCTCAGGCATGTTATGACTTTACAGTAAGATATTTGAGAGGTGAACAACCAGGAATGTCACCTGTAAAGAGAAGAATGTATCCAACAAAACAACTTACAGTAGCTCAAATAAAAATCATCTTAGAACAAACAAAATCAATTTGGTATCAGTCAATTTCTGAGGCTAAACCAAATCCTTCAAAAGAACAATTAATGAGAGCTTGGGCTGCTCAATATTCTGTTATGGAAAATGTAAATGAAATTGCCAGACTGGCAATCAGAACATGTGGTGGACAATCAATGTTAAAATCACAACCTCTTGAAAGATTTTATCGTGATAGCAGGTGCGGGGCTCTTATGTTACCCTGGACTGCTGAGCTATGTATGGACATGCTTGGGAAAGGGGCCCTTTACGAGCAAGGTGAAAGTGATGAGAATTGATCAATTGTTTTGTGAATTTGGTGGAATTTCATCTGATAAACCAGCAATTATATTTAAAGATCAAATTTGGTCATATGCAAAATTAAATAACGCAATAATAGAAACTGCATCTTTTCTTCAAAAAGAAGGTAACTTAAAAATAGGTGATAGGATTTGCTTCTATGGAACGAATAACCCTGAACAAATCATTTTACTTCTAGCGGCATCAAAAATTGGAGTTATTCTTTCACCTTTAAATTGGAGATTGGCCAATCCTGAAATTGAATTTCAAGTGAACCATTCTAAACCCAAAATGATATTCTATCATTCTAGATTTAAAAATAATTTAAACTTATTAAATCTGAATAAAAACATTGAAATGGTAGCTATTGATACTTCAATTGGAAAGAATAAATCTCTTTCAGAAAGAAGGAAAGATTTATATAAAGTTAATAATATTGTGGATATTAATCTCCCAGTTTTACTTGTTTATACTTCGGGTACAACTGGAAAACCAAAAGGGGCTTTGCTAAATCAAAAAGCTTTAATTTGCAACGCAAAGATGAGTCACCATGCTCATTCATTACAGTCTTCCGATAATGTTTTAGTCTTTTTACCTCTTTTTCATGTTGGTGGGATAAATATTTTACTTATGCCAGCTTTGTTTCTAGGTGCAACCGTGGTTCTTCAAGAAAAATTTGATCCAGAAGATGCAACTAAGGCGATTGAGAATTACCAGATAACGCACATTATCACAGTTCCAACAGTACTTGACCAAATAATAAATTCAAAATCATGGAATGAAACCAAACTTTCTTCATTAAGAGCGATTTCTATTGGGTCAACAAATGTTCCATTGTCATTAATAAAAAAAGTACATGAATATAATATACCCCTTATTCAAATATATGGAGCAACTGAAACCGGGCCAATAGCAATTTATCAGACAATTGGAGACGCATTAATTTCAGAGGGATCTATAGGCAAGAAGGGATTATATTGTTTTGTTCGATTGGTAAACGAAAAACTTGAAGATGTTGGTTACGGTGAGCCAGGTCAGATATTAATAAAAGGTGACAATATCCTTGAATCCTATTGGGAAGATAAAACTTCCACTAAGGATAGTATAATTGATGGTTGGTTTCTAACTGGCGATGTAGCAAAAGTTGATGTAGATGGAAACTATTGGTTTGTTGATAGGATTAAAAATGTAATAATTTCTGGCGGAGAAAATATTTATCCGGCTGAATTAGAAACTCTTCTTTCCAAAAATCTGGATTTAAAGGAATATTCAATTGTTGGAAGGAAAGATGAAAAATGGGGGGAAGTACCAGTTATTGTTGCGGTAAGAAAAAATTTAAATGTTTTGCCAGAGGAAATTTTAAAACTTTTTAAAGGAAAAGTAGCAAATTACAAAATCCCTAAAGACGTTCTGTTTGTTCAAGCTTTACCCAGGAACGCATTAGGTAAAATAGTAATTGATGAAGTAAAAGAATTAGCTATTTAGAACATCATAGATGGCAAAAATAACGCAATTGCTGGAAATAAAACAATAATTGCAAGTCTAATTATGTCAACAATCCAAAAAGGTGTTACGCCGTAAAAAATTGTCCCTACAGAAACGTTTTTTACTACTCCCTTTAAAACAAAAACATTTAATCCAATAGGAGGAGTGATAAGACTAATTTCTGTCACTACAACAACTAAAATTCCAAACCAAATAAGAACTAAGTCGGGACTTAATCCTAGCTCAGGTGCCAGGTTTTTCACTAGGGGGACAAAAATTGGAACGGTTAGGAGTATCATTGACATGGACTCAAATACACATCCTAGAAGAATATAGATAATGAGAATTATAAAAATTACAGCCATGCCTGAAAGTTCAAATGAATTAATGATACCCAACAATGCATCTGGCAATCCTGCTCTGTTCAAAAAGTTTGAGAACATTGTTGCGCCAAATAATAATGCAAACAGTTTGGCAGCTAAAACCGAAGCATCCCTAAGAACATTAAGATAAACATTAAAATTTAAGTTGCCACTTGATAAGGCAATAACAAGAGCGCCTGCCGCTCCCATTCCAGCAGCTTCTGTAGCAGAAAATAAACCTATATAAATTCCCCCAATTACAAAGATAAAAAGAGCTAATGTTGTCCATACGTCTTTTAAAGCTAGGAGTCTTTCTGGCCAATTTGTTTTTTCCCCCGCTGGTCCTAAGGAAGGGTTTCTTGAGACAACAAAAAATACAGCAAGGGTATAGAATAAAATACCTAACATGCCAGGGAGAAAGCCTGCCATAAACAGTTTTCCAATTGATTGTTCAGTTAGTAAGCCGTAGATGACTAGAATAACACTCGGAGGTATTAAAATTCCTAAGGTGCCACCAGCTGCTATAGATGCGGTTGCTAATGAATCAGCGTATTTATACCTTCTCATTTCAGGCATTGCGACTTTAGACATAGTTGCAGCAGTCGCTATAGAAGAACCTGAAATTGCTGAGAACATTCCACAGGCAACTACTGTTGACATGGCCAAACCACCTTTTTTGTCTCCAAGAAATGCATAAGCAGCTCTGTAAAGTTGCTTAGCCATTCCTCCTTTTTCAACCAAAAGACCCATTAAAATGAACAATGGCAATACAGACAAAGAATAACTTTGACCAAGGTCCATGACCAGTCTGCCTATATTTGATATAGCAGCTCTATAATTAGTAAGTTCCCCAAATCCTATAACTCCAACCAATCCCATTGATAGAGCTAGTGGGAACCTAAGAAATGCAAGTATTAAGATTGCAGAAAAACCAATAAAAGAAATTGTTAAAGCGCTCATAAGTTTTCTTCTTCTGAGCTTTCAGCATTTGAGCCTGGTTTTAACAAAACTAAGAGAAATTTAAGTGCTATCATAAATACAGTAAAATAAATAGAGACGGCAATAAACGTGTCTATATAAACTTTTGGCAAAAATTCACTATTTGGTCTGGCTAGAAAAGATGGAGCAATAATGTATTCGTAAGTATCGCCATCTTCAAGAGAGCGCATCGCCAAACTAAAAGTTTTGTCTCCTATAATCCAAAGAGCATAGCCTCCAATAGCAAGGAAGACCAAACCTAAAATCCATCCAAGAAAGCCTCTTTTAAAAACTGGGAACAGATCAACTATAATGTGTTCATTTTTGAAAAACATGTAAGGCAATGAAAAGAATATTACCCCGGCCATACTCACTTTTATAATTTCTGCTCCAGCATAAAGAGGAGAGTTAAAAAAATATCTTCCAATAACATCTACACAGGTAATCACAACTATCCAGAGTAATACTAATCCGGCTAATACAGAAATAGAGCGGCTAACCTTTAAGGCTAGACGCTCTATTGTATTAAGAAATTGTTTCATGCGATATTCAAATAATTATCTTAATTAATTACCTGACAGTGCATTTTCAATTTTTACTTGTTCTTTAAAGTAAGACAATGCTGCATTAGCGTCTACTCCAACAGCATCAATTTTACCTATAACACCATCAATGACAGGGCCCATTTTTGCTTTAAAATATTGCCTTTCATCATGACTTGCAATTGTTAGCTCATGGTTATATTCAGCAGCAGCAGCTTTTCCTTTATCATCTGCTTGGTCCCAATATTTTCCAATTGTTCTGGAAAGTGATACTCCACGCATATCATCAATACATTTTTTGTGAGCAGCAGAAAGGTCGTTATAGCTATCATTGTTCATGATAACTGCAAAAGCTGTTGTATACATGCCATCTGGGTTGTGCAATGAGTATTTTGCAAGCTCAGCGATTTTAAAGGCATGCATTGTTTCAAATGGAAACATCACGCCGTCAGCAACGCCGCCAGAAATAATTTCATAAACTTTTGGAGCTGGTGCATTTACGCCAGCAACGCCTAAAGCTGTTCCAATAGCGTTTGCAACACCGCCACCAACTCTCATTTTTACACCTTCAAGTTCTTTGTATGAAGTAACTTTTTTAACAGTGTTTGCCATTCCTGGTCCATGAGTAAAATTTGCTAAAACTTGAACCCCTTTTGCTTCTCCAGCAGCTTCTAAGTACTTTTCATAAGTTTTTTGAAAAGCAACTGATTTTTCTTGAGCGTTTCCAGGTATAAGAGGTAGTTCTGCAACCATAGTTGTTACAAATTTACCTGGTGTATACCCATAAACAATCCAAGTAATATCAGCTACGCCATCTCTGATTGAATCATAAAGAGCTGGCGGTGGGGCCAACCCGTATTCCACTTTAAGACTAAGTGATCCCCCAGAACAGCTTTTAAACTGTTCATTCATCCAAGGAAAGAAGTTTTCATTCTGAGTATGGAATGGAGCAGCCCAAGAAGCCACAGTCAAAACTTTGTCTGCGGCCATAGCAGTTGTGGATACTAATGCTGATAATATTGCAGCACTAACTCCGTATAATAATTTTTTCATTTTTCACTCCCGAAAATTTAAATATTTGTTTTTAATATATTAATTAACTTGTAATTTTATTATTTAATAACCTTTTATTTTATAAATTTAAATAAAAAAAATCCAGTTTTTTATATTATTACTTATTAAGATACTTATTAAGAAGTTTAATAAAAACATTTTTTGCAAAAGTATGATTTTTTTAATCTATATCAATTAACTTTTCCATGAAGGGTCAATCTCATCTAACAACCGCCAAAATGCTGGCCATTCAGGATGTCTGACTTTTGCCCCTCCTTGGGCATCTCCACCCTCAAATTGTTGCCTTGTATGCCTTAAGACATTATCTGGAATTCTATTTATTGTTGCATTAGAGGCCATTAATTTTAATTGCACTTCAGTGTTTCTGATAATAACTTGATGTCTGATAAATGCCCAAGCAGCAGAAGGCCCAGCAGTAATTAAACCATGATTTCTCAATAGAAGTGTGTGATTTTCTTTTCCTAATGATTGGATCAGTCTATTTTGCTCATCTGGATTTAATACAATGCCTTCAAAATCATGATATCCAACTCTTTCAAATAATTGACATCCCTCTTGAATCAATGGAATTACCTTTTGGTTGGAAGCGGCAAGCGTTTGGGTATTTACTTCATGTGAATGCATTACACAATGAAGGTCATTATCACGTGCGCGATGAATGGCAGAATGTATCAAGTACCCAGCTTTATTTATTGGCCAACTATCATCACTTAACTTATTGCCGTCTATATCTATTAAAACTAAATTTGATGCACAAATTTCATTATAGTTTAATCCAAAAGCATTAATGAGAAATGTATCAGTGTTTGGCACTCTTAAGGTAATGTGATTATATACTGTGCTGGTCCAACCATAATAATTGGCAAGTCTATAACAAGCAGCAAGATTAACTCTCGCTTCCCATTCATCTTGTGAAAAATGGTCTGGTTTTTTTGGAAATTCAATATTTAATTTATCCATAATTTTTAGCCTAGAGTATTTTTAATATTTTTTTAATGATCAATATTTTTTAAAGATTTTCAATAATTAATATGAAATGTACCGTTAAGTGGTACAATTAATATATAGTAAATTAACAAAATTTTAAAATATCATTTATTTTAAATTTATACTAAAACATCAAGAAATAATACTTTGGGTACAAAATGCTAATTTTAGGTTTAGGATACATAACAGTCAAATCAGATAAACTTGAAGACTGGACAGAATTTAGTAGAGATTATTTAGGGATGCAATTAGTTGATAAAACTAATTCAACTGCTGTTTTAAGAATGGATGAACGAAAGCAAAGATTTGTCGTTACAAACGAAACGCATTCTTCAAATATTTTTGGATGGGAGGTTTCTGATAAGAAAGATTTAGACCTTTTAGCTAATAGATTGGAAAAAGCAGAAATTGTTGTAACTAAAGAACCTAAGTCTCTCGCAGAACAAAGATTTGTATCGGAAGTAATTAGCTTTTCTGACCCTTCAGGAAACAGGCATGAAGCATTTCATGGACCAGAATTAAGTAACGAAAAATTTGTTCCAGGCAGGCCTATTTCAGGTTTTAGAACGGGCACATTAGGGATGGGGCACGTAGTTTTAAATGTTAAGAAACTCAAAGATACGCAATGGTTTTACCAAGATGTTTTAGGCTTTAAACTAAGCGATTATATGTTAAGACCATTTAAAGCGTATTTTTTTCACAGCAACCCAAGACATCATAGCATAGCCTTAATTGAAACTGGAGAAAATAAAATTCATCACTTGATGGTTGAGCTTTATAGTTTAGATGATGTTGGTCAATGCTATGATATTGCTCTTGCAAAAGAAAATAGAATTGGAACAACATTTGGACGCCACATTAATGACAACA
>CAZCWO010000029.1:0-17810 GCA_964502335.1 uncultured Rhodobacterales bacterium | reverse complement strand
CTGGATTGAGATATAGCTGAACATTTGGATTTTTTTCACTTTTAGATGTTTTTATAATTCCGCCAATTTGATTTACACTCAAAGATAAAGGGCCAGATTTAAAAAAAATATACTCTAAACCTGATTTTATTCTTCCTGGCCAAGTTCCCAAAATTTGATTCAATGTCGATTTTCTAGATTTATGATAGTAACTTATTCCTAAGTGATCTTGTAAGTTTTTACCAACATTTGGCTGATTTAATACAGTTTTAATGTTATGTTTTTTTAATAATTTTTCGCACCCTATTCCAGACACTTGCAGTAACTGTGGTGAATTAATTGCTCCTGAGCTT
Source organism: uncultured Rhodobacterales bacterium (assembly GCA_964502335.1). GTDB lineage: Bacteria > Pseudomonadota > Alphaproteobacteria > Puniceispirillales. The sequence continues at coordinate 17,478 of CAZCWO010000029.1, read as the reverse complement.
AAAATAATTTCATTATTAGCATAGAACGTAGTTTCTGACTTTCCAAAAACACCCTTTATTTCACATTCAATTGAAACAGCCCTGCCCTTTTTAAAGTTTATTCTCTTGACTAAAGTTTTTGGTAATATTTTTAAATTAGGCCTTAACTGTGAAGGCTTAAGAAAAGCTTTAGAACTTGAAAACCTTTTCCCATCTTTCGTTGTGATTAAATAGGGACCTACTCCCTCTCCTTCTATAAAACCATCTTTACTACATTTTAGTTGAACTTGAGACGATGTCTCTAAAAAATCATTTTTGAGAGAGTGATAGTTGTCCCAAACATTACTTATGGCTAATAAATTTGTACTTGGATTATGAACGTTAGCATATGGTTGATTGTTTTTAATTACATTTTCAAAAGATTCAAAATAAGGCTTTACAGATTCATAATTCCATTCTTTATTTGCAAATGTTGCCCAGTCATCGTAGTCAGATTTATGCCCTCTATGGTACACTAAAGCATTAATTGAACTCGACCCACCTATCACTTTACCTCTTGGTATATAAATTTTTCTATGATTTAATCCAGGTTCTTCTTCAGACTCATAACACCAGTTATACTTAGTATGAGTAAATAAAATACCATACCCAATAGGTGTGTTGATCCAAAAATTGTTATCCCAACTGCCTGCTTCAATCAATAGAATGTTATAATTTCCTGAAGCACTTAGTTTGTCTGCAAGGACACATCCAGCAGAGCCAGCACCTACTATAATAAAATCATAAGATACCATCAGGAAGTTTAAGCTCCCATAATAGCTTTAACCTCAAGATATTCTTCCAATCCCCATTCTGCTTTTTCTCTTCCATTTCCTGATTGCTTATAACCTCCAAAAGGGGCATCCGATCCTGCACTTCCATAATTTAAATGAATTTGACCGGCATTTAGTTGCCTAGCGTAATTCATTAATTCGTCAACATCTGATCCAGTGACATAAGCAGCAAGACCATATTCAGTATCATTTGCAATTTCAACCGCTTCTTTTGCACTGCTATAAGAAATAACAGATAAAACTGGACCAAAAATTTCTTCTCTTGCAATTTCCATATCATTAGTGACTTCTGCAAAGATGGTTGGCTTGACGTAATATCCAACTTCAAGACCTTCAGGTTTTCCCAAGCCTCCTGATATAAGTTTTGCACCCTCATCAATTCCACTTTTGATAAGTCTTTGGACCTTGTTAAATTGTATTTCACTGACCAGTGGACCCAAATCAGTTGTATCTGAATTTGGGTCTCCAGTTACAATGTTTTTATTTGCCTCCATAGCAATTTCTAGCGCTTCCTTGTATCGATTTTGTGGTACAAGCATTCTTGTTGGTGCATTGCATGACTGGCCACTATTACTCATACAACTATTAACTCCATCAGTGACGGACTTTTCAAAATTGACATCATCTAAAATTATATTAGGAGATTTTCCTCCTAACTCCTGACAAACCCTTTTTACTGAACCTGCTGAAGCTTTGGCAACGGCTATGCCACCTCTCGTCGAACCAGTAAAAGACATCATATCAATGTCTGGGTGATTTGACATTGCTTCACCCACCACAGGACCAAGACCATTTATTAAGTTGAACACACCTTTTGGAACACCTGCTTCATGAAATATTTCAGCAACAACAATCGCTGATAATGGTGCAATTTCACTAGGTTTTAATATTGCAGTACAGCCAGATGCTATACACGGTGCAAGCTTTGAAATAACTTGGTTTATTGGCCAATTCCATGGAGTAATCAAACCGCACACGCCAATTGCTTCATGCCTCACAACATAGTTTCCATGCTTATACTCAAATTTATGGTTTTCTAATACTCTTATTGCTGTTTTTAAATGAGACAAACCAACCGTAGCCTGACTTCCTCTAGCTAATTTAAGAGGCGCACCCATTTCGGTTAGTATCGCTGAAGCAACATCATCAAATCTTTTTTTGAAGATATTTCTAATATCAGTTAATAATTCGGATCTTTCTGTAACTTTTGTTTTAGAAAAACTTTTAAAGGCTTCCCGAGCAGCTTTAACCGCTTTATTGACATCCTCTTTTGATCCAACACTAACTTTTCCCAAACTTTTTTCTGTAGAAGGATTAATAACATCAACTTCATTTGGTTCAACAGGATCAACCCATTCCCCATTGATATAGAATTGTTTTAGACTCATTTTTTTTAAACCCATTTGCAAATTATTAAAAAGAATTAGTATTTTTATTAGTTCTTGTCTAGCATACAAAATAGAAATCATTCTAGAAAATAATAAAGTTAAAGATTAATGAAATTAATGAAAAATCGTGGTGTAAAAATTACCTGTCACAAATGCAACGCGAAGTTTTATAACTTTAACAAGCCAAAGCTTTCCTGCCCAAAATGCAAACAAAATCATATGCATGATAATTTTCTTAATAAGAGATCCAAAACTAAAAAGTTAAATATAGATATGTTTTTTTTTAATAAACAAATCGATTTAAAAGTTGAAACCTTACAATCAAAATTTTTTGCAATTTCTCCAGAGGTAAAACTTGAAAGTGGTTGGCATGCAATAATATGCAAGGATATTAAAGAAAATCAAATTGAAAAATCTGACTCTATTATCTATCTCAATTCATCTCCTTTATCAGGTCTTCAAGTTCTTTTGTCAGGATATAGATTTCCTGGTGTAGGCAGCGAGACAAGCAAAAAAATTGTAAATAACCCTAATTTTTCATTTTCTCTGCTTAAAGAAAATTCAAATGTCCTTGAAGACAAGCTTGGATTATCAAAATTAATTGCTTCGGCTGTATCAACTGGATGGAAAATTCAAACCAATCAAATTGTCTCAGAAATTTTTTTAAGAGAGCTTGGTTTTACTGGCCTTCAAATTAAGTTTATTGAAGAAAATATTGGTAATAATGTTTTATCAATAATCTACAATAAACCATCAGATTTGTTGGGACGTATACCAAGAATTACTTTTGATCAACTAAAGTTTATTTACCAAAGATTAGATTTAAAACCATCAGAAAAAGAATTTGCAATTGCTGCTACTCAGTTTTGGCTTTCTAAAACAGAAGAAAGACGAGGTCATACTTGTGCACCTTCAAGAAAAGTTTTTGAAGAAGCAGCAATAATTTCTAAAATCAATCCGGATACTATTGCTGGACATATAGAAAGCGAAACTTCCATTTTCCAAAAAAACACAAGATATAATCGAGAAGTTATATGCTCTAATATTTCATTTAAAAGGGATCAGTCGATTATTGACGAAATTAATAGATTAAAACAAAGCTTTTCAAATCCAACCAAGGTAAAGAATTTCAAAAAAAGTGATCTTAAAATGCCAAAGGGCATAAACTTGTCTGATGAACAATTAAAAGCGATTAATCAATCTTTAACAACTGCTACTTCAATTATAACCGGAGGACCCGGTTCAGGGAAAAGTACACTGATCGTAGGTTTAGTCAAGGCACTGAAATTAAATGCTAAGAAAACAATTATTTGCGCTCCTACTGGAAGGGCTGCAAAGCGCCTTTCTGAATATAAAGAACTAAATTCTTTAGACCCGTCAACCATACATATGCATCTAGCGCTAGCCAAAAATAAAAAAACCCAAAATTTTGATACAATTATAATTGATGAAGCCTCTATGATTGATATTAATCTTTTTCTAGAACTTTTAATAAATATACCAAGTGGTTCGAATGTAATCTTTGTAGGTGATGCAGATCAATTGCCCCCAATTGGCCCCGGTCAACCATTTAAAGATATAATTGAATCAGAAGTTTTATCTATTTTTCGATTAACTGGGAACTATAGACAAGAGGATCTGAGTGATATTATTAAAGGTTCAAAATCAATCATTGAAGGTAAATTTCCAAAATTAACATATAAGTTTGAAGATAGTGATTTTATTTTTTTAGAGTGCCCTAGGGAAAAGCAAAACGAACTTGTTATGGATTTATATTTTAACAAAATGCCCTCTATTTTAGGAGAGAGCAAAGACAATATTCAGATTTTATCACCGATGCACAAGGGGGAGGTTGGAATCAAAATACTTAATTCAAATATTCAGAACATTTATTCTAGAAAAGGTAAGCTGGTTTTCACTAGAAAAGATGGCAGTGTTCAATTTTTTTCTGGTGATAAAGTTATCCAAACATCAAATAATTATGACTTAATGGTTATGAATGGTGATATTGGCACTGTACAAAATAAAATAGATAACAAAATAATTGTTTCTTTCGATAATAGAGAAATCACGTATTCCGGATTAGAACCATACGACCTTGACCTAGCGTATGCTATTTCAATACATAAAAGCCAGGGTTCAGAATACCCTGGTATCATTATACCAATAAATTTTGAACACACACATATGCTATCAAGAAATTTGCTTTATACAGGAATAACGAGAGGGAAAAAACTAGTTGTTCTAGTCGGTGAAGAAAAGATTTTTAGAGCTGCTATTAATGCATTCTGGAAAGACTCAAGATATACTAATCTTACATCAGCTTTAAAGAATAAATCAGAATTAATTTTAGAAAACACATAACACAGTAGTAAATTTATGAAAAACCAATCAATTTTAGACATTGAAGTAAGCCGTAAAAGACTTTTAATACGTGCAGATCTGAATGTTCCAATCAATGACGGGAAAATTACAGATGATACAAGGATTAAAAGATTTTGCCAAGGCATGTTGAAACTCCTTCAAAAGGGAGCAAAGTTAATAATTGTGACCCATATGGGTCGACCTAAAGGGATTAAACAATCTACACTATCTACAAAGATACTGATAAACAGTCTTGAAAAATACCTAGGAAAAGAAGCGGTATTTTCAGATAATTGTATAGAACATAATACAATAGAAATTTCAAAAAACCTTAAAGACCATCAAATTCTCCTTTGCGAAAACCTTCGTTTTTATAACGAAGAAGAAGAAAATGATTTGAATTTCGCAAAACAACTATCTCTACTAGGGGATTATTTTGTTAATGATGCATTTTCATGCAGTCACAGAGCTCATGCTTCAACAGAAGGAATAACTAAATTTATTCCTTCATTTTCCGGTCCAATGCTAAATGATGAAATTTCAGCCCTCAAAATAGCTTTGGAAAGTCCTCAGAAACCATCATTAGCGATAATTGGCGGGGCGAAAGTTTCTTCAAAAATTTCTGTTTTAAAAAACTTAGTCAGCAAATTAGACGGTATCATTATTGGCGGAGGAATGGCCAATACATTTTTGTTTGCTAAAGGTGCCCCAATGGGAAAGTCAATGCATGAGTCAAATTATATTGACACTGTTTTTGAAATAGAAAATTTAGCTAAAAAAAATAACTGTAATTTGTACTTGCCTCTTGATGTTGTCGTTGCAGGAGAGTTTAAAGAAGAAGCACCTAATTATACTATTCCTTTTAATCAATGCCCTAAGGAATCGATGATTTTAGATGTAGGGGAAAATTCAATACAGCTGTTTAAAGAAGTTATAGAAAAGAGTAAAACTATTTTATGGAATGGTCCTTTAGGTGCATTTGAAATAAAACCTTTTAACAATGCGACTAAAGTTCTAGCAAACTTTACTGCGACAATGACTAAAAACAAACAATGCATTTCTGTGGCAGGTGGGGGTGACACTCTCTCGGCTCTAAACTCAGCTAATGCAAGTAAAGAGTTTACTTATGTTTCGAGTGCTGGAGGGGCATTTCTAGAATGGCTTGAAGGAAAAGAACTCCCAGGCATTAGAGCATTACGTATTAAATAATGTTAACCAAAGGATTGATTTGATTTATCAAATAGATGGCATTTAATTGGGTCAAAGCCCACTTTTACACTATCTCCAACCTTTATCTTTGAATCGCCACTGGTTTCAACAACCAAGGGTTCGCCTTCTTTATCAAGGTACAAAAAAGTTCCTGAGCCAAGTTTTTCTACAACAAAAACCTTACTTTCCCAATAGGATGAAGTTTTATGATTAACAGATAAATGTTCTGGTCTAACCCCCAATGTAACTTCATCACCGATAGACATGTTCCTAGAGATCTTAGGTATAACTATGTCTGAGGTTCCAAACAAATCAACCTTAGTGCCTTTAGAGTTTGAACTTAGAATTTTTGTTTTAATAAAATTCATTTTAGGTGAACCTATAAACCCTCCAACAAAAAGATTTTTAGGATTATTGTAAAGCTCCATTGGGCCACCATTTTGAGAGACAACTCCCTCATCCAAAACAACAATTTCATCAGCCATAGTCATAGCTTCTGTTTGGTCATGAGTGACGTAAATCATTGTAGCGTCAAGCTGATCATGTAATTTTGCCAGTTCAACTCTCATCTGAACCCTCAAAGCGGCATCTAAATTTGATAATGGCTCATCAAATAAAAATACTTTGGGTTTTCTTGTGATCGCTCTCCCTATGGCAACTCTTTGCCTTTGACCCCCTGACAATTGTTTAGGCTTCCTTTGAAGATAATCTTCAATTTGAAGAATTTTTGCTGCTTCATAAACCCGCTCATTAATTTCATCTTTAGATCGTTTTTCTAATTTTAAGCCAAAAGCCATATTATTGAATACAGTCATATGTGGATAAAGAGCGTAGGACTGAAAAACCATAGCTATATTTCTTTGTTTAGGAGCTAGATCATTAACCACATTTCCTTCAATAGATATTGTTCCAGAGTTAATATCTTCCAATCCTGCTATCATTCTAAGTATAGTTGATTTACCACAACCACTCGGTCCCACAAGGACTGTAAACGATTGACTTTTTATGTCTAAAGAGACATCTTTAATGATATGATTACTACCGTAGTATTTATTAATTTTATCAATCTTGATTTCAGACAATTGTTTCTTCCCTTAATATATATGATCCAAAAAACTTTTTAGATGTTAACAATACATATATAAATATATAATAATAAGATTAATCATTACTTTATTTACTAGTAAAGTTAAAAATTATACACTTCTAATTTCTTGAAATAATAATTTAATTTTGAACCATTGGAATATAAATGTCCACTTTCAATAAAAATGATTTATATTCTGAAAAACCAAATCACTTTGGTTACACTGGGCTAGACAGAGCTATATTATTTCGAGATGACAAGAATTGGTTGAACAAATTAAATAAAAAAAGCACTAAAGTTATTCCATTATGGAATTCATTAAATTTATTTTCAAAATTAGACAAAAGCCTTCAAGCGCCAAGGGCAATTTTTCCAAATTATTTTGATATAGGTAAACATTTGAATGAAAGGCATCATATAATATTCCTTGGAACATCAACCGATAAAGTCTCAGAGACTTTTTTTATATGCATTGATTTTTCAAATTTTTCTGAGATCGAGGTTAATAGCATCTTTAGTCAGTATGGGAAATTTTATGACCTAAAGGATGTTAGCCCCCTAATAGACATTGAGTCTGGTTCAATATTAGCATATTCAAATGGAATTAATAATTGGCATAAAAAACATTCTTTTTGCTCCAACTGCGGAAAAAAAACTACTATTTCTAAAGCAGGACACCAAAGAAATTGTCTCAACAAAAATTGCTTGTTAGAGCATTTCCCACGAACTGACCCAGCTGTTATCATGCTTGTTTACCATGGAAACAAAACTTTATTAGGAAGACAAAAGATCTGGCCAGAAGGAATGTATTCTACTCTTGCCGGCTTTGTTGAACCAGGAGAAACTTTAGAAAATGCCGTTGCACGAGAAGTATTTGAAGAAGCTGGAATATTAATAAAAAATATTCAATACCACTCATCCCAACCGTGGCCTTTTCCTTCTTCACTGATGGTAGGGTTTTATGCTGAAGCGAAATCTACTGATATCAAAATAAACAAAAATGAAATTGAGGATGTAAATTGGTTTTCCAAAGAAGAAATGCTTTATTTTTCAGACCAAGGTAAATTTCTTCCTAGGGAGATTTCTATTTCGAGAAGACTGATAGATGATTGGATAAACAAATAATTATTTGGGTTTTCAAATTAAAAGAACTCCAAAATGACTTTTTCAATTTGAACATATGATCCAATTCCTAAATTATTTGCCAGAGTAACAACTATACTGGAAATGTATAGATTGGCGCAAAACTTTTCCTGCCCCAAATTTACTGTAATAAAATATTATTGTTATAATCAGAACATTAATAAAATTTATATAGTTTTTTAGTTTATAGTTTATGGATGACAACTAGTTTGACTAAGTAAAGAGAATAGTTGCCACCCATAACTTTTGCTAACTATTATAATTAATAAAAGTAGCATTCTGTAAAAAAAATAAAAAAATTATGTTACTAGTACTAAAATAGTACTATATTAATAAATCCTCTATTTCAAGCAAAAAATAATTTAAATATTGTATATGCGTTATTCAAAATTCTTATATATAGAATCTACCTTCTGAGACGAGAACACTGTCACCAGAAATCATTGGTCTAGATGAGATCCCTTTAGTTTTGGTAACGGAAATTTTAATAGTACTTGGCCTTCCAAGGGCTTCTCCTTGATAAATGGTATAATTGAATTTACCGTTTTCCATGCTGTCTAAACTTGCTAGTAATCCGCCAAGTGCTCCACACGCACTTCCTGTTGCTGCATCTTCGATAATCCCTGACAAAGGAGCAAAAACACGAGCAAACAAATTATTTTTTTCTCCTTTAGCAAACAACATTAAAGAAAAAAAGTCACCCTTACAATTATAACTTTTATTTGCTTTCTCAAAACCAGACAGATCACATTTTGCAGTATCCAGTACTTTCTTATTTTCAACTTCAGCAATCGCAAATTCAAGTCCAACTCCAGCAATAACTGGTGGTGACTTATTCACCAAAATTGATTTATAATCCAACCCAACACAATCGGATACAATTGAAACAGGAATTTCACTGGTTTTTGAAAATAAGTTTGGTGCTTCTATTTCAGATCCAGTTACAATGTCTCTTTGATATTGTGGGAAAACATTTACTAATCCAGCCTTCTCTTCAAAAATCAGTTTTTTCTTAGTATGTTTACCTGGAACTAAACTTTTATCCATGCTTAATAAAAACCCTGCTCCAACGTTTGGGTGCCCTGCAAAGGGTAACTCATTTTTAGGGGTGAAAATTTTAACTTTTGCAGAATTCTCAAGATTATCTGGCTTAAGTATAAAAACTGTCTCTGAGTAATTTATTTCAGCAGCAATACACTGCATTTGCCTTTGCGATAATTTATCAGCTTCCACAAAAATGGCCAAAGGGTTTCCTCCAAAAAGATTTTTAGAGAAAACATCAAGAGTGTAAAATTTTAATTCGGCCACGTGCTACTACCAACTACATAAATTCCCATTTTCCTGACTTTGAAGAATTAATAATAGCATCAATTATCTTCATGTTTTTATAAGAATCTTCTAAGTCAAATGGAAATGGGGTTTTATTCTGTATAGAGTAATTCATTGCTTCAATTTGGATTTTATACTGATCACTTTTTTCAATTTCAATTATTTTAGGGTTCTCCGATGGATGCTTCACATCATTCCAAATATAAATTTTAGATTTCTCATCAGGCAAAGGATTAAAGGGAACAGGAAGTTCCAATCTGCCTTCTGTTCCAATGAACCTCATATGCTGCATCAGATGGCTCTGAGTTGAACAGGTAAAACTCATTTGAATGTCATCAAAAAGTAATATAGCGGATGTTAAGATATCTGTTTTAAATTTAGGGTCAAATTCAATACTAGAAACTACTTTTCTTGGTTCTAATCCAGTAATAAATCGACTTGTAATGATCGGATAAACACCAATATCTAAAATTCCTCCACCACCAATATCAGCATCATTTCTTATGTTATTAGGATCGATATTATAGTAATTAAATAACCCTTGAATTGCTTTCAGCTTGCCAATTTTTCCGTCACCTATTAATTTTTTTACTTTGATCCACTGAGGATGAAATCTGACCATAAAAGCTTCAGCAATGATTTTCTTACTATCCTCCTCTGCTTTAAATAACTTCAAGACATCCTTAGATTTAATACTTATTGGCTTTTCACATAAAACATGTTTCCCAGCCTCTAAACATTTTATTGACCAAGGCACATGCAAGTGGTTTGGAAGGGGAATATAAATAGCATCAATCTCAGGGTCAGAAATTAATTTTTCATAACTTTCATAAACTCTTTCAATTGAAAAGTTTTCAGAGAAATCGGCTGCCTTCTCCTTGTCCCTAGAGGCTATAGCAAGTAATTTCGTATTTTCACTTTTAATCATAGCTGGAATTACCTGGTCTTTTGCAATTTTTGCACATCCAAGAATTCCCCATCTAGTTACTTTCATAAATTATTCCAAAAATATTAATATTTTTTTTCTAATGAACCCATAAAATATTATACCTAATTAATCATTTGTAAAATTGTAATTTTACTACTTTAAATATATAAAAAAATATATTCATATATTACTTTTAGGGTTTAATATGTTGAAAAATAAATATTCCATTGCTGTAATAGCTGGCGATGGGATTGGCAAAGAAGTTGTGCCTGAAGGATTAAGATGCTTGGAGGCAATTAGCCTAAAGCATGGAATAAATCTTGAATTCAAAGAGTATCCGTTTTCATCAATTGAATACTATGAAAAAAATGGATCCATGCTACCCGAAGACTGGAAAGAGAATTTAAGTGCACATGACGCAATATTCTTTGGTGCAGTTGGATGGCCAGAAAAAATTCCTGATCACATTTCATTATGGGGGTCTTTATTAAAGTTTAGAAGAGAATTTGATCAATACGTAAACTTAAGACCAGTAAAGCTTATGCCCGGGGTCCCTTCCCCTTTAGCGGGAAGAAAACCTGGAGATATAGATTTTATGATTGTAAGAGAAAATACTGAAGGTGAATACAGCTCAATTGGCGGAAAAATGTTTGAGGGAACAGAAAGAGAGTTTGTGGTTCAAGAAACTGTGATGACAAAAATTGGTGTTGAACGAATACTTAAATACGCTTTTGAACTAGCAGAAAAACGCAAAGCTAAACATTTAACTTCTGCTACTAAGTCAAATGGTATTTCTATATCAATGCCTTATTGGGATGAGCTTTTTGAAAAAAAATCAGAACAATATCCACGTGTAAAAGTAGATAAATTTCATATTGATATTTTATGCGCTCACTTTGTTTTAAATCCTGACATGTTTGATGTAGTTGTTGCTTCTAATTTATTTGGAGATATTTTATCTGACTTAGGACCAGCTTGCACTGGAACAATTGGAATTGCTCCTTCGGGAAACATCAACCCCGAGAATAAACACCCATCATTATTTGAACCAGTACATGGGTCTGCTCCAGATATAGCAGGTATGGGCATAGCAAATCCTATTGGTCAAATTTGGGCTGGAGCTATGATGCTAGAACATTTTGGATATAAAGATGCATCTGACCAAATGATTTCTGCTATTTCAGCTACTTTAGCAGAGCCTTCTTTGAGAACTAAAGATTTAGGAGGAAACGCAGATACTATAACAGCTGGAAAAGCTATAGAGGAAAGACTAAAGTAATTTGATTATTGATGCAATTCATTAATTTTTATTACATTTGATCTTTTGTGAAATCTTTCATTGTGAGATGAAATTAATGGAAATTTACTCATATCAACTCCATCATCATTGAACCATCTAGTGACCAATGCCAAATATGGATCACACATTGAATAATTTTCTCCTAAAACCCAGGGGGCCTTTATATAGTTTTCCTCTATAAATTCAGCGTAATCTGTCATGTTGTCTTTTACTCTCGAAGTTAGTGATGCAAGTGCATGCTCATCATCTGTCCACCTGTGACCTCTATGCTTATGGGAATGGCCAACATGAACGGTTGAAGATAAGTACATATTAAAGGCCTGCGCTTCTGCAAACTCATAGGGATCTGTAGGAGCTAAATTTTTTTCAGGATGTGTTTGGCAAATATAAACTAAAATTGATGGTGTTTCTGTGAGGATGCCTCTTTCTGTTATCAGAGCAGGAACCCTCCCTTTAGGGTTTACTTTTAAAAATTCTGGTGAACGCTGATCACCATTTTTCAAGTCTATTCGCTTTGAAGTGTATTTTGCTTCAGCATCCTCCAACAATACATGCGCAGCAAATGCGCATGAAAAAGGTGCGTAATAAAATTCCATGATTAACCTATCTCCAGCTATTAAAAAAATGTAAAATAATTTATTAATTTTAATTACATTGATATTATATCTTAAAATACAAATTATTATTTTAATAATATATTATATTGTAAACAATAAATTGACAGATTTAAACCTATCAAAGATCTATAGTTAAGGAAAATTTAATGAACAATACAATTGAATTACTAAAATCACATCGTTCAATTAGAAAATTTAAAGATAAGAAAATTGATGAGAATTTATTAAATGAAATAATACGTGCAGGGCAAGCGGCTGCCAGCTCAAGTTTTCTTCAAGGCGTTTCAATAATTAGAATTACAGATCAAGTAAAAAGGAAGGCATTTAGTGAGCTAGCTAACAACCAAGCATTTATTAATGATGCTTCAGAGTTTATGGTATTTTGCGCTGACCTTAGCCGCTCTTCAATGTGTTGCAATTGGCATAATGCAAAAGCAACTGAAGGTTTTACGGAGCAATTTATTATATCTACTGTGGATACGGCATTATTAGCGCAAAATGTTGTTATAGCAGCAGAATCTGCTGGATTAGGTATTTGCTATATTGGAGCCATAAGAAATAACCCTCAAAAAGCGACTGATTTACTTGAACTCCCCAAAAATGTTTACCCCGTTTTTGGATTGTGTTTGGGATACCCTGATCAAAACCCAGAAGTTAAGCCGCGCCTTCCAATAAATGTAGTTTTAAAAGAAAACTCTTACAACGTTGATAAAGATAAAGAAATAATTGAAGAATATGACTTAGAAATTAAAAAATATTACCAAAAAAGAACAGATAACAAAAAATCCATGACCTGGAGTGAGCAAATGTCAGGCTTGCTGGGCAGAGAGGTACGACTCCATATGCGGCAATTCTTAAAAAACCGTGGTTTTCAAATGAAATAATATTTTTATGATATCATTTTATATAAGCTTTTCTTATTAATAACACAGTTTTTATTATTTGATTAAATGCCTCCAATGTTTATAGTGAACTTACTTAAATCAATTAATAATAAAAATTATGGGAGAATAATGATGAAATCATTTATTAAGTTTCTTGTTGTTCTATGTGTATCAGCTTTCGCTTTCACAGGAATAGCAACAGCCCAAGACATTAAGTTTTTCAAAATTGGAACTGGTGGAACGGGTGGAACATATTATCCAATTGGAGGTTTGATTGCAAATGCGGTTTCCAACCCTCCAGGGTCAAGACCCTGTGACAAAGGCGGTAGTTGTGGTGTCCCAGGACTTATAGCAATTGCTGTTTCCACAAATGCTTCAGTTGCAAATGCAAACGCTATTCAGGCTGGACAATTAGATGCTGGGTTAGCTGGCGCACAAACAGTTGTTCAAAGTTATAATGGCGAAGGTAAATTCGTAGACAATAAAAAAGATAAAATCAGAGTTATTGCGAACCTTTACCCTGAAAGTATGCACCTAGTTCTTAAAAAGGGAATGAAGTTAAGTAGTTTAAAAGATCTTAACGGAAAAAAAGTTGGCGTAGCCGCTGCTGGATCAGGAACTCAAGTTTCAGTTAGAATGATTTTGAAGCATTATGACATTAAAGCTGAAGAATATGAATTAAACGTAACTCAAAGTGCTCAAAGATTAGCAGACGGACAAGTTGACGCTTTCTTCTATGCTGCAGGGACACCTCTGTCAGCCCTAATTCAGTTAGGATCAACAAAGGGTTTTGATATGTATAGTTTTTCTGCATCTGAGCAAAAAGCAATTAACGGCATAATTCCTTACTATGTTCAAGATGTTATCAGTGCAGGCGTTTATGAAAATATTGGCTACGACGTTAATACCGTTGCAGTTAACGGCCAGTTGATTACTTCTATTGATCAGCCTGAAGACCTAATTTATGAAATCACCAAAGCTTTGTGGAATAAAAATACACGCAAGTTATTGGATAAAGGTCATCCAAAAGGAAAGGCTATTACTCGCGAAACAGCTTTAAAAGGTGTTTTGATTCCTTTGCATCCTGGAGCTGAAAAGTTCTATAAAGAAGAAGGTATGATGTAAATATCAAGTAAATAACTAAGGGAATTGAAATTTTCAATTCCCTTTTTTTCTTTTTTAAAAACGTTACTTTATAAGAGTTTTACCCGTTGGAAATTTTAGATATTAAAAAAGCATTGGCTCTTGAAAAAAAGTATGATCAGGGGCTTGTAACTAGAGATTTGCCTAAAGGCCTTTATGCTATAGTTGTGTTATTTAGCTTTTTCTTTGCGGGCTACCATTACGTCACTTCTGGTACGGGCGTTCCTGTTGACTATTGGCATATGGGCTTTCATATGTCAGGCGTCATTTTCCTAATCTTTTTAGGATTTCCAGCCTTTAAAAATTCTTTTAAGTCTATTGAGGATCCAAATAATTTTTGGGTTTTCTTTAATGTCCCAATTTGGGATTGGATTTTAATAATTGCCGGCATATCATCCTCACTTTATATTGGTATAACCTGGTACGAAATAAAGTTTTCATTTCTTGGTTATGATTTTTTTCTTCCTGAACAGGTCATGCGTCAAGGAGCTCCTTACCCGATAGACGTGGTTTTTGGATCAATTTTAATTGTTGTTCTATTAGAAGCAGTTAGAAGAACGATAGGGGTAGTTGTGCCTATAATCATATTAATTTTTACTGGATATGCGATTTTTGGGAGAAGTATTCCAATTCAAATTTTAATGCACCCAGGATTAACTTGGGGTAACTTTATTAATAATATGTATTTTCCTGATATAGGAATTTATGGGATCACACTTTGGATTGTTTCAACAGTTGTTTTTCATTTTGTTTTATTTGGAGTTTTGGCACAAAGAATAGGCCTGGGCCAATTTTTTGTTGATATAGCAACAATTTTAGCAGGAAGGTACACTGGCGGATTGGCCAAAGTAAGTGTGGTTTCATCTGCTTTTTTCGGAACTATTTCCGGCTCTTCAATTGCCAATACTGTTTCAACTGGTTCTCTTACAATACCAAACATGAAACGCATGGGTTACCCAGGCCATTTCGCGGGTGGCGTTGAAGCTGCTGCCAGTGCGGGGGGGCAAATAACTCCTCCTATAATGGGTGCCGCAGCATTTGTGATGGCTGAATTTCTTGAAATTCCTTACAGTACAGTTGTAATAGCTGCCGCTGTTCCTGCCCTCATGCATTATGTTGGCGTGATTTCAATCGTACATTTTAGTGCGAAAAAACTTGGACTTAAGGGCTTACCTCCTGAAGAAATACCAAAACTTTGGCAGGTTCTAAGAAAGGGATGGATGACTGTAGTTCCTTTAATTGTGTTAATTTATGTTTTATTTTCTGGGTTTTCACCTCATATGGCTGCATTTTGGGGAATTACGGCAACCTTGATTGTTGGTTTTGTTAATCCTCAGCAACGCATAAACTTAAATGATTTAATTGATGCTTGCGTCCAAGGAGTAAAATACACTTTAGCTGTTGGTGCAGTTTGTGCTGCAATTGGAATAATCGTTGGTGTAGTAAATTCTACTGGCCTTGGTTTTAGACTTGGTTTCATGGTAACTACTGCAGCTCTTGGTATTGGGGAAAATATATTAGCTGGTTTTTCCTTCATACCGTTTATAAATTTTTCTCTTGAACAAATCACGTTATTAATATCTTTAATTATGATTGCTATAACTTGTATTTTGATGGGAGCAGGTCTACCAACAACAGCGTTGTATATTATGTTAGCTACTGTTGCACAACCAGCATTAGCAAACTTAGGAATTCCCCCTTTAGCTTCTCACCTATTTGTATTATATTATGGTGTTATATCAGAAATAACGCCCCCTGTTTGCGCCTCCGCCTATGCCGCAGCAGGTATAGCCGGAGCGAACCCCTTTAGGACTGGGTTATCTGCATTTTCATTGGGAATTGGAAAATTGCTTGTTCCCATGGTTTTTGTTTACTCTCCAGCAATGTTAATTGTTCTGGAAGAGTACTTTACATGGACTGAGTTTATTCATACCGTTGCAAGTTGTGTAATTGGAGTTTTACTCATATCAGCATCTGTCGCAGGTTATTTTTTAGTCAGGATGAATGGTTTCAGCAGAATTATTTTTGCTTTTTCTGGTCTGTTACTTGTTGCCCCTTCAGGTGTATCAGATATCTACGCTTTAATAATCGTATCACCTTTAATCGCTTGGCAAGTTTATTCAAATAATCAAAATAAAGGCGTCCTATAAAGGATAATTCCTATGAACAAACTGCCCCAGGATGATGCAACAGTTATCGGAGCAGGCATCATTGGCGTTTGCTGTGCTCTTAATCTAGCAGAGCGCGGATTAAATGTTACGTTAATAGATCCCGAACCTCCCTGTTCTCTTACTAGCCATGGGAATGCAGGGGTGATTTCTCCTTGGAGTTGCGTACCTCAATCAATTCCTGGTTTATGGAAAAGTTTACCAAAGTGGGTTTTAGATCCTAAGGGACCTGTTTCTATCAGAAAAAAGTATCTATTAAAATTTTTACCTTGGGCCATTAAATTTTTAAAAGCAGGAAATCTATCAAAATTGGATTGCATTTCAAATGCAATGTTGGCAATCAGCAATAATAGTGTTGAAAATTATAGAGAATTATTGAAGGGAACCGGTTGTGATGGTTTGATCAAGGACGCTTATTATGTTCACGTTTACAGAAATAAAAGTTCCGCTTCATTAAGTCAATTAAGTTGGCAACTAAGGGAAAAAAGGCAAGTGCCTATCGAATTAGTTGGTGCAAATGAGCTTCAAAAATTGGAACCAAATTTATCTAAAACATTTAAAGCAGCAGTTTTAATAAAGGGACAAGGAAGAGCAACAGATCCTTCATTGGTGGGTCGTGCAATTTTTAATAAAGCGATGTCTCTAAAGGTTAATATTATTAATTCAAAGGTACATTTTTTCAAACCCAATCCTGGGAACTCATTCGACATACAATTAGAGAACTCTATACATTCAACTAAAAACATAGTGATTGCCGCAGGTGTATGGTCTTCTAAATTACTCG
This sequence comes from uncultured Rhodobacterales bacterium, assembly GCA_964502335.1. Classification (GTDB taxonomy): domain Bacteria; phylum Pseudomonadota; class Alphaproteobacteria; order Puniceispirillales. The sequence continues at coordinate 322 of CAZCWO010000029.1, read as the reverse complement.
AACCGTTTAAAATTAAAATACCCTTAGAACCTGAAAGAGGTTACCACTTAGTTTGTAAAAACCCAGGCATTAAAATTAATCACTCTATAATGGATGCAGACAGAAAGTGCGTGGCAAGTCTAATGGATAATGGTGTTAGAATTGCAGGAACTGCAGAGTTTGCAGGTTTAAATGCTCCTCCCGATTATAAAAGAGCTAAGATATTTAAAAGTATCATTAAAGAAATATTTCCAAAGATTAATACATTTAACACTGTGGAATGGATGGGTTCGAGGCCATCTTTTCCTGATTCATTGCCTTGTTTAGGGGAAATCCCTTCTTT
>CAZCWO010000028.1:0-18195 GCA_964502335.1 uncultured Rhodobacterales bacterium | reverse complement strand
CTTGTTCATGCTTTCTTTTTTCAAATAAGGGATTGATCCCTTGTGATTTCAGTGCCCAGAATTGGTTACGCATTTGGCGGGCTCGCAAAAGCGAGATTGAAGGATAAGATCCAAGACCCATTTCATGTGATTTGCCATTGAGCATAAAGCGATATGACCATTGACCGTGGTGACGTGATGTTAAGATCAGATAAAGACCTCTGCCATCACTATGTTTTTTGTTGAGTGAAAGTAATTTAATACCTGCGTTTGTAAGTTTCATAGTATCCCAATCCACAATTTTATCCACAAATTGTGTTGATAAAGGTTCTCTATGCAGTGAAGGGGCTTGGGGTATTTAAGTCAATTGAGGCCTCAAAAAATGACATGTTTTGGTCTATTGAGACATGATATCATTATTGTTATTGGCGGAAGGAGTAGGAGTCGAACCCACCAAGGACGTATCACGCCCCTCTCCGGATTTGAAGTCCGAGCGCCTCACCGGAGACGTTTTCCTTCCTAATTTATTTTGAATTTATATTAATCAGAGGAAATTAGACAATCAAGATTTATAAATAATTACTGAATACTTCTTTAGCTGGTTTTTTTATAAATCTTCCTGTTTCTAAACGATGAGTGAAACCGATCTTATCAAAAAACTCTAGCACTTCTATAGAGAGATTCCGCCCAATTCCTGATTTGTCTCGAAATCTGCTGAGTATTAACTCAGCATTATCAACTTCGAATGATATTTTCTCGGCAATTTTTGCAAGGTCAAAAATAGTAGATGGAAAAAAATAACGATTACGATTTAATTTTACAAGATATCTCATATGGGATGCTTGGTATAAAAAATGTTCAAGAAGTTTCAATTCTACATCAAGAATTGAAGTTAGCTCTTTTACAGTTGGAACTTTAAATTTTCTTTTATTTAGAATTAATTCCATTTTCCCCCATAGCATTAAGTCTTTTGAATTAAATTGAGACTGATGTTCTAAAAACTGTAAAATTTTTCCTTTTTGTGATATTTTCTTATCGGATTTAAGTTCTTGTATGGCATTTTTAACTGCATATTCAGGTAAATTAAATTTAAAATTCTGTATAATTTTTTCTTCGTTTATTCCTTGGTGATCTGGAAATTGGTTATGAAAATCTTTAATTTTCTTAACAATTTCTTTCTTAAAAGACCCCCAATGAATTTTTGAAATTCCCCAAATATTTTTCCCATCAGTAATTTTTTTAAATTTTAATGCTTTATATAAAGTTTCTCCTTCCTTCTTGGTCAGATTACGTTTTTGAGAAAACTTTGTAAGATTTATACCCCAAGATATATTTGCAATCAAAAGTGATAAAGCATCCTTAGATGAAGTTGTTGACATGTTATGAAGCCATATCATTCTCTCAGATCTAGTTCTACCTATTTGGGGGGGGAATGGGTCTATTATCTTACCTCCTGCAATTGTTCTTTGAGCAGATTGATCTCTTAATATGAAGCGGTCTCCGAATGTAGTTGAAATTGTCTGGTCTAGAACAAGTTGAGCAAAGCCACAACTTCCTGGAAATATTTCCCTGTCCTTTAAAATTGCAACTCTACATGTTACGTCTAAAGTTCCCAAATGGAGGTGAGCTTTTTCCCAATGATTAAGTGCTTTTGTTGAGTTACTGTGAACTTGAATATTAACATCAATTTGTTTGGTTGGAGCATGTGCTTCTTTTGCTAAAATCCAGTCACCACGTTTAATTATTTTAGCGTTGATTTCAGAGCCAGTAATATTTAATGCACATCTTTGCCCGGTTGATGCATTGTTTGAAACATTATTCTGAGAATGTATTGAACGAACACGGACATTAATTCCTTTAGGTGACAAAACTAATTGATCTCCAACACTAACGCTACCAGAAAAAACTGACCCTGTAACAATGAGGCCAATGCCTTTTAAATTGAAACTACGATCTACTGCAAGTCGAAAATTCCCAGAGGAGTTAAATTGCTTATTCATTAATGCCTGGTCTTCAATATAGTTACCCAGTTCGTTAATTCCTATTTTATTCAAACTTGAAATTGGAAAAATTGGTGCATCGAATAATATTGTATTTTTCAATAATTTAGATGCACAACTTCTTACCTCAACAACTCTTTTATCGTTAACTTTATCAATCTTAGTAATTACTATAGCACCTCGTTTAATTTCTAGGAGATCAAGTATTTCTAAATGTTCTCTAGTTTGGGGCATAGGACCATCATCTGCAGCAATCACAAGAAGACCAAAATCAATGCCTGTCACTCCTGCAAGCATATTGCGAATGAAACGCTCATGTCCTGGAACATCTATAAAACCCACATTCGAACCGTTACTTAATTTTTTGTAAGCAAAACCAAGATCAATTGACATTCCTCTATTTTTTTCTTCTGGAAGACGATCAGTGTTTTTACCCGTCAACACTTCCAGCAATAGAGTTTTGCCATGATCTATATGCCCGGCAGTGGCTACAATCATTAGCTTTCCAATTCCTTTAGGTTTAAATATTGGAACTGTTTGGCAAAAAGAGTTTCATTTTCAAGGCAGCGTAGATCAAGTAAAAATGCGTTTTTATTAATTCTTCCAACAATAGGGACAGGTAATGCACGAAATGCTGAGGAGATGCTGTTGAGAAATTGACTTGAACTCCTATTTTTTAATTTTTGTTCTATTTTAAAACCAAAACTTGGCAAGAGTTCAACTGGAAAAGAACCACTCCCAACTTGGCTTTTGCAAGTTATAATTTGGACTGTTGCTATGCCTGATAAGCTTGATTTTATAGTTGGATGCATTCGCTTTGCCAGTTTTTGAATTTCATCTTTTCTGCGAGAAATCAATCTTAAGGTAGGTATTTCAGTTTTTGCTTTTTTAGGATTATCATAAAGTTTTAATAACTCTGAAAAAGCTGCTATGGTCATTTTATCGCAACGCAGTGCTCGCTTTAAAGGATTTTTTTTAATTCTAGAAATGAGGTCTTTGCGTCCTACTATTATTCCGCATTGGGGCCCTCCAAGTAATTTATCACCACTAAAAGTAACTAAATCAGCACCATTTTTAATGGTTTCTGCAGGTGTTTGACATTTCGGCAAGCCCAAATAACTAAGATCAATTATAGAACCACTACCAAGGTCAACTACAAAAGGTATATTGTTTTTCTTGGAGAAGTTTACAAAATCCTTCTCTTTAACATCTGAAGTGAACCCTTGTAATTTATAGTTGCTTGTATGAGCTTTCAGTATTAAAGCAGTTCGTGGTCCTAAAGCTTCTTCAAAGTCTTGAAGATAAGTGCGGTTTGTTGTGCCAACTTCATGTAGTTTGCAACCTGAACTAGACATAATATCAGGCAACCTAAAAGAACCTCCGATTTCAATAAGCTCTCCTCGACTGACTAAAACTTCTTTGCGTCTAGCTAAGCTATTAAGAACTAAAGTAACTGCTGCAGCATTATTATTAACTATTGTTGCCGCTTCTGCACCAGTTAGACGGCAAAGCTTTTCATCGATATGATTGTCTCTATCTCCTCTTTCCCCACTAGTGATATCGTATTCTAGATTTGAAGCTTCAGATGCAATTAATTCTAAAGATTTAATTGCCTTATCAGGAAGTAATGCACGTCCAAAATTAGTGTGTAAAACTGTCCCTGTTAAATTAAAAATTGGTTTTAGAGTGTTTTCTGTTAAAATTGAAACCTTGTTTTTAAGCTGTTTGATGAATTTATCGTTGTTTATTTTTCCCAAATTATTTTCACCACTTGCAGTAAGCAAATCTCGGAAATCAAACTGAACAGATCTAATGGCACTGGTTACAAGTGAATGACCGTGTTGAGAAATTAATTTTTGTACTTTAGGCAAATTTTGTATTTCATGGACAGCTGGGATTGAGGCTAAAACTGATTTAAAAGATTGTAACTTGTTCACTTAAGATTGCCCCTTAGGATTATTACTTCTTTATGTTCTATGTAAAATAAAGATCTTGAGCTTTATTTAACAATTTTAATTCTATGGTATTTCATTGCGCCCAGCAAGCAGGCTAGAAAAAATAGAACTTTATTGTATTAAAAAGTATTATGAAGCAATTATTGAGATTTAGCTTGTTATTGAAAGTAATCAAAATATAAAGATGGAAAGATTAAAATTTTAAGGATAATTAAATTGGCAAATTTTCAAGAAGATGGAGACCTTCAAAATACAGTTAAGATTAGCGCTCGTCGGTTTGAAGAGTCTCCTTTTATTTCAAGGATTGATGACACTAAAATGATCAGAGGCGTTTACGCTGGTCGTTACCTAGCAATATATAATGGTGAAGATGTTGCTCAGAAGTATTGGACTTTAAGGAAAAAGGCCCTGATTTACGATGTTCCAGAAAAGCCAATTGAAATTTCTGGTCCTGACGCCTTACCATTTCTTGACAAGGTGCTAACAAGAGACATTACTAAACTTGAAGAAGGCAGAGGCCTTTACGCTTTAGCATGCACACCTCAAGGCGGCATTTTTATGGATGGTGTTTTGTTCAAACTAGGAGATGAAAGGTACTGGTACGTTCAAGCTGATGGCGACTTTGAGACTTGGTTACTGGCCCATACAGAGGGCTTTCAAGTAAACATAAAAGACCCGGGATCCAGGGTCATTCAAATTCAAGGTCCTTTTTCTATGGATGTAATGAAAGAAGTTACTGGCGACGAAGTAAATGAGAATATGAAGTATTACCGTTCAGGTTTTTTTACGATTAACAAACAAAAAGTTTATATTTCAAGATCTGGCTTTACTGGTGAATTAGGCTATGAAATTTATTGTTTGGGAGAGGAAACAGATCACTGTGCACTTTGGGATTTTTTGATAGAAAAAGGTCAAAAATATGGAATGGAATTTTCATCTACTCGTTCGATGACTATAAGAAGAATAGAAGCCGGTATTTTAGGAAATTTAACCGACATGGATCACACGATGACACCATTTGAGGCGGGCCTAGGAAAGTTTGTAGACCTTAATAAACAATCCTTTGTAGGGAAAAAACAACTCATAAACGCTGACAAGAAAACACTTTTATTTGGTTTTACTTGTTCTGCAAGAACGCCATCTTCTGGAAGTACTATTTTAGAAAACAACAAGCCTGTTGGAAGTATTACTGCTGGAGTTCAATCCCTCACTTTAAATTGCGGCATTGGATATGTAAGATTTAAAGAAGGCAATGAGTGGGTTGGTAAAAATTTGCAGATTGAGTTTAGTGACGGCTTTAAAGCTTCAGGAGAAGTAGTTGACTTACCTTTTTTTGATCGTGAAAAATTACTCTTAAAAGGAGAAAAGGATCAAAGTTTAACTTAGGAAAAGAGGATTAACCTTTGAAAGATAATTTTCTAAATAGCTACAAAAATCAAGATCTCTCAATTCAAGTTGATAACAAACCTAAGTGGAATTTACCTAAATACAGAAGACACGGATTTAGGAACCTTCATAAAATAAATAAATATGGAATGTTTTTACGTTCTCAAAATATTTTAGACCTCAAGAAAAATTATATTAATTATATTAATAATTTTCCATCTGTGATGAAGATGATTAACCATAAAAGTTTTTGTTCCCTTGTAGTAGTTCGAGGCCAGGAAATCTTATTTGAAAGATATGCCGATGATTTTTCTGAAAACCAGCCCCATACGATTATGTCAATAACAAAGATGTTTATCAATCTGTTTGTAGGGGAATTATTTAAACATAATAAAATAGATTTAGATAAAACTGTTTCTTATTACTTGCCCAAAATAGGAAGTGGTTACGCAGACGCATCTATTCAAAATGTTTTAAATATGAATGTTCAAAATTTATATTCTGAAGATTATAAAGATCCTTACACGTCATCCTATTTACATGAAGAAGTAATTGGATGGAGGCTAGCGAAGGGTGGTAACGAGGAAACACAAGAAGAGTTTTTATACAGTATAGAATGTGATGCATCAGATGGTGTTCTTAATAATACTAACGAAGCTCAATATAAATCTGCTAATACGGATGTTCTTGGACTTTTAGTTGAAAAAATCAGTGGTCGTCCACTTCGCCAATGGTTGTTGGAAACTGTTGAAGCGGCTGGATTTGAAGAAGGACTTTACATGGGCACTGATAAAACTGGAATGCCATGGATGTCTAGTGGTGGATCTTTGATTTCCAGAGATTTAGCCCGATTTGGACTTTTATTTTTTAGAAAAGGTAAAGGTGCCAATCAAAACAATGTGGGGTCTTCCGAATTTATAAATTTAACTATAAAAAACCCTGGTCCACCTAGGTCAAAACCCGAAGATTTTATTCGCTATTCAAATCAGACCATGATTTCTGGTAATTGGATAGGCCATGCTGGATATGGAGGACAATTTCTTTTAATTAATATGGTTACCGGAATTGTTGCAGCATTTTTCTCGGTAATTGAAACGCCTTCAGCAACAGATGAAGTTTATAAACTTAATATGATCCGAATGCTTGAGGAGGTTACAAGTATTGAAAATTAAAAAAGGGCTTAAAGTTTTAAGCCCTTTTTAAGAAAAATATTAAATAAATTATGGAAGCCATGCACTCCAAATATCTTTATTTGCATCTTTCCATTCTTGAACGACTTCAGCAATGTCTCTACCGTCTTTATCGATAGCGTAAATCATTTTTGCCTGGTCTTTGTTTGAAATGCTAAACTTACTGAACATATGAGCTGCTTCAGGATGATCCTTGAAAACATCAGGATTTCCATAGTTGAAAGTTATATCTTCAGCCCAACCTGTTGCGGGCCATTTTCCTAGACCGCAATCTTTATAGTTGTCTGCTTCATTCCAAGTTTCGCAAGGTGCATTAGGTGGTAATTTAACTCCTACAAGGTCCATGGCAGCATGTATCCAATGCGGTTCCCAAGAATAAAGAAGAAATGGCTCTTTTCTTGCAAATGCAGCTTGAGCTTCTGCCCAACTTGCTGTTTCAGTGCCCAATTCATCAGCGATAAAGTCAATGCCTAGCATGTCTAAACGTTTCTGATCATAGCAATTCCATCCTGGAACAGGGCAGCCAATTAAACGACCCTTATCACCTGTTTCAATTGTACTAAATTGATCTTTATATTTATTTAGATCTTTCCAAGATTTAAAATCTGGATTTGCATCAACAAAATACTTAGGAACATAATAGTCAGAAGCCCCAACTATTCCTGTATCTCCAAGCCATTGAACGCTTCCGTCCCCACCAAAATGTCCTACCATCACGGTATCCATTTCTGTGTAACTTGGCCATGACTCACAAGCAAAATCCACGTCACCTGCAGCGATTGCTTCATATAGTCCTGTACCAGACGGTATATTAATTCTTTTAACTTTGTATCCTAATTCCTGCTCTAAGACTGCTACAGCAACTTGGCATGTAACCATTCCACCAGTCCAGTCTGCTACTGATGCGCTCAATCTTTTGGCTGCATTAGCAGGTAAAACTGACGCTAGTGAAATTAAAACAGAAAATATAAATGCTAAAGTTATTCTGTAAAAATTAGCTAACTTCATAAATTTTTCCTCCAAGAATATTTATTTTTTAAATAGGGATAATATTAATACAAAGAGAATAATATAAAACTTTAAATAAGCAAGAACTATAAACCCAAGGCTTTCCTTTGGTTCTTTGTCCATGCTTGGCTTAGTCGATCCATAATAACAGCTAATAGGACAATTCCTAGTCCAGCAGCAAGACCTTTGCCAGTGTCTGATTTAGCCAAAGAACCAAAAACATCTCGTCCTAATCCCTTACCACCAATCAGTGGGGTAACGACTTGCATAGCAAATGCCATCATGACTGCTTGGTTAAATCCCATCACCAAGCTAGGTAATGCCATAGGCAATTTAATTTTTCTAAGAGTTTGAAAGCCTGTTCCTCCAAAAGATTGAGAAACTTCAGTAACAGTTACAGAAACCTGTGATAAACCCAAAGTAGTCAACCTAACCATGGGGGGTAAGGAGTATATTACTGTTGCAATAACAGCTGAAACAATATTCCCTCCAAAAAACATCAAAACAGGAATTAAATAACAGAAGACAGGCAGAGTTTGCATTGCATCAAGAATTGGTCGCAAAAAAATGTCAAATCGTTTGCTATAAGCGGCTGCAATCCCTAGTGGAACACCAAAAATAAAACATATTAATACTGAAACCAATACAGATGAAAGCGTAATCATGGATTCCATCCAAAGATCACATGCTCCAATAAAGGCTAATAATACTGCACAAACAATTGCAAATCTTACCCCCACAGAAACCCAGCTGATTAATACAAAGGCGCCCATTGTATACCACCAAGGAACATGGGTCAGATAGATATCCAGGGGATGAAGAAGGTATAGATAAACGATAGCTCTCAAACCTTTAGTAAATGCAATAAAATTTGGTTGAACAGTTAACCATGCGACACTTACATCAACGGGTTTTCTAAATGACATATTTAAAGAATCTGGAAATGCACCAATACCAGGTCCATACTTATCAAATACCAAAATGAAAATCAGAATAAGGATGCTAGAAAACAGAAATACACGTTTATTAATAAAGTTTTTAAAATTCTTTGCAAAATTCTTATTTACTATTTGGATAATATTTTTAATTAAGTGAGAAAGTGCATAACAAATGGCTGTAAAAAACAATGAAATACTATCCCATACAATTCTTAATGGTTTTTCAACCATTTGAGCTAGTGAATTATCATCCCAGTTTTGCGGTAAAAAAAGAAACGCAACTTTGTTTTTTGGTAAGTCTTGTTCAGGGCTTTTGCTTAAAGCGAGGCTGAATCGGTCAAACATTATTGCCATAAATAGAATGCACATTCCCCCTTCAAAAGCCCATCCGACTTTTAGTCTGTAGATAGCTCTCCATACTTCTGTTCCCAAACCTTCAGCTCCAATAAATGTTGCTAATACAACCAATCCAAGAGCCATCATAATTGTTTGGTTAATACCCATCATGATACTCGGGAGAGCCAAGGGGATTTTTATTTTAAATAATAATTGAAGCCTGTTAGAACCGAAAGATGTTGCAGATTCTATCGTTTCAGAGGGGACTTGTCTAATGCCGAGATTGGTTAAACGTATGACAGGAGGTAAGGCGTAAATCATAGTGGCCATTATTGCTGGAGGTCCACCAATTCCAAAAAAGAAAACAGCTGGCAATAAATATACAAACGCAGGCATTACCTGCATTGTGTCAAGAATAGGTCTTATAAATCCTTCAGCGCGGTCGCTTTGAGAGCAAATGATTCCTGTTATAACGCCAAAAATTACTGATAAAAATACTGACAAACCCATTAACGCTAGTGTTTGCATGGCAGCATCCCACATCCCAACTATACCCCAAAACATTGTTCCTATAAGAACTAAAAGTCCCAATCTAAGCCCGCCAGCTGCGATTGATGGCAAGAGCAAAAGTGACAAAATAAAGAGCCAAGGAGATTCTATTAAAAAATCTTCTAAAGAATAGTAAGCTTCCTTGATGAAGCCTGCTATCATTCTTGTAAACCAGCGATAATTATCTTTCATCCAGTCTTCACAAAAGTTAATCCAGGTACTGAAAGTAAAGGGATCAGTTATAAATTTTGGAAATTCGCTTTCTGAAGAGCTATTTTTAACTAATATTAGAGATATAATTATGCCAATTAGAATTACTATTGGTAATATGAACTTATCATTTATATAATTTTGTTTTGTATTTTGTGTTGAATTGATAGTTGCCATTTTATTTAAATAATAGATTTTATATAAGATAAAGATAATATAGATTTATATTAAAATATATAAAACAAATATTGTAATTTATTAATATAATTCGACTTGGTTTTTATGAATACTAAAAAAATAAACCCATCGTTTGAAAAATTTTTTAAATGACAAAAAAATTTACAACAGTACAGTCATTTGATTTTTTAAATAATAAAAATATTACTTCAAGTGTAATTAATTCCTATAAAAATGATGGTGTAATTTGCCTTAGAGGCGCGGTTTCAAATCATTGGTTAAAAATAATCGAAAAGGGAATTAGTGAATTTTTAAAGAATAAAATTATTGGTGGAGTCCCTTCTTCTGTAGCGGTAAAACATGAGGGAGATAAGGGTAGCTTTTATTACGGAACATTAATGTGGAAAGAAATCGGATATTTCAGGTCAATGATTTTTGATTCTGGATTGCCTAAAATATTTGGCAAAATTCTTGAAACAGAATTCATAAACCTATACTACGATTTTCTTTTAATAAAAGAGGCTGGTTGTTCCAGTGCCATTACACCATGGCACCAAGACCACTCTTATTATTGTCTCCACGGACAAAAAATTATAAACTGTTGGACAGCATTAGATAAAATTCCTGAAGAAACTTCCCTAAGGTTTGTAAAAGGGTCTCATAAAAACACTATGGTGCACAGGGCTATTCATTTTGATCCTAAAAAAGAATATAAAAATACAATGAATGAGCGTCCCAAGCCTCCAGACTTTGATAATGATCCTTCTTCTGAAATTCTTTGTACAAAACTTGAACCAGGGGATACTCTGGTATGGAATTCTAAAACCTTTCATAGTGCGCCAGGTAATAATTTAAACTCTCGTAGAGCTGCATTATCACTTAACTTAGCTGGTGACGATGTAACTTATTTTGATATGAAACAGGAACCTGATCCTCCAATCAGAGGCGAAAATCTTAAAGAAGGATCCCCTATTACTTGCGAAAGTTTCCCTCTTTTATAAATTGTGAAATTCTTATATATAGATTAAGGTAATATTGATTTAAATAGAAAAGTATAAACAGATATTGTAATTTTTAATAAAACCTGACCTAAATTTTTATGAATGCCAGTAAAATAACCTGTAAAAATGTTTGGAAGATTTTTGGTTCCAATCCAAAAAATATCCTTAAAAACCTTGATAGGTCTCTTTCTCGTTCTGAAGTTCAAGAGCAAACCGGGCATGTTATAGCAGTGAAAGATGTAAACTTTTCAATTGAAAAAGGTGAAACATTTGTGGTCATGGGATTATCTGGAAGTGGAAAATCTACTCTTGTCAGATGTATTTCAAGACTAATTGAGCCAACAACTGGTGAAGTTATTGTTGATAATGAAGATGTGATAAAAATGAATTCAAGTGAATTGCTTCATATGCGAAGGCATAGAATGAGCATGGTATTTCAACACTTTGGATTGTTCCCACATAGAAAAGTATTAGACAATATTAACTATGGTTTGGAAATAAGGGGCATGGATAGAAAAAAAAGGAATGAACGTGCCATGGAGGTTTTATCCCTAGTGGGACTTGATGGTTGGGAAGACAATTACCCGAGGGAACTTTCTGGGGGAATGCAACAAAGAGTGGGATTGGCCAGAGCTCTTGCGGTAGATCCTGAGATATTAATTTTTGATGAACCATTTTCTGCACTTGATCCATTAATTAGGCGTGAAATGCAGGATGAACTTTTAAGCATTCAAAAAATGGTTCAGAAAACTATGGTCTTTATCACCCATGATTTCCTTGAAGCCATTAAAATGGGTGACCATATTGCTATCATGAAAGATGGAGAAATTTCTCAAATTGGCACCCCGGAAGAAATTGTTGCTAATCCGGTTGATCAGTATGTTAGGGATTTTACAGAGGATGTTCCAAGGTACAAGGTTTTAAGTGCAGGAAAAATTATGCGCAAAGAAATTTCCTCTTCCACAGAGAAACTATTTAAATCCAAAACTAATATAATTTTGGATAACGTTAAGGTCGATGATTTAATCGAAAAAATTGCTGATAGTGATACCCCATTGCCTTGTTGTTGTTCAACAAGTGGTAAACTGCTTGGTGAAATTGATAGATCCATCGTAATGAGATCTATGAGTTCAAGGTCTTAAAATAAATTTAATAAATTCTAAACATGAGCATTAACGAAAGATTGCGGTCGAGCAGAAAACTAATCCTTGATGGTGGAACAGGAACAGAAATCCAGAGATTAGGTGGCAAAATGAGCGCTGCTTGGGGGGCATTAGCAAATATTGAAACACCAGAAGTAGTAATAAAAGTTCATGAAAACCATATTAAAGCTGGTTGTGATATTGTCACTACCAACACTTTTGCTACATGCAGGCATACATTAGATGGAGCTGGGTTTTCTGATCAAACAATTCAAATTAATAATGCGGCTGTTAAACATGCTAAACAAGCCATAAAAAATACAGGAAAAGAAAAAGAGGTTCTAATTGCTGGCAGTATGACTAACTTTTTTGCATTAGCGGAAAATGAATATAGGCCTGACCCAAGATTTATCCCTACTTTTAAAGATGAAGAAAAAAACTATAAAGAAATGGCTAAAATTTTATCTGATTCAGGGGTGGACATATTAATTTTAGAAATGTTGGTAGATATAGATCACTCAAAAATTTTACTTAATGCTGCTCTTGAAACTGGATTACCGGTTTGGGTAGGCTTAAGCTGCTGTATAAATAAATATGATGATAATGTTGTCGGTAGGAATTATAATGTCGAAAAAGTTGAATCATTAATTTTTGACAAAAATAAAATTTCAGAACTTCCAAGATTTTTACCTGAAGATAAAGTTATTCCTTTAGAAAGCATTATTAATACTTTGACTTCTATTGGAGGAGATGTTTATGGAATAATGCATAGCTGGTTCGAAGACTCTAAAATGGGCTTAAATGTTTTAAAAGAGAATTGGAATGGACCCATAATGTTTTATCCAGAAATCATGTTATTTGATACTTCAACAGGTGGGGCAGAAATAATTTCTACGGAAGATGAGTTTGCTAATTCTTGTGAAAAACTATTAGACGAAAGGATAAAAATAATTGGGGGATGTTGTGGGGTTACTGACAAACATTTAAAGGCTTTAGTTAATATACTATAATTTTCCATCCGCCTTTTCATTTTTTTGAATAGGCTTCGTCATCTGCGTATGGAAACCACCAAAAATCTTGAGGGTTGCAATCGGGGTCAATCATGACAGTCTTAGTTTCTCTAAATGTTTCTATCCCTTCTGGTCCCAACTGCCTCCCTAAGCCACTTAGTTTTGTTCCTCCAAATGGACCTGCATCATTGTCAAGAAGTGGAGCATTTACCCAAACCATTCCAGCTTGAAGTTGTTCTGACGCTTTTATACCTTCAGATAAATTTTTTGTGTAAATATTTGCTCCAAGTCCATAGACAGAATCATTGGCTAATTCAATTGCCTCTTCAAAACTGCTAATTTTACAGATTGGTGCAACGGGACCAAAACTTTCATGGTTAAAAATATCCATTTTTGTATCACAACCTGATAAGATTGTTGGCTCCACAAACCATCCACGGTTAAATTCACTGGGCCTTCCACCCCCAGCGAGAACTTCTGCACCTTGGCTATTTGCATTTTTCAGTAATTTTTCGTAACGGTCTCTTTCTTTAGAAGAAACCATTGGCCCCATATCAACTTTATCTAAACCGTTGCCAACTCTTATTTTATTTGTTTCTTTAATAAACTTTTCAATAAACTCATCATGAATTTTTTCATGAACAAAAAATCTTTCAGCAGAAACACAAATTTGGCCGCAATTCATAAATGCTGAAAAACTCGCTGCCCTTACAGCCATTTCCATAGGCGCAGAAGGCATAATGATAAATGGGTCATTGCCAGAATTTTCAATGAGACATGGTTTCATAAGATCACCGCATGTCTTGGCGACACTTCGCCCAACAGGAACACTTCCAGTAAAAGCAATGACATGTGTGTTTTTATGTTCTACTAGCATCTTACCTGCTTTCCCACTTCCGGTGAGGACTTGAAATAGACCCTTTGGTAAATCAGAGAACGCTTCAGCAAAAAGCAAGGTCACAAGAGATGTATATTCTGAAGGTTTAATAACAACTGAATTACCCGCAGCCAATGCAGCGCCAGCTTCCCATGCAAGCAGAACTAAAGGGTAGTTGAATGGAAGAATTAAAACCGCAGTGCCAAGAGGTTGCTTCAATGTGTAATGGAATTGACCTTCAACAGCGGATCCCATAACTCTTCCCATATCATTTCTACCCATTTCTGCACTATGTCTTATTGAATGAGCAGACCAATCGACTTCATCAGCAGACTCTTTATATGGTTTGCCCATCTCTCTTGTAAGTGCTTCAGCCAAAATAGAACGCATACTAATCATTTTATCAGCAACTTCATGCATTTTATGTGCTCTTTCCAAGGCAGATAATTCCCACCATTGTTTTTGAGCTTGTTTAGAAATCTCTAAACTGTTTTCAATTTCATCAGGAGTTGATTCCGCAATTTCTCCCAGTTTGTTTTCAGTTGCAGGATCAATAACTTCAATAGAAGAAGTGGAAGTACTGCTTGTATAGTTTCCATTAACGTAAAGATTGTTACTTAATTGTGAAATTTTTTTTAATACGTTTTCCATAATGTAGCCATCTCCTCTAAATAAAATAAATTATCTAAGTTTATCAAATTTCGGAATTTTGTTGTTGGGGTTCATCCAATCTAAACTTTCACAAATAAAAACTTGTTCAGTTGGAGGAAACAAATTAGGGTTTTTGAAAGCCACTGTTGCAATAAATATTTTATCATTTCCAAACTTTTCTCCACAATAGGACAATGTGGAGCCACATTTTTTGCAAAATCCTCTTTGAACCCCTTTTGAAGAACTAAATTCGCTGACCTCTTTACCTGTCCAATTTACCTGATTTTTAAAAAACCCAGCCCAGGCCATTACAGGAGCGCTAGAAATCTTTGTACAGCTATTACAGTAACAGAGTGAAGACCAAAATGAATCTGCAGTTACTGTAAACTTTACTGCATTGCAAAAACATCCGCCTTCATGCTTAAAATTTATTTTTTCTTGATTTTCAGAAACCATCAATTCCGCATAATTGTTTTTAGTCTACATTCTATGAGAAAAACTTATTACCATCAATATTAATATGCAGGTTGATTAAATAGCTTTTATATAAATGCAAATCTCTAACTATTTACTTAAAAAACTTTTAAATATTATAATGTTGTTTCCTTAACTGTATTTTTTAACTTATTTCCTTTATCAAGAAGTTAATTGATACTTAATTAATTCCAAGCCAAATGAAAGAAAATTTAAAAACTTGAGCTATTATAACAAAATGAATGATATAGAGTTTGATTTTATAATTCTCGGAGCTGGATCAGCAGGTTGTGTTTTGGCTAATCGATTATCAGAGGATGGAAAGTTTTCTGTTTTGGTTATTGAAGCTGGACCGATGGATGTTAACTATTTAAAACCAATAGAAACACTTTTAATTCATATGCCTGCAGGTGTTTATCATGCATATAAAAATCCTGCAATTAATTGGAATTATAAAACCGAAAAAGAACAAAATTGCGTTAATCGGGAGTTAGAGTTGCCACGGGGTAAAATTATTGGTGGGTCTTCATCTATAAACTCCATGGTTTATATGAGAGGACACCCACTCGATTATGATTCATGGTCATCAAAGTACGGTCTTAAGGAATGGTCTTTTGATAAATGTCTACCCTATTTCAAAAAATGTGAAAATTCGGATCGAGGCGAAAATGAATGGCGTGGCGGCAATGGCCCTTTAGGGGTGACAAGAGGGAAACTTCAAAACCCACTATTTGATGCTTTAATGCAAGCGGGAGAGCAATCCGGTCAAGGAACCTCAGAAGATTTGAATGGATACAAACCTGAAGGGATTGCAAGATTAGACAGCACGACAAAAAATGGAATGCGATGCAGTGCTGCAACCGCTCATCTGAGGCCTGCACTTAAGAGACAAAATGTTAAATTGATAACAAATGCATTAGTCCATAAAATTCTTTTCAAAAAAGATCTTGCTGTAGGAGTTGAATACAAACATTTAGGCTCAGTCAAAACAGCTCGTGCTAATAAGTCCGTTATTGTTAGCTGCGGAGCAATTAAGTCACCTCAATTATTAATGTTGTCTGGAATTGGCCCAGCTGACCATCTTCGTTCAATGGAGATTGAGCCAGTTGTTAATTTGAGCGGAGTTGGAAAAAATCTTCAAGATCATTTGCTCGTTGCCACCGGTTTCGAGTGTACAAAAGATGTTACCATTCACAAAATTACTCAACCGCATTATAAACTTTCAGCTGGCTTGAAATGGTTGATGACTAGGCAGGGAATAGTTTCGTCAAATATTTGGGAAATGGGCGGGCAAGTTTTTGGCAATCACAAAGAAAAATATCCAAACCTCCAGTATCACTTTGCGGCAGCTTACAACAAATACATAGGAAGAAAAATAGTTCTTTCCCAGGGATTTTTATTGCAATGTGACCAACTTCGCCCAAAAAGCAAAGGTGAGGTAACGTTAAAATCTAATAACCCCTATGAAAGTCCAAGTTCGTTTTTTAATTATTTGTCACACCCTCATGACATTAAAGAACTAAGAGAAGCTTACAAGAAAATGACAGAGATTATTTCCCAACCTGCGTTTGATGAGTTTAGGGGAAAAAGAATTTCACCTTCCCCTGATATAAAGGGTGACAATGATATTGATTTATGGATACGTGAAACAGCTACATCGGATTATCATCCCTGCGGCACGTGCAAAATGGGAGAAGGCTCTGAAGCGGTTGTAAATGAAAATTTGCAGGTCCATGGATTTAAAAATTTATATGTAGTTGACGCTTCAGTTATGCCTGATGTGGTTAGCGGAAATCTAAATGCACCAACTCAAATGATTGCAGAAAGAGCATCTGATTTTATACTAGATAAAAAACAATTAAATCCTTTAAAAGCAAATTTTCACTTTCAAAATAATTAATATTTAATTATTAAACATTGGGAGAGTTATTAAAGAAGCATGGAAAATAAAAGAATAAAAAAAATAACATCCAGTCATTGGGGTGCATTTGAAGCAATTGTTGAAAATGGAAAACTAGTATCTACAAATCCATTTAAAGAAGACCCGAACCCAAATGATATTCCCGAACTTATTCCTAAGGCTGTTTACCATTCCTCAAGAGTTTCTCGCCCTTCCATTAGGAAGGGTTGGCTTAATGGTGGAGAAGAAAGAAACAGACATTTAAGAGGTAAAGATGAATTTCAAGAGCTTCCATGGGATGAAGCTATAGATATGGCTGCCCAAGAGATTTCAAGGGTTAAAACCAATTTTGGAAACGGATCAATATTTGGAGGTTCTTACGGGTGGTCAAGCGCAGGAAAGTTTCATCATGCCCAAACACAGCTACAACGTTTTTTAACCTCCATTGGTGGGTTTGTTTCAATTTTTGGAAGCTATAGTACAGCTGCTGCTCAAGTAATCATCCCTCATGTTTTAGGAATTAACTTCCTTAATTTAATATTTAATGTTCAGAATTCTTGGCCTACTATTGAAGAAAATACAAAAACTCTCCTAATGTTTGGTGGAATTAATTCTAATAATTCTAAAGTAAGTATGGGTGGGTCTACCAGGCATGTGAATGACAGTTGGTTTTCTAGATTTGTTAACAAAAAAATAAACTTAATTAACATAAGCCCTCAAAAAGCAGACTCACCCAGTGGAGCTGATTGGTTGCCAATTAAACCCGGAACAGACACAGCATTTATGCTTGGAATTGCTTTTGAACTAGAGACTTTGGATTTATTAGATAGAGAATTTTTAGATAAATACACAGTTGGTTACGAGAAATTTAAATTATATTTACTTGGTAAAGATGATGGTCAGGCTAAAAATCCTGAATGGGCAGAAAAAATATGTGGAATTAAAGCTGAAAAAATAAAATCGCTAGCAAAGCAAATTTCTCAATCCCGAACACTCATTACTGTAGCATGGTCACTTCAAAGGGCACAAAATGGTGAACAGCCATACTGGATGGCTACCACACTTGCTGCAATGCTTGGTCAAATTGGTTTGCCAGGGGGTGGAATTGGTTTTGGATATGGTGCCATTGGTGGCGTAGGAAATCCAATCAAAAATTTTGGTGGCCTAGCCTTACCTAAAGGTAAAAACGCTATTTCTGATTTTATTCCAGTTGCCAGAATTGCTGATATGCTGAATTTCCCAGGGAAGAAGTATGACTTTAATGGTGAAAGAAGAGTCTACCCAGATATAAAACTTATTTATTGGTGTGGTGGAAATCCATTTCATCATCACCAAGACTTAAATTCCTTGCATGAGGCTTGGCAAAAACCTGACACAATCATTGTGAATGAACCTTGGTGGACGGCTACTGC
>CAZCWO010000027.1:0-18196 GCA_964502335.1 uncultured Rhodobacterales bacterium | reverse complement strand
CGCAACTGTCGCCATAGAAACTAAAAGTTCCCTTACATGGGTGCAACCATTACTACCTCCAATAATTGAATTAACTTTAGCCTTCCACCCAGATCCAACAGTTTCACCTATCAATCCATTAGTTTTAAAATTAGCTTCCTTGCAAATTTTGTATGGAGCAGAATATGTTTCAGCATTGGCATTTATAATTTTTAACTCCATGTTAATCGTTAAAGTTACTTTCATCTCATGAAGAGGCTCACCGCAATTTAAAATAGTTCCATTTGATTTTGGAATATCATAGGATTTTGTATCTTTTATACTGCCTACAATGTCAATTAACCCATCTTTTCTTAAAAACCCTTGAGAAAAAACAGTTCTGGAATGCAATAATTTTCTAGTTTTTTCTTTCATTCTTTTATTTCAAAGTTTGCAAATAATTTAATCTTTTTTATTGTTGCTATCAAACCATACCCTCAAAGAGGATATTTTATTTTGTTCTTTGTTTAAAATTCTTATTCTTAAGTTATGAAATCTAAATTCTTGACCTGGTAATGGTATAGATCTTGATTCATACATTACTAGACCAGCAATTGTACTTGCTTCTTCATCAGGCAAATCAATATCAAATGTTCTGTTTAAATCTCTGATAGTTATGTCTCCCTTAACTATCCAGGAGCCATCTTTTTGAGATGATAAACCAGGAAGTGTATTATCATACTCATCATCTATCTCTCCCACAATTTCTTCTAGTATGTCTTCTAGAGTGATTATTCCTCTAAAATCACCATATTCATCAACTACTACTGCGAAGTGCTCACGTCTTTTCCTAAAGGCCTGTAATTGATCATATAAGGATGTAGTTTCAGGAACAAAATAAACAGGCGAAATCATACTTCCAATATTTATTTCACTATAATTCTTATTATTTATTTTGTCAGCACTATTAATTTTTTTGATTAAGTCCTTAACATGAAGAACCCCAATAATATTATCAACCTTACCTGAAAAAACAGGATGTCTTGTAAAGGAACTATTCTGAACTTTATCAATTAATGAGACATAATCAGTGTTATAATCTATCATTACAACGTTACTTCTGTGTTTCATTATTTCTTCCACAGTAATAATTTTTAGGTCTAAAACCGACGAAAGCATTGCCCCTCGCTCTCTATCAGAAATGTCACCTCCAGCACTATGTAACTTTATTAATCCTCTTAATTCTTCTTCTCTGCTGTATTCAGTATCCCTTTGTTCTTTTATAAATAATGATACTGTGAATCCGATTAATTGGGAGAATGGCTTCAGGATTTTTACTGCTATTTTAACAGGTTTTGCAACTTTAAGAGAAAAATTGTCTGCATTATTGAATGCGTATGTCTTTGGAACAACTTCTGCAAAAATGACTAGAATTAAAGTCATAACTATTGCTGCAAAAGCCACACCGCCTTCACCAAGTAGAGTTATAGCGGTACTGGTTGCTAACGCAGATGCTAAAACATTTACAGCATTATTACCAATTAACAAAGAGCTAATTAAAACATCTCTTTTTAACCTTAAGCTCTTAACTAAAGAAGCTCTTTTATCACCCTTTCTAGATAGTTGATGCATTCTCGCGTCAGAAGCAGCTGTTAAAGCTGTTTCTGAGCTTGAGAAAAAAGCAGAAATTAATATTAGAATAAAAATAGCTATCATTAACAGCCAAAATTCAATACTAGTCATTTTTTTATCTCTTCATTGAGTAATGACAATATAACGTCAGGATTTATATTGCGTTTTATGCTGCATTGTCCAATTTTACTTGGAATGATAAAATTTAAAATGCCCCCTGAAGATTTTTTATCTTTTTGCATTAATGACCATATTTTTTTTGGACTTGTAATTTTATCAGTAATTTGACTCACTGAGACAGGAAGTCCGACATCATTAAAATGTTTGGTAATACTATCCAAATCTTTTTCTGAACAAGAGTTATTTTTTATGGCGAGTTTAAAAGCCATAATGATTCCTATTGATACTGCTTCGCCATGCAATATAGTTCCATCATACTCTAAATATGATTCAATAGCGTGTCCAAAGGTGTGACCTAAGTTTAAAAGAGCTCTTTGACCAAATTCGAATTCATCTTTTTTTATTATATCAGATTTAATTTTACATGCTCTTATTATGCAGTCAGTTCTTAGTTTAATATTACCCTTGATAATTTTTTTACCATTCCTCTCAAGCCAGAGAAAAAAATCCCTATCATGAATTAAACTGTGTTTAATTATTTCAGCATAACCTGACAAAATTTCTCGTGAATTAAGAGAATTAAGTATTTTTGTATCAGATAAAACAGCAATAGGTTGATGGAAAGAGCCAATTAAATTCTTGCCAAAGATGGAATTTATTCCTGTCTTGCCGCCAATAGAGCTATCAACTTGAGCGAGCATAGTAGTGGGTATTTGAATATAGTTAATTCCTCTCAATAAAATCGAAGCTACAAAGCCTGTAAGATCTCCTATAACTCCACCCCCAAAAGCTATAAGTATAGATTTTCTGTCTATCCCCGTCTCTATTATTTTTTCGCATAAAAAGTTCAAGTTATTAAAAGATTTAGACTTTTCGCCTGAATTAACACCAATACTTGTAATTTTGGAGACAACTTTTGAAACGGACATCTCCAAGGGTTTTAGTTGTTGGTTTAGAGCCTTGTCATAAATAATCACGATGCTTTTATGTTTTATATACTTATCCAATATGATGTTTGCCTTACTAACAATATCATTTCCAAAGTATATCTTGTAAGGCCGTTCTTTTGTTTCCACGACATATGTTTTTATAGAGTTTATTTTCAACTTAATTTTCGTCCTTCAACAGTCTTTGGAAACATAATTAATAATTTTAGAATATGTTTTATTTATACTTTCACTTATCGTTTGATCAGAAAGTTTAACTTTTATATCAGCTTTACTATAGCAATCATTTCGCTCAATCATCAAATTTTTAATTGTTCTTCTCAACTCTCTTTCATCCATACCTTTAAGAAGGGGTCTTTTGGCTTGGTTTCTTCTCAATCTATAGAAAATTGTTTTTTCATTGACATCTAACCAAACACTTATAAAATTTTTTTTGATCAAAGTATGAATCTTTTGCACGCAAAAGGCGCCACCACCAGCAGATACTAAAATTTGACCTTTATTATTCAAAAGCTTGAAAATATTATATTCTTTTCTTCTGAAAAATTCTTCGCCGTAGTTTTCAAAGATTTCTTTAACACTTAGATCTAAATTTTCTTCTATCTCTTTGTCGGTATCGAAAAATTCCAGATTTAATTTTTCTGCGATAATTCTGCCTATGCTAGTTTTCCCGCATCCCATCATTCCCACGAAAACAATTGGCTGAGATAATTTCATTAATTAATATTTATTTTGATTAATATAAGCATTATTAATATTGTATTAATAAAAACATTAAAAGATATAACTATCAACAAAAGATTGTTAAAAATTCATACTTTTATGAATATTAAATTAATATTTTTTCTTTGCCCGATTAACGACATAATTTATTTATATTTAAATGATACGGAGAGAACAATGAAATCATTTTTAATAGTTACTAGTCTGTGTATGTTGATATTGTTAGGTGTTGGCTTAACATTGTCTTTTTGGCAAATACCCATACCAATTTCTGAAATAACTTTAATAATTCCTAATGAAACATTTAATGAATAAATATTTCAAAATTTTGCTTTTTATATATTCCATCATTTGCTTAATGGTATTTCCAATAAAAATGTTTTCGCAAGAAAGCAACACCATTGGGACAGTAACGGAAATTATTTCTCCATTAATTCCTTCAAATATAAAAAATAACAGTTTAAATTTGAGCGAAGATAATGAGGTAAAGAACTTTTTGGAAGAGCTTGAAAATAGCGATACAAAAGTTCTAAAACTGACTGAGAAAGCTAACAACTCAGAAGAAATAATTTATAATGAAGATAATGTCACTAAGGGTATAAATATCTTTGGTGAAGAAGAGATGAATCAGCTTTTAGAAGAGTTATCAAACAATAATGCTTTGTTTGATGAAGAGAGGGAGGAAATCACAACTTTTGATAATAATAATGTTAATGTTTTGGGTTCAAACAATCCAATAGAAGAACAAAACGATATTATTTCTTCTAGCTTTCCAATGGTTAAAGCATCTCCCCTAGAGAAAGTACAAATTTCTTCAATTGGTCTCAATAATATAGAAATTATTCCTAGTAACTTGAGTGTTTGGAATAATATCTCATTTCAAAGAGCTAACTATCTTCTCGAAAATGCAAATTATGTATTTGACAGTGTGTCTTTGAGAAAAATAATGAAAGAAGTCATATCAAGCTCTCAGGAAGCGCCCAAAGGAACCTTGGAATTAGAAAAACAGTTTATTTTAAATAAACTAATGCTGCTTGCCAATTTGAATGAATTGGAAACATTGTATAAACTTATTGATTTACTTCCTAATGATAAAGAGTTTGATATTTGGCGTTCTCTAAGAGTCAAGCATGCCCTTATTAAGGGTGAATTTGAATCTGATAGTTTGGCATGTAAAATTGTCAATGACGTTTCGATGACAAATTTTGAAGATTTTTGGAAAATGTCGCAAATTTTTTGTCAACTTATCCAGGGTAATGAAGACGATGCACTTTTTGATGCAGAGTTACTAAGGGCAAGTGGCGGTGGTGACGAAGAATTTTTTGATTTATTGGGTTTAATGATTGGTGAATCAGAAACGCCTTTAATAGATGGTGAAAAAATTAATTTGCTTCATGTTGCGATGATGGATCAATTGAGAAATGTTGTACCTAATGACTTTGTTACTAGAACTCCCTATTATAATTACAACATTTTGTTAAAAGTAGAAAATATTCAGCCTTCTACAAAAGCCTTCATTCTTGATAAATTAATTGAGTTTAATAAAATTTCTAAAGAAGAAATTGAAACCTATTATAATGCATTTGGGGACAAATCAATTATTCTGACTGAAGCATTGTCGAACTTGAAAAAAAACCGAGGACCTCAGTCTAGAGCTGATGTTTGGAATTCTATCAAAAATGAGTTAGATAATGAAAATATTAATAAATCAATACTAGAAGTAATTGCGATAGAAGCTCAAAGTGGTAGACCATTGCAAGCATTAAATTTATATTCAGACCTTTTATTAGACTCTGATAACTCAACTGATGAACATGATGCAATAATTAGGAAATTTAAATTTATAAATGGCATAAACAAAAACAAAACATTTTTTAAAAATACTTATCCTGAGGTAAAATTTCTATCAGATTTATTGTCCTTGTCTCCAGATAATATTATTTCGATAAAAAAACTTGATGAGCATTATATATCCGACATAATTCCAGTTTTAAGTCTTTTTGACATTGAGATTAATGAAAATGATTTTTTGAGTTTGTATCTTGATAGAGGTGAAACTTACCCCACTTATCAGTTTTGTTGTGAAAAGAACGACAAAACCTTATTGAGCCTTGCTCTAGAAAGGGCATATAAAGAAAGAAAATTTGCAGAAGTAATTTTTATACAAAGTTTAATTCTAAAAGACAAAAATTTACATAACGTTTCAGTAAACTTAATTTATGGTTTGGTTGCAAGTTTAATTTCTTTTGAATTAAATGAATTTGCAAAAGATTTAGTGCGTGAGTGGTTGGCAGCTAGGATTATTAACAATCTATCAAGATCATATCTGAAAGAAAATATGATAATTTTAGATGAAGAAAAGGTAAGAGTTTATGACAGTTTGTTTAATTGATGAATATTTGAAAAGTATTTATATTGAAAAAGGATTATCTAATAATACTATATCAAGTTATAAATCTGACCTTATACAAGCTGAAAAAATCATTAACAGAAAAAAAAACTTATCTGAAATAGATTTTGAAGATTTAAAAAAGATTGTTGGACGTTGGTCAGAAAAGTTTTCACCAAAAACACAAAACAGAATGATTTCTTCAGTGAAGCAATTTATGTTGTGGTTAAAATCAGAGAACTATAGAACCGATGATCTTTTTGAAAAAATTGACACCCCTAAAATTAATTTTTCCTTGCCTAACATTTTGTCAGAGGAGGATATCAATTCCATCATTAATGAATCACAAAAAATATCAACTAATAATAGTGAGCTCATTAATTGTGTTATTGAACTATTATATTCTACAGGTTTAAGAATATCTGAACTAATTACACTGCCTCTTGAGGGTTTAGATAAAAATCAAAAAACTATTATCGTTAAGGGTAAGGGAAATAGGCAAAGAGTAGTTGCCTTAACTAATTCAGCAAGAAAATCACTTGATAATTGGATCATCAAAAGACATACTTTAGAATATGCTGTTAGCTCTAAGTATCTCTTTCCTTCAAGAAATAAAAAGCACATAAGCAGGCAAAACATTTCATATCAAATTAAAAAAATTGCTATAAAGGCAGGCTTGAACAAATCAAAGGTATCCCCTCATTCTTTCAGGCATTCTTTTGCTAGTCATTTATTAAATAGGGGTGCTGATTTGAGGTCTATCCAAATGTTGTTAGGTCATTCTAATATTTCAACTACTCAAATCTATACGCATACTGAGAATAAAAGGCTTCTTGGGTTGGTATATGATGTGCATCCTCTTGCAGATGGGTAAATTATGAACTATAGTTTAAAAAGGTATTAATTATGTATCATTTTTTAGATTTTGAGAAGCCAATATCAATTTTAGAGGGAAGAATTGAAGAATTAAAACATCTTTCTTCTGGAGATGGCATTAATATTGGCTTAGAAGTTAGCAAACTAGAAGAACAACTAGAAAAAGAGCTCAAAAAAACTTACTCAAAACTAACGCCTTGGGAGAAGGTTAAAGTTGCAAGGCACCCTCTGAGACCGCATCCAAGTGATATTATTAAAAATTTGTTTGTTAATTGGCAACCCCTTGCTGGGGATAGGAGCTATGCTGAAGATAAAGCTGTTTTAGGAGGGGTTGCAAAAATTGATAAAACCCCAGTAGTTATAATCGGAATAGAAAAAGGCAAAACTGTTGATAGCAGACTTTTTCATAACTTTGGTATGGTAAGACCTGAAGGGTATAGAAAAGCTCAAAGATTAATTAAGTTTGCTGAAAAGTTTTCACTTCCCGTTTTAACCTTTATTGATACCGCAGGCGCATATCCTGGAAAAGGAGCTGAGGAGAGAGGGCAAGCTGAGGCAATTGCTCAATGCATTAAAACTTCATTGAATGCTTCAGTGCCAATATTATCTACAATTACCGGTGAAGGAGGATCTGGGGGTGCTGTTGCATTAGCTACAGCCAATAAAGTTTTAATGTTGGAGCATTCAATTTATTCTGTAATATCCCCTGAAGGATGTTCCTCAATACTTTGGAGAAGTTCCGAACATTATGAACAGGCAGCTAATGCTTTAAAACTAACGGCTCAAGATTTGTTGAAGTTAAAAGTTATTGATGAGATTGTCCCTGAACCTATTGGCGCAGCTCATCGTGATCCTGAAACGGTAATTTCTTCATTAGGAGAAAGTTTGAAATCAAATTTGAAGAAGGTCATGCAATTTACTGGCAGTGAATTAATATCATCTAGAAAAGAACGATTTATTAATCTTTAAATTAATTTTCCATCTAAATGGATTTTATTGAGTTCAGCAAATCCACCAATATGTTTTCCCCCAATAAAGATTTGTGGAACAGTTCTTAAGCCATTTGAAAGTTTTGTCATTTCTTGTCTTATATCCTCTCTATCAGAGACATCTATTTCCTTATAATTATAATTATTTTTTTCCAAAAGTTTTTTTGCTAAAAAACAATATCCACATGATTTTGTTGTGTAGATTTTAATTGTTAAGTTATTTTTTTGTGTCATGTTTTAAATAGAATAAATAATCTTAATAATAGTTATTAATTTTAAAAAATGATTTATTATTACATAATATTTTGGAAGATTGTAACTATGATTTCTAAAAATCCTAATGAATAAAATATTTAATATCAAAATACACAAATTAAGAAGAGAGCGAGCGTTTAATAATTGGGAAAAGTTTTCTTACTTGAAAAAAATTTCAGCTGAGAGAGTTTATGAAAGATTATTTGAAGTTAACAGATGTTTCGAGCTGGGACTTGATTTAGGGTGCCACTATGGTGAATTAGGTTTGCTACTTAAGAACAAAAATAAGATAAACAATCTTATTCAAACTGATTTCCTTTTAAATTATTGTAACAAGGCAAGATTGAATGACTTTAATTCTGTTGTTATTGATGTTGAGAATCTTCCATTTAAGGAAAATAGGTACAATGTTATTTTATCCTCTTTTTTTGTTCATTGGACCGAAAATGTGCCTAAGCTTTTGAATAATTTAAGAAAGATAATGAAACCAGACAGCTTGTTGTTAATAAATTTCTTTGGCGGCAGAACGCTTGCTGATTTGCAAAAGTTATTGATAGATATAGAAATTAAATTATTAGGAGGGTCGTCACCAAGAATTATTCCGTTTCTTGATATTAGAAGCGTTGGCTCTCTAATACAAAATTCTGGGTTCAAGATGCCAGTAATCGACACTGAAAAAATTAATGTTTCTCATTCAAATCTGTTGGATTTATTATACGACCTTAGAGGCATGGGCCAAACTAATTGTATGCAATCAACTTCAAAGACAATAAATAGAAAGGTTTTTAATTTACTAAAAAAGACAATTAAAAATAACAACAAAATTAATACTAGTTTTGAATTATTAACTGTTACAGCTTGGACAGATAAACTCAGTTAAATTAGAAATCTTTAAAAAAAAATTGTGGTAGAAAAGCTAAATTAAATCTAACAAGATTGGAATGAGACTTGAATTTGCTTCGGGCATTTTATGTAACTTTAAATCCTTGGGGGTAATCCATTTGATATCATTCCCTTCAAGCGGTATGGGTGTGCCAATCCATTTTCTACAGATGTAAAGGAGTAAAGTTATGTCAAATTCTGAGTATGAGGAAGTAGAAAACCCGATTGGAGCAATGCAGCTCTTACTTACATCAACATTAATTTCTTCCTTTAATTCTCTAATCAAGCAAGCATCAGGGGTTTCATTGTTTTCAATTTTACCGCCCGGGAATTCCCAATAATTTGAAAGTTGTTTTCTATTTTTTCTGTTGGATATTAAGATCCTACTGTCAACATCAATCATAGCAACAGCTGACACAAAGATATTATTTTTGATATTCATAATATAATTTAATTTCTATAACTTCCATTAATATCTATGTAATCATGAGTAAGGTCACATGTCCAAACTCTAGCTTGATTGGTTTTCTTGCCAAAGTCTATCAAGATATTTATTTCATCATTTTTCATGTATTTTGACACAATTTCTTCATTGTAACTTTCATCCCTTTTCCCATTGGATGCAATGATATGATTGCCAAAATAAATTTTGAGCTTTTTTAAATTTAGTTTCAAATTAGTTTTTCCAATTGCCATAATTACTCTTCCCCAATTGGCATCTTCTGCAGCAATGGCAGTTTTAACCAAAGGAGAATTAGCTATAGAAAGAGCAATTTTTTTTGATGTTTTTTTGCTTGAAGTTCCTCTAACAGAAATAGTTATTAATTTTGATGCTCCTTCACCATCCCTAACTATTTGCAAGGCTAAATTTTTGCACACAGAAAATAAGGCTGTTTTAAAAATTAAATATTCTTCACTGATTTGATTTGTGACTCGTTTGTTTTCAGCTCTACCTGTTGCTGACAATATAACTGTGTCGCTAGTAGATGTGTCCCCATCTACTGTTATAGAGTTAAATGTTTCTTCAGAAATTTCTTCTAAAAGTTTTTGTAGAATATTTTTTGAAATGTTTAAATCTGTGGAAATAAAAGATAACATTGTCGCCATGTTTGGAGCTATCATTCCAGAGCCTTTTGCAATGCCAGTAATATTTACTTTTTTATTACCTACTTTGAAACTTAAGCTATAGTACTTCGGAAAAGTGTCAGTGGTCATTATAGCCTTTGCTCCTGCAAGCCAACAATCATCCTTCTGAGTTTTACTAAGATTATCGATACACTTAATAATCTTTATATAATCTAAAGGCTCTCCAATAACACCAGTTTGAGCAATCAACACTTCTTTTTTAGATAGGTTTAAAGATGAAGCTGTTTTAGAAACAATGTTTTTAACGGCGTCAAAACCAGCCTTTCCCGTGAATACATTTGCATTGCCAGCATTAATAATTATAGCGCGAGTATCGGTTGATCTTATATTTTTTTTGCACCATTTAACTGCAGCAGACGAAGTGCTTGATTTAGTAAAAATTCCTGCCGCAGTTGTGCCTTTACTAAAAGTAATGAGAAGTAGGTCATCCCTAGCTTGATAATTTATATTAGAACCTATACTAGCCATAGCAACGCCTTCTATAACTTGTATTTCATGAGGCATTTTTGGTTTAAGGGGACTTTCTTTAAACGTCATTGTTTCCTAGCTGGTAAATCAAGTAGTGGTTCTAATTCATTTGATGTCATTTTTTCTATCGATGCAACTTTTCTGAGTTCCTGAATTCTTTTAGATATTAACCTTCTTTCGTTGTCTTGAATGAGTTTAACTTTTACACTTTCGAAGCTTGGTGCCTCTGGTATTCGTTTTTCAAACACCTTTATAACGTGCCAGCCAAATTGTGTTTGAACAGGGTTTTGAGATATCTCTTCTGGCGCAAGATTGAAAGCTTCATTTTCAAAAGCAGGAACCATCTGTCCTCTTCTAAACCAACCCAAATCTCCACCTGAAGGACCTGAAGGACCCTTCGATTTCATCTTGGCTAATTCTTCAAAGCTTTCATCATTGTTCAATTGTTTTATTACTAGAAGTGCATCCACTTCGGTATCTAATAATATATGACTTGCTTTTACCTCCTCTCTACTAGTTACATCGGCAATATAGTTTTTATAAGAATTTTTTAAACTCTCTTCAGTGATATTTTCTTGAACATATTTAGCTAAGTAAGCTTGCATAAGTATTTTTTCAGTAACATACTCTATTGCTGCTTGCACAGAAGCGTCATCTGCGAGGTTTATTTTTTCTGCTTCTTGGGAAATTAACTTAATATCAATAACTCTTTCTAAAAGATCTTCGTAATAGCTTAAAAAAGGTTGGGACTGAATTTCTTTTGGTAAATCATTGATAGCATGAATTAAAGTTTCTAATGAAATTTCTTCTTGATTTACTTGAGCAACAATGGGAGCGTTTTGTGCATAAACATTGAAGTTAAAAAAAATGGTTAAAAAACCAATCACTGAAAACTTTATAATAAATTTGATTAAATGCATTTATGATCTCCAATAATTAAATAAAATTAAATCTCAATAAAATCTACTTTGAAAATATAAAAATAAATATTTATTTATAATGAATGTTGCAGGAAAAAGATAACCAATATATCAATGTCTTTAAAATTAATTACAAAAATATTAAATTACAACAATATTTTTGTTTACTTGTTTAGGAAATTTGAATGAAACATTTTTTTTCAAAATTGTTTGGCACTGTCAATGAAAGAAAATTAAAGGAAATGCAACCAAGAGTTGATATTATTAATTCTCTTGAAAGCAAATTCAAAAAACTAACTGATCAAGAGCTTAAAAACAAGACCGAAATTTTTAGATCTAAACTGCAAAATGGTTCAACCGAAGATGAATTGCTTGAGGAAACATTTGCTACCGTTAGAGAGGCAGCTTCAAGAACATTAAGCCAAAGGCATTATGACGTTCAGCTTTTAGGGGGGTTGATTCTTCATCAAGGGAATATTGCTGAAATGAAAACTGGTGAAGGCAAAACATTGGTTTCAACTTTGGCTGTATATTTAAACGCACTTTCTGGAAAGGGTGTTCATGTTGTAACTGTTAATGATTACCTGGCAAATAGAGATTCAATGTGGATGGGTAAAATTTATGAATTTCTTGGATTGTCAGTTGGTTGTGTCATTCCATCTAAATCTGAAGAAGAGAGGAAATTGGCTTACAATTCCGACGTTACTTATGCAACCAATAATGAGCTTGGTTTTGATTATTTAAGAGATAATATGAAATTTCGCTTAGAGGATATGGTTCAAAGAAAACCCCATTATGCGATAATTGATGAGGTTGACTCTATTCTTATAGACGAAGCAAGAACGCCTTTGATAATTTCAGGTCAAGCTGAGACAAGTTCAGATACATATAAAAGTATTGATATATTTATTCCTAAGTTAAGCCAAGATGACTATGATTTGGATGAGAAACAACGTTCAGTTACACTTACCGATCAAGGCCTTGAAAATATTGAAAAATTATTATTTGACAATAATATTTTGAAAGATGGGGGGTTATATGACATTTCAAATGTTGGTGTACTGCATCATGTCAATCAATCTCTGAGAGCCCATAAGCTATTTCAAAAAGATACGCATTACATTGTGAGAGGGGGCAGAGTTGTAATAATTGATGAGTTTACTGGAAGGGCAATGGATGGCAGGAGATTTTCTGATGGTTTGCACCAAGCTATTGAAGCAAGAGAAAATGTACCTATTTTACCTGAAAATCAAACTCTTGCCTCAGTTACTTTTCAAAATTATTTTCGTCAGTACCCTAAATTAGCTGGCATGACAGGTACTGCAATTACAGAGGCAGGAGAATTTGAAGAAATCTACAATCTTCAAGTAATTGATGTTCCCACAAACGAAGCGGTTGCTAGAGAGGATTATGATGATGAGGTTTATAGAACCAGCAAGGAAAGAGACCAAGCAGTAATAAATTTAATTAAAGAGTGCCAAGAAAGAAAACAACCTGTTTTGGTTGGAACTGTTTCTATAGAAAAATCAGAAAGCTTTTCTAATGAATTAACGAAAAAGAAAATTCCTCATAAAGTCTTAAATGCTAGGTTCCATGAACAGGAAGCTGGGATCATTGCTGAAGCTGGAGTTTCGGGAGCGGTTACAATAGCAACAAATATGGCAGGAAGGGGAACGGATATTCAGTTGGGAGGTAACTTAGATAGAAGAATAGAAAAACTGTCTGAGACAAATGTTGGCAAACAAGAAACATTATCAAATAAAAAGACTGAAATAGAGAATGAAATTAATCAAAATAAAAGTTTAACGATTGAGGCAGGTGGGTTGTTTGTCATAGGCACAGAAAGGCATGAATCTAGGAGAATAGATAATCAATTGCGTGGAAGATCTGGTCGTCAAGGAGATCCTGGCTCATCAAAGTTTTTTTTATCTCTTCAAGATGATTTAATGCGGATCTTTGGATCGGAAAAGCTTGATACAATGCTTCAAAAATTGGGTCTTGAAGAGGGTGAAGCTATAGTTCATCCCTGGGTCAATAAAGCTTTGGAGAAAGCCCAACAAAAGGTAGAATCACGTAATTTTGATATTAGAAAACAATTATTGAAATTTGATGACGTAATGAATGATCAGAGACAGGTTGTATTTGAGCAAAGAAGAGAAATTATGAGTTCAGAGAACGTTTTGGATACTGTTAAAGATATGAGACATGAAGTTATTTCAGATATTGTCATTAAGTCTATTCCTGAAGGCTCATATGTGGATAAATGGGATAATGTACAATTGAATTCAGACGCAGAAAAAATTTTGGGAATTAAAATAGATTCGAAAGAATGGTTTGAAACCGAAGGTATTGCTGAAGAAGAGATAGAAGAAAAATTAAAAATATTGTCCGATGAATTTATGGCGCAAAGAGCTACTAAACTCGGTATAAAAATATTTCGAACTGCAGAAAAATCTCTTTTACTGCAAGTCCTTGACCAACAGTGGAAGGAACATCTTCAAGCGTTAGAACAATTAAGGCAAAGTATAGGTCTACGTGCTTACGGCCAAAAGGATCCTCTCAATGAATATAAAAGAGAAGCATTTATTTTATTTGAACAAATGTTGCAAAACTTGCGTACAGTCATTACATCAGTATTATCTCATTTAGAAGTTCAACAAGAAAAAGAGGATGTTAAAACAGTTGAAATTAAAAAAAATAACAGCCAAGTTGAACATGATCATTCTAGTTGGGGTAAAGTTCCAAGAAACGCTAAATGCCCATGTGGATCAGAAAAAAAGTTCAAACATTGCCATGGGAAGTTAATTTAAATTTTGAGGCTATAATGATTAATTATTCTTTAATTTGCAAACAAGAACATAAATTTGAAGGTTGGTTTAGGACATCTGAAGATTATGAAGAGCAAGTTAGAAAAGGTTTAGTTTCGTGTCCGACTTGCCATGATAAAGAAATAAGCAAAGCTTTGATGGCTCCAGCAGTGAAATCATCAAAAAAATTAATCAAAGAAACTTCTAATAAAAAGATAAATAATATTTCTCAAAATACAGAATACAAAGCCATAGCAGGTGAAAACGAAATAAGATCTATTCTGAGAAATATGAAAAAATATATAGAAAATACCTGTGAAAATATGGGTGAAAACTTCGCTAATGAAGCTAGATTGATATCAAAAGGTGATGCTAAGGAAAGAGGGATTTACGGTAAAGTTAGTAGTAAAGAGGCAGAGGAATTACTAGATGAAGGAATAGAGATTAATGCTATTCCTTGGTTAAAAGATGATGCTTAAATACTTTTATTTTAAATTAAAATTCCAGAAGCAGCATAGTTAACTCCTAAATAGGGCGATAATTTAAATTTTTTCTCCAGAGGATCTGGAATGAATCCAATGAAATTATTTAATAATATTCCTGAATCTTTAGCCTCCTCGAATAAAGTTTTAGGTGAAACGAATTTTCTCCAATCATGAGTATTTTTTGGGATTAAGCTAAAAATATATTCAGCAGCAAACTTTCCAAGAAGTATACCAGGTATAGATTTATTAATTGTGGTGATTACGACAGAAGTTTGTTTTGATGAAAGTTTGTAAATTGAATCTAAGAAAACTTTTCTATTAGCAACATGCTCAATAACTTCTGAAGCTATTATCAAATCAAATTTTTTTTTCATTGGTTTGAATTTTTCTATACTACCACATTTATAGTTAATTTTTAAATCCATTATTTTGGAATGTTTTTTGGCGGTTCTTATGGCATTTGGTGATGCGTCAATACCAGTAATATTTCCTCCTAGTTTTGATAGTGGTTCACATAAAATTCCTCCACCACACCCAACGTCTAATATATTTAGTCCTGAGCAAATTGAGTTATTAGGAAATTTATTTTGACTATTTATATTTCTTCGAATTACTTGAATAATATATTCAACTCTACAAGGTGTTATTTTATGTAAAGAACTAAATGCGCCACTTTCATCCCACCAGTTATCTTCAAACTTGTTGAATGAACTTATTTCTTTATCATCTATAGTTGAGTTCATATAATAACCATATTATAAAACTACTATTACTTGCACTTTAATGTTTCTTTGACTAAATACTGCTATAAATATTAATAATTATCTAATAAAATCAAGAATCAATGTAAATGTCTATCATCGTAATGAAATTTGGGGGAACTTCTGTAGCGGATATAAACTGCATTAGAAATGTAGCAAAAAAGGTTCAAGAACAATACTTAAAGAAAAAAAAAATAGTTGTTGTTGTTTCAGCTATGGCAGGTACTACAGACAACCTCGTTAATTTAACAGAAAATATTTCTCGTTCAAGAAATTTAAAAGAATATGATGTCGTTGTTTCTTCAGGGGAACAAGTTTCAGCTGGATTACTTGCTATGGCATTGAATGATTTAGGTGTTAAGGCACGTTCTTGGATGGGTTGGCAAATACCTATTTTTACTGATAGTATTCATTATAAAGCCAACATCGATAGAATAGAGACTGAAAACTTAATATCATCATTATGTAATCATGAGGTAGCTATTATACCAGGTTTTCAAGGGGTTTCAGAAGAAAATAGAATCACAACACTAGGCAGGGGTGGTTCAGATATTTCAGCTGTAGCAATAGCAGCAGCACTTGATGCTAAGAGTTGTGATATTTATACAGATGTTGATGGTATTTATACAGCAGACCCAAGAATGGTGCCAAAAGCTCAAAAGCTTGAAAAAGTTTCATATGAGGAAATGTTGGAAATGGCCAGTCAAGGTGCAAAGGTTCTTCAAACAAGATCTGTAGCATTGGCAATGAAATATAAATTAAAAGTTAATGTTTTATCTAGTTTCGAAAACAAGACGGGTACATTAGTATTAGACGAGGAAGAAATTATGGAGAAAAAAAATGTAAGTGGAATTGCTTTTTCTTTAGATGAAGCTAAACTAACAATTGTAGGTATTCCTGATAAGCCAGGTCAAGCTTCAAAGCTGTTTAAAGCTCTTGGTGCTGAGTCTATTAATGTTGATATGATTGTTCAGTCATCCTCTGTAGATAGTAACGCTACAGATTTGTCATTTACTATTGCAAAAACTGAACTAAAAGAGTCAATCAAAATAATGGAGACAATAAAAAAAGATATAGGTTTTAAGAAAGTATTAACTGATAGTGATGTCGCAAAGATTTCTGTAATTGGAATTGGTATGAAAACTCAATCAGGTGTAGCTCAAAAAATGTTTGATACTTTAGCTGAAAAATCAATAAACTTAAAGGTGATTTCAACTTCTGAAATTAAAATTAGTGTTCTTATTGATGCTTCATATATGGAATTGGCTGCAAGAAGCCTTCATAGTGCATTTGGCCTTGATAAAGAACTTGATAGTTAGAAAATGAATTTTCTTCAAATTTGAATATGTTAATGGTAAAGATAAATAAAAAAATATAAAATGTATTCTCATTCAGTCTAGGTAATAGTAAAAATGAGTGAAGACACAAATAGTGAAACCATAGAAGAAGACTTTATTCAAAGTCCTGGGGAAATGCTAAGGCAAGCAAGGTTAGCTAAAGAGTTGTCTATCTCTGAGATAAGTAGAGCTACAAGAATTTCAAAATTTATGGTGGAGGCTCTTGAAAATGATGAGTATGACAAACTTCCAGGAAGAACATACGAAACTGGCTATATAAAATTAATTTGTAGAACCACAAACACTGATCCAGAACCTATTATAAGAAAATGGGTAGCCGAATATTATGATAAAAAAGATCTTGATCCTTATATTTTTCCAGAATCAAAATTACCTAATGAAAACTCAAATATTGTTATGTTTGGTTTAGTATTGTCTTTATTAATTATATTTTCATATGCGGGCTGGTATTTTTATTCTTTGAGAAATTCTGAAGAACAAAAATTTGAAGTAAACAATAATGAATATAATATTGAGCTGTTATCAGAAATAGGCGACAACAAAACGTATCAGAAAGATGAAGGAAGTTTATTGCAAAATAATAATTTGGATAATAAATCAAATATTTTAGATAAAAACATTGCAGACATTAGTTCCAACTCAATGTTAATAAACGAAACTCAAAACAAAAAAAATGATTTTATAAATAATACAACTGATGATAATGTTACCAACCTGGACAGTTCTACTTTAATTGAAGAGGATCAAGTTAGTAGTTCTAATCAAGTTATTGATATATTTGATCCAGAAAACTATGAAAATTTTAACTTTGTAGGAATTAAAGATTCTTGGGTTCAGATTATTCATTTAGATGGAGAGATGTTTTATTCAGGCATGCTCAAAAGCGGGCATAATTTAATTGTTCCTAATAACAAAAGTTTGTTAATCACATTGGGAAATTCAGGCGCTGTAGGTATAGATGTTATAGATATAGGTATTCAATCTATTGGTGAAAGCGGTGATATAATTCAGGCTGTAAAATTAGATTATATTTTAAATAAGATCCGCTATAAAGACGAAACTTATTAAAGTTATGAAAAAAGAGCAAAATAAACCCCTTGAGAAAATTTTAAGGAGAAGGACAAATTCGGTGAAAGTTGGAGATGTATTGGTAGGGGGAGATTCCTTTATCTCTGTTCAATCTATGACCAACACTTTAACGCCAGACATTGTTGCAACTCTTAATCAAATAGAAACTATAAAAAATGCAGGAGCAGATATTGTAAGAGTTTCTTGTCCAGACATTGAGAGCACCAAGGCACTTAAAACAATTGCTAGAAAATCTATAATACCGATTATAGCAGATATTCATTTTCATTATAAAAGGGCTATAGAAGCTGCAGAATCTGGTGCGGCTTGTCTGAGAATTAACCCAGGTAATATTGGATCAGTTGATAGGGTGAAAGAAGTTATAAAAGCTGCAAAAAATAATAATTGTTCA
>CAZCWO010000026.1:8334-18742 GCA_964502335.1 uncultured Rhodobacterales bacterium | reverse complement strand
AAAAAAATGACTAGGACACGTGCACTTTATTGTGATTTTCTTGGTTTACCTAAGGGAAAATACATACAGCCTGATTTAGGTAAAAGCGGACATGTAGGTTTTGCAGCATGCGCGCTAGCTGTTTCATTTGATAGGGATTTGCTAAATATACCTGGTACAGGACTTTTTGATGGAATCCCTGATATGAATTTAGCCTTAGACAAAGATAGATATCCATCATGGCAAGAGAATACTGAAATAGCTCTAGGAGACCTTAAATTTGATGGTAATGATTATGAGTTATGTGCAAGAACTAATTTAAAAAACACAATAAAGGAATTCTCTGAGCTTGATCTCAAGCCAATGATCGGAATTGAATATGAAGCGTATGTGTTTGAAAGAGATGAAGACGGTGTTTGGGTCCCATACAATACCCCTGGTGCCTTTGTTTATGGAACTGGTCCATCAAATGACCCTAAAAATTTAATGGCGAAAATTTGGGAATCAGCATCAAATGTAGGTTTACCAGTTGAAAGTATTAATGGTGAATATGATAATGGCCAGTTTGAGTTAACATTAGGTTTTGATGAAGCTCTGAAAGCTTGCGATAATGCTTTTTTATTTAAAACCATGGCTAAAGAAATTGCTTTGAATGAAGGTTTAATCCTTTCTTTTATGCCTAAACCAATACCAGATAGAGGTGGTTCAGGTTTGCACGTCAATTTTAGTTTTTTAGATAAAAGTAAAATAAACATTATAGAACAAAAAGGTAAATTGTCCGATGTAGCCAATAATTGCATTAGCGGATTAATCCATCACCATGAGGGGTTATCAGCCCTGTTAGCTTCAACAGTTAACAGCTATGACAGATTACAACCGGCATCTATGGCGGGCTATTGGGCTAATTGGGCAGGAGATCATAGAATGGTTACAATTAGAACCTCCACTAGATCTTCTAATTCTGCAAGAATAGAACACAGGACAGCTGATGGGGCAGGGAATCCATATATTGTTACTTCATCTGTTTTAAAAGCTAGTTTATTAGGAATGAAAAATAAATATAAGTTACCGCCTGTTGAAGATCTTGACGGAATGGAAAATGTTAGAGCGACTAAGCATGTGCCTTCCAGTTTGTCAAAAGCTCTTGCAACACTTGAAAAGGACAAGGTTCTTAAATCAGAAATAGGAGAAAAGTTTTGCAATGCTTTTATAGAAATTAAAAAGGATGAAGCAAGTCGCTTAGAAGATAAAAATGTTGATGAAGTAAGAGAATATTATTTGCCTTTTTTATGATTCTTAAAAATATGTGAAACTGATGATTAATTACTATTCTTAAATGTAAATCTTATATGGGGAATGCGAAATGGATGATATTCCAATTATAGATAAAGAAGAATTTAACCAGTCACCAAAAAATATTGGTAAAGTTAGTTTTAAAAAACCAATGACTGGTGATGAATATATAGAAGATTTAAGAGACGGAAGAGAAGTTTTTATTTATGGTGAAAAAGTAAAAGACGTTACAACGCATCCTGCCTTTAGGAATACTTCCAGAATGACTGCTCGTCTATTTGACGCACTTCACGATTCAAAACACAGTAAAAAACTTTTATTGCCTACAGATACAGGAAACGGTGGGAAAACTCATGCATTTTTTAAAGCTCCAAAAAATGTGAACGATTTAATTGCTGGAAGAGATGCTATAGCTGAGTGGGCACGAATAACATATGGATGGATTGGTCGCGCTCCCGATTATAAAGCTGCATTTCTTGCAACTTTAGGCGCAAATGCAGAATTTTATGACCCTTTTCAAGAAAATGCTAAAAGTTGGTATAAATTCAGCCAAGAAAGAGTACCATTTATTAATCATGCTATAATTCATCCTCCTGTTGATAGGGATCGACCTCCAAATGAAGCTTCTGATGTATGTTGTAAAGTTGAGAAAGAGACTGATGCCGGACTCATCGTATCTGGTGCAAAAGTTGTGGCAACAGGATCAGTTTTAACAAATTATACTTTCGTTGCCCATCACGGTTTAATCCCCCTGCAAGATAAAAAGTTTGCATTGGTTTTTATGGTTCCTACAAACGCACCGGGAATAAAATTTATATGCAGAACATCTTATGAAATGACATCAACAGTTATGGGCAGTCCATTTGACGCGCCATTATCAAGTCGTCTTGATGAAAATGATGCTGTTTTTATTATGGACAAAGTTTTGGTGCCCTGGGAAAATGTTTTTGTCTATGGAGACATTGAGAAAGCAAATAATTTTTTCCCACAGACAGGTTTCCTTCCAAGATTCGTTGTGCATGGCTGCACAAGACTTGCTGTCAAATTAGATTTTATTGCAGGATTACTTCTAAAAGCTGTAGAGGCTGCAGGCACTAAAGATTATAGAGGGGTTCAAGCAAACGTTGGTGAAGTAATTGCCTGGAGAAATCTATTTTGGGGATTATCTGACGCAATGGTTAAAGACCCTAAACCTTGGATTGAAGATTATGTTTTACCAAATATGGACCCAGGAAATGCGTACCAGATCATAGCAACAATGGCATATACAAAAATTAAATATATTATCGAACAAACAGTTGCATCAGGGCTGATTTATTTAAATTCACATGCTAGAGACTTTAAAAACCCGGAGCTATCTCCTTACATAGACAAATATCTTCGTGGTTCGAATGGTTATAAAGCAGAAGAAAGAGTTAAACTATTAAAACTTCTTTGGGACAGTATAGCTTCAGAATTTGGCGGTAGACACGAATTATATGAAATTAATTATGGGGGCTCTACTGAAGAAATTAGGAGATACTGTTTATTTGGAGCTCAAGCTTCTGGTAATGCTGACAAATTTAAAGGCTTTGCTGAACAATGTATGTCTGAATATGATCTTGATGGTTGGACTGTTCCAGATCTTTCTGATCCTGGTGATTTTAGTTATCATGCAAACAAAGAAAGTTCATAAACTCAAGTTCTTACAAATTTGTAATTATTATAAATGATAGAAATTTTTAGTATCATAATGAAACTTTTTCTAATACAAAATTGAACTCTAGTTCGTAATAAGGAATATCAAAACCAACATTTCTAGCCTTAACATCGTCTTCAATCAAAACATACTCACTAATAAGGCTATCCTTGACACCAAACACAGCATCTGAATCTAAGTATTCACTTCCTTTAACAAAAACATGAGTTACGACTGGTTTATACCCTTCAGCACTCACTATATAATGTAAATGTGCGGGCCTGTTGGGGTGTCTTCCAGTAGCATATATCATTGTTCCCACCGGTCCGTCTGTAGGGATAGAATAAAATTTAGGTTTAACCGATTTAAACCAGTATTTTCCATCCTCTTTAGTTGTAAAAATACCCCTTAAATTCATTTCTGGTTGAGTATCTGGTTGTTGAATATCATAAAATCCGTCATCATTCGCTTGCCATACATCAATTTCTGCTCCATCTATTGGATTATCGTCAGTATCTTTAACAGAACCAAAAATATATGCAGGTTCACCTTTACCGTCATAGTTAATATTGTCTCCCATTTGTTTTTTTGGAGCATTTTTTACATGAAATGGTCCAAGAACGGTCGATTCAGTTGCATTTAAAGTTTTACGATTATTGATCGTATCAACCAGAGCAGAAATTCCAAGCACATCTGATAATAAAATAAATTCTTGTCTCTTATCATCGCACTTCTGACCAGTTTTAGTTAAATATTCAATCATATACATCCATTCCTCTTGAGTAGGTTCTACTTCTTTGACAAATTGATGAAGATGATTAACAGCACTCTCCATGATTGTTTTTAACCTTAAATCTTTGCAATTTGCATACTGCTGCTTTACTACCTCAGCTGAATGTTCTTCAGAAAAATATTGCATCTCAATTCCCCTTTATTGTTTTAAGTTTTCTGCTCAATGGGA
Source organism: uncultured Rhodobacterales bacterium (assembly GCA_964502335.1). Lineage (GTDB taxonomy): Bacteria > Pseudomonadota > Alphaproteobacteria > Puniceispirillales. The sequence goes on along the minus strand of CAZCWO010000026.1, from coordinate 14,831 downwards.
AAAGTTCAATTTTAAAGGTTGAACTGACATATCCCCAAATCCCTTTTGGAGCTTTTATCATCACAGCTATAGCCACACATCCAAGCATAATTAAATACATAGTCCCCAAATCAGCTAGTGTCTCTCTCAAAGCAAAGAAAACTAATACACCTATGATAGGCCCTTCTATAGTACCTATTCCACCAATTACTACTATGAATATTACAAATGCTGTCCAATCATTCACATTAAAAGCAGCATCTGGTGAAATTCTTAATTTCTGAAGAAAAATCAATGAGCCCAATATGGTAGTCAAGCAAGATGTAACTATATAAACAAATAATTTAGATCGCAAAATATTGATTCCTAAGCTTTCTGAAGCTAACTCATTATCTCTGATTGCTATTAAAGCTATCCCCCTTCTAGATCTTAGTATTAAATATACTGAAACTAATATCAAAACTGTTAGTCCAAGTATCATCCAATATATTAATGACTCTCTCATTGCTTTACTTGAAGCTATTGATTTAACGATTGATACTGGCAAACTCGAACCAGACCCTCCTCCTAGAGACTGTATTTGTGCAAAAGATAAACGAAAAACCTCTGCCACAACCCAAGTGCCAATAGCGAAATATGCTCCCCTAAGCCGAAAAATTAAAAATGCTATTGGCAAGCTGATTAATGCACCAAATATTCCTGAAATTGGAACAGCTAATAATGGATTGAAGCCAGCAAAGATGGTTAAAGCAAAAAGTAGGTAACCACCAAAACCTACATATGCCTGTTGGCCGACTGAAACTAATCCGCAGTATCCAGCTAACAAGTTCCATAAGCTCGCTAACGATAAATAAAGAAAAATCTCACTTAGTAACCTGATATCTGCTCTTCCAGCCCACCAAGGAGCTAAAAATAAAATAATAATGATAAAAAGAGCAATAAAGAGACTTATTCTACTTGAGGGAGAGGATTGAACAATTTCAAAATGATCCGTGGTCATTAGCCATCAATCCTATGGAAAAGACCCTTTGGACGAACCGCCAAAACTACTAAAAAAGCAACATGCCCAGCAAGCAGCTGCCATCCTGGGTTTATTTTAGCGCCTATATTTTGACTAACTCCTAAAATAATACCGCCTATTAAAGTTCCCCATAAGTTGCCAAGTCCGCCAATAATAACAGCTTCAAAACCAAAGATTAGTCTGCTTGGTCCAGCTGCAGGATCAAAGCTAGTCCTTATTCCTAAAAATATACCAGCTATCGCTACAACAATCATAGATATAGCCATTGCAAGTCCAAAAATATGGTTTTTGCTCAAACCCATTAATTGAGCAATTTCTTGATCATCAGAAGTAGCACGAAATGCTCTCCCTAAAGCAGTTTTATAAAAAATAAATTGTAAGGTACCAATTATTATAATTGAAATTATAAACATTAATAATGGAAACCAACCAATGTTTAAACCACCAGGCAAACTCAAACTAGCAACCTCAATATTTCCAGCATTCATCTTTTGGGGATCGGCTGTATATAATTCCATAAGCCCATTTTGAATAATAACTGAAAGGCCAAAAGTAACTAATAATGGAGGCAAAATATCATTGCCCAATGTTTTGTTGAGAATGCCCCTCTGCAATAGGTACCCAAAAACACCCATTATAGGTAAAACTACAATTAGGCTAGCAAACGGATGAAGGTTTAAACTAGTTGAAACCGTTAGTCCTAAAAAAGCAGAAAGAATTATTAGGTCACCATGAGCAATATTTACCAGCCTCATTACACCAAAAATTAAAGAAAGGCCTGCAGCAAACAGAGCATATAGCCCCCCTACTAAAATTCCCTGTATAATTGAATTTATCCAATCCATAACTTTACATTCCAAAATATGCTTTGCTTATTTCTTCTCGTGTTAATTTATTTGAATTACCTGATAAGGCAATTTTACCTTCTTGAAGACAATAAACTCTATTTGAAATTTCAATGGCTTTAGAAATATCTTGTTCCACAACGATTGCACTCATTCCATCTTTGATAACATCGGGCAAATTTTGGTATATTTTTTTGATAATAATTGGAGCCAATCCTAAACTAATTTCATCAAATAATATTATTTCTGGATTAGACATAAGCGCTCTCCCTATAGCGGCCATTTGCTGTTGCCCACCCGATAATAAATTGCTTGGCATATTTTTTTTCTCATATAAATCTGGAAATAATTTATAGATTGAAGTTAAATTCCATGGACCTATCCTATTAATTTGGCCACCAATTAATAAATTTTCCTCAACACTTAATGATGGAAATAATTTCCTACCTTCAGGCACCATAGCAATACCCTTTTTAGCTATTTCATCCGCTCTTAAGTTCTTAATTGATTTTCCTTTTAGATTTATATCATTTTCAACTTTAGCTAATAAGCCAGTCACTGCTTTCATAAATGTTGACTTGCCTGCACCATTTGCACCTATAATTGATATAATTTCTCCCTCAAAGAGATCTATAGAAACATCAAACAGTGCCTGGAAATCGCCATAAAAAGCATTTAAATTTTTCGTCTCAAGGATTTTTTTATGCATCAGCTTCAATCCCAATGTAAATTTCTCTAACTTCCTTGCTTTTCATAGTTTTTTTAGGATTTCCATCAGCGATTTTTTTCCCAAAATTAATGACAATTAATCTATCAACAATTGAAAGAAGGGCATGAACAATATGCTCTATCCAAATTATTGAAATACCGGAACCTTTTATTTCGTTAACTGTTTGAATAAGTGACTTACATTCACTTTCTGTAAGACCGCCAGCAATTTCATCCAATAGAAGTATCTTTGGTTGAGCACATAATGCTCTAGCTAATTCTAATCTTTTTCTTTCCAATAAAGTTAATGAATTTGCTAATTGATTTGCTTTAGATATTAAACCTGTTTTTTCTAAAATTTGAATGCATGTCTCATTTGCTTTAGAGCTGTCCAATCCAGCACCATGAGCAGCAGCAACAAATGTATTTTCAAAAACACTTAACCCTCCAAAAGGCTGCGGTATCTGAAAAGATCTACATATTCCTTTATGGCATCGATCAGGAGAACTTAAATGATCGATCATTTCTCCATTAAAAAGAATACTGCCTTTATCTTGATTAATAGTACCTGTAATTAAATTAAACAAAGAAGTTTTACCTGCTCCATTGGGGCCTATGATTCCTAAAGCTTCACCTTCAGATATAGAAAAACTTAATTCATCAGCTACATTTACAGCACCAAATGACTTACATAAATTTTTAGCTTCAAGAATCTTTTGCATAATTTTAGGATAGCCTGCTTAATTCAAAAATTAAGCAGGCTTTAAATTTATTATAGAAGTTTTAAAGTTCCATTTGTTGGAATTGCAGGGGCATGAGAATTATTGGTAATCTTTAATTCTAAGCCATCACTTCCCTTTTGCCATTGTCCAGAGACCAAAGGAGTTTTAGTAACATTTTTCACTGGGCCATTAGACCAATTTACTTGTCCAACCATAGTGGAAAGGTTTGTTGAACTAATTGATGCCATAATAGCAGCTGTATCATCTAAATCTGAACATCTCTTAATAACGTCTGCTGTGACCTCAAATAATGCATGTTGAAACCCTAACCCTTGGTTCCATTTTCTTCCAGTGCTCGCAACATAACTTGCTCCAAGTTCTTTTGCTTTTGTACCTGTCAAGCTACTTGAAAATGGATGATCAGGCGTCCACCAAATCTCAGAAGTAAGTCCATCTCCTCTGTCTCCCAAAGAATCAACAAATGATGGAAAAAGTAAAGCTTTACCAATGGTCACAACTTTAGGATTAAAGCCTTGTTGAGCAGATTGTGACCAAAAAGTTCCAAAATCAGGCGGTATCATAACTCCTGTAACAATCTCGCAGCCAGCATCTTTATATGCATTAATTTGAGCTGAAAAATCATCTGATAGAGGTTGATAATGATCTGGGTGAATTAGATTATAACCCATTTCTGAAAGTGGTTTTGGCAAACCTAACTCAGGATGACCCCATGCATTCCCATCAGCGTCATTGGGAAATAATCCCCCAACATTCTTTGCGACACCACTTGCGCCCCACAAATCAGTAAATACAGCAATAATATCTTCTAGTCCCCAAAAAAAGTGGTAGGTATAATCAAATCCTTTAGCAGGATTTCCATTTCTTCCAAAAAAGTATGGCTGCCATGGACAATTAGTAGTTATACACGGGACTTCATTAATCTCTGCCTGGTCAGCAACAGGATTAGTTGTATCTGGTGTTGCTTGAGCTAAAATTATATCTACTTCATCACGCAATATTAAATCACTCGCTACTTCAGCAGCACGATTCGGATTTGATTGAGAATCCTTAGAAATAATCTCAACTTCATAAGTTTTTCCATTATTTGATAATCCAGAACTAAATACTTTTTGTATTGCTCCAACAACATAATCATCTGCTTCAGCAAAACCACCTAAAGGCCCTGTCTTAGGACTTACAAAACCTACTTTTAGTTTAGGGTTAGCTGCGTACGCTCTAGTTATCGATAGTATTGCTGGTGCCGCTATAGCTGCGCCACCACCAATTAAAACCTTTCTTCTAGAAAAAGATTTTTTTATTTTGTTTGATTCCATGTTTGTCTCCTTTTTGAAATTAAATTATTTTTTCTAATTCTTTTAGGTGCTTACTAATCTTTAGTTTTATTTTATTTAAATCTTGTGGTTTCCACTTTTGGAACCCTTCCCCACTTTTCATTCCTAGCTTTCCACCTTTAACAAGCTTTTTCAAGAGATTAGATGGATACTTACTGTTTTCTAAATCATAAAAAACATTCTCATGAATATCTAAAGTTAAGTCTGTCCCTACTAAGTCTGCATTTTCCATAGGTCCTAAAATAGATAACCTTCTTCCAAAACTAGATTTTACTACGATGTCAATTGATTGGGCATCGCATACACCATTTTCCACAAGACTTATCGCCTCTCTCCAAAGAGCATGTTGAAGTCTATTACCAATAAATCCAGGGACATCTTTTTCAACACGAACTGGTGTTTTTCCAATTTCATTTAAAATATTAATTACTTTACTAATAGCGCTTTCATTAGTCCATTGAGTTCTAATTACTTCAACAAGAGGTATTAAATGAGGTGGGTTCCACCAATGCGTACCTAACGCCCTAGATTTATCTCTCATTTTATTAACGATTCTACTTATTGGAATTACAGATGTATTTGATGCAAAAATACATTTATCTGAAGAGAGTTTTTCGATTTCTTTAAAAATATCTTGCTTTAATTCCAATTTTTCTGGAGCTGCCTCAATTACTAGTTCACAATTCTCTAAAGATTGTTTCAAATTATTAGATTTTCTTATTAATGATAGGCATTTTTTTATATTTGATTTCGACACATTCATTTGCATCAAACTAATTTCAATCCTTTCAAACAGAGTGTCCAAAGAGCTTCCATTGGGGTCATAGACTGTTGCAGCACAACCATGTTGAGCAAATTTAAGTGCAATTCCATGGCCCATCAAACCTGAGCCAATAACAGTTAACCTATCAATCATTTATTTTTACCCTGCAGTATAACCTCCATCTGCGTATAAAATATGGCCTGTATAAAAATCAGACGCACTTGATGATAAAAATAGTAGAGGACCCGCTAAATCCTCGGGTTCACCTAATCTTCCTTTAGGCACTCGAGTAATAAATCCAGCCCTGACTTTATCAGCTTCCGGAGTATCTTCAAACATCCATGCAGTAAGAGGAGACCTAAAAACTGTTGGAGCAATGGCGTTCACAGTTATTCCAGAATTTCCAAGCTCACAACCCAATGCCTTTGTTATTCCATCAATTGCGGACTTTGAAGCGCAATAAGCTGAATAACCAGCTGGGTGACCAAGCAAACCCCTTGCAGATGAAACTAAAACAATTTTTCCACCCTCACCCTGCAATTTCATTTGCTTAGTTACTTCTCTTGCCATTAACCATGATTGAGTAACATTTACATCCATTACATTTTTAAAAGTGTCCGGGGACATTTCATCCACTTTTGAAACTTTATTAATTCCAGAGGCAACTACTAAAATATCTATTCTTCCAAAAGATCTAACTGTTTCTTCTACAATTCTTTCACAGTCCTTCTCTGATGAAGGGCGAATATTAATGATTTTGCTAATGCAACCAATTTCGTTAACTGCTTTTGAGATTTTATTTAATTCTGCTTTGTTTCCCCCTGTTAAAACGACTTTGCAACCAGCGCCAGCATATGTTTTAGATGCAACTCTCCCAAATGCACCAGTTGCTCCAACCACCAAAGCTACTTTTTCTTTAATATTAAAGACAGAATACGGATCGCTATTCATAAAAATTTCTCCCTAACTCTTTTCTGGAGGATAAGGCATAATTACGGTCATCATTACAGTTTCATTGGTTTCATTTCTAATTTCCCTTTCTTTGCCTCCAGGTATAAATACAGTGTCTCCAGGATTTGCTAACTTCTCTTTACCATCAACCCTGAT
>CAZCWO010000026.1:0-8234 GCA_964502335.1 uncultured Rhodobacterales bacterium | reverse complement strand
TTTTTATCAATCATTGCCACTAATCTTATAATACAGCCATCTCCTCTATCCCAATTCCATGGAAAAAATGCAAAAGTACATCTTTTACCAGTCACTGCGTCTAAATCCCCTCCAACATTTTCGATGCCTAGAATCCCTTTTTTAAAAATCATATTGTGGACGGGTTCCCATACTGGAAATGCATCTTTCCAATCAACTCCCCCAGACCATTCCTTATATTCTTCTGCAAGATGGGGAAGTAAAGGCCCGTTTCTTTGCGGGCCAATCGCAGTTGCTAATGGGTGATCATTTGCCTGTGTATCATGGCCAACCACTTTTACCCCTTTATCAATCATCCATTCAGCCGCTGAAGGAACAAGTCCAGGACAATATGGAAAATAATCCCCATCTTCATAACGTTTATGCCAGCCAGTATTTATTATTAATACATCATTTTTTCTAATAGCGTGACCACAGGCTTTTTCAAGATCATCTCCTGTAATTTGCTCCCATTTCTTCTTGGGAATAGACACAACAATTCCTGAACCAAAAAAATGTGGGAGAGGAACTTCATCAATAAATGGTGTTGATTGAACTACGTGTGCAGGTGCGTCAATATGGGTTGTAACATGCATGGTCGTGGTAAGGGTTTGAGACAAAACCCCTGATTTTGCCATATAATGCATTCTTTCAATTCTTACATCTCTAAAATATGGCCAATTGGGACATTGATATCCAAACCGATGAGATAAATTATAAAATTCAATTCCCATTTCATTTTTTGTATTTTCTTGAAAATCAATTCCACGAATATTAATTGTCACAAATTCCTCCTTAATAAATTTTACTTTTAAAGTGTATCATAATTTGGTACATGTGTATTACTATATGGTAATTCTAACTTTCTTACAAGAATAATTTATAAAACTGAACATGGAAAAATCTAGTAGCAATATTCAAGTTCTAACCAGAGCCTTTCAAATACTAAGAATTATAAAAAAAGAAAAAGACAGTAAAATTAGTCTTGGTAAAATTTCAAAAATCTCAAATTTACCGAGGTCAACTGTCCAAAGAATTGTCAACTCTCTAATAAAAGAAAATTACCTGTCAATCACTTCAGATAAAGGCATTCAATTAGGTGATGAAATCTATAAATTGGCTGCCTTGGATAATTACGATGTAGTGAAAGTTTTGAGCCCAATCATAAATTCACTTTCAAACAAAACAAAAGAGACAGTAGACTTAGCAATATTAGATAAAACCCACATGGTATTACTTGATAGGGTTTTGGGTTCATATAGACTTGGCGTTAATTCAAAAGTAGGTTTCAAACTTCCCTTATCAACCACCGCAAGTGGGAAATCAGCATTATCTTTACTTGATACAAACAAAGCAAAAGCATTGTTGAAAAGTGAAAACCAGCAACAAAGAAGAAAAAATGTTAAAAAATTAGAAGATGAAATCGCTAAGGCAGGAATTAACGGAGTTGCATATGACTTTGATGAGAATAATGATGGAATATCTGCTCTAGGATCATCCTTTATAATCAACAAAGAGATATATTCTATTTCTATACCTGTTCCTTCTCATCGATTTTATTTAAAACAAAAAGAATTAGAAAAACATCTAAAAACAGCAATTGAAAAAGTAAAGCCCATTATTGTAAACTAACTAAATAATTGATTTTGTAATAAAACATTTATAAAAAATATAAAATTGTAGTTCAAAGTGAGAATTCATAAATGCATAAAGTCGTTCCATTTAAAAAAGTTGCTGTGATTGGTGCAGGAACTATGGGAAGTGGCATTGCAGGTCAAATTGCCAATGCAAATCAAGAGGTTTTATTATTAGATATACCTGGAGATAAACCCAACAGCATCACAGAAAACGCTATAAAAAAATTAATAAAATCCGATCCACCTGCACTGATGCATAAAAACAGAACTAATCTAATAAAAATTGGAAATATCAGAGATCATTTTGAGAGGCTATCTGAGTGTGATTTAATAATTGAAGCGGTTGTTGAAAGACTTGACATCAAAAAAGACTTATACAAAAGAATTAATGAGGTTATTAATGAAGATTGTGTAATCACCTCAAACACATCTGCTATTCCTATAAAACTATTAATTGAAGATATGCCTCTATCATTTAGAAAGCGTTTTGCTATTACCCATTATTTTAATCCCGTAAGATTTATGAGATTACTTGAGTTGGTTCGAGGACATGATACAAACCCAAAGATTATTTCCAAATTAGCAGATTATAATGACAGAATTCTTGGCAAAGGTGTTGTTGCTTGCGAAGATACACCAGGGTTTTTAGGAAATAGAGTTGGCGTTTACGCTTTGCAGGTGGGAATGGACGAAGCTTTTAAGCTGGGTCTTTCTATTGAAGAAGCTGATGCCTTAATGGGTCGCCCAATGGGAATCCCCAAAACAGGTGTTTTTGGATTATATGACTTAATTGGTGTCGATTTGATGGCAGATGTAGTAGATACTTTAGGTTCAATTTTACCTAAAAGTGATCTATTTCATAAAGTGGGGTCAAAAAATATTCCCACTGCAAATTTAATAAAGAAAATGATTCAAGATGGCTTTACTGGCAATAAAGGGAAAGGCGGATTTTATAGGATAGATGAGAATGAAAGTGAATTAATAGTTGACATCAAAACTCATAAAGTATTTCCAAAAATTGGTAAATTGAATGATAAAGCTCAAAAAGCAGCTGAACTTTTGGAGCTCGGAGAAGAAACACTCTTTCATTTAGTTAATAATAGCTCAAATAATAACTCTGAAAAAAAATACACAACATTTTGTAGAAATGTATTAGGCAGAATATTAAATTACTCAGCTTCTTTGATTCCTGAAATTACTTCATCACCTCAAGATATAGATGATGCAATGAAATTAGGTTTCAATTGGATAAGAGGACCATTTGAAATAATTGATGCTATTGGAAAAGATGTTGTAAATGAACTTTTTATTGAAAGTGATTTAGAAATACCAAAATCAATGGCATGTTTCCCTTTTTACAGAGTCAAAAAAAATAAACTATATGTAAGCAATTATTCAAATTCTAGTAAAAAACCTACATTCAAATTAAAACCTATTGTTTTACCTAGAAACGCAATGCGCTTCCATTTGCAAAGGCAAACCCTAAAACCTGTTTTTGAAAATCGTTCAGCAAGTTTATTTACAATAGATGATGATATAAAGTTGATTGAGTTTCATTCTAAAGCCAATACTCTAGATGATTTTTCAATGGAAGTTGTCAAGGCTGCAACAAATAATCCCGGGAATGGCATTATAGTCCATAATGATGCTCAACATTTTTCATCCGGTGTAAATTTAAATGCTTTTTTATCACTTATTAGGTCAAAAAATTGGGAAGGCATAGATAGATTTCTTTTAAAGTTTCAACAAGCAGTCAAATCACTTAAATTCTCTTCAGTGCCAGTGGTAGGTGCACCTTCTGGTATGGCTATTGGTGGGGGTTTTGAAGTTCTACTTCATTCAGACAAAATAATTGCCCATACAAATTCTGTTTTAGGTCTTGTAGAATCAGGCGTTGGCTTGATACCGGGTGGTGGTGGAGTAAAAGAAACTTATTTAAGATGCTATCAAAAATTAAATAACGAAGAAGATGCAGCTTGGAAAACATGGATTCAAATAGGATATGGTCAAACTGGCACAAGCCCAGAAAAAAGTTCAGAATTATTATATTTTATAAATGGGCGTGATAGAACAGAAATGAATAGAGATTATCTGGTTAGTTCTGCACTTCTGTCTATCAAAGAGTTAAATGAAAAGGGATATAAAAAACCAGAACCAAAGACAATCCGTTTGCCAGGAAACTCTATACTTAAAAAAATGGAGAACTTTATGGACAATGGCATTGATAAGGGTATCTTTTATCCACATGATAAAACAGTAGCAATGGAAGTTGCCAGTGTAGTGGTTAACAAAAAAGATAACAAAGTCATTACAGTAAAAGAGGATGAACTCTTTGATCGGGAAAGAAAAGCTTTTATAAACCTTGCTAAAACAAAGCCAACGCTTGATAGAATATCAGCATTAATTGAAAAAGGGGTAAGTTTAAGAAATTAAATTAATTGGGAATAAATAAATGAACAACACACCAAATAGCATGTATAGCACCTTTAAGAAGGTTAAAGCTAATCATGTAGCACTTTCACCACTTTCATTTTTGCCCAGGGCTGCTAACCTATTTCCAAATAAAGATGCAGTTGTGTATGGAGATAGAAGGTATTCATGGTCTCAATGTTATAAAAGATGTAGAAGTCTAGCCTCAGCTATATCAAAATTAGGCGTTTCAACTGGCGACACTGTATCAGTAATTGCTGCAAATACCCCTGAGATGGTCGAGGCTCACTATGGAATTGCCATGGCAGGGGCAGTATTAAACAGTATTAATGTAAGGTTAGACGCTGATACAATTGCTTATATTTTAGATCATAGTGAAGCAAAAATTCTTATAACTGATACTGGTTTTTCTCCTTCGGTGAAAGAAGCTATAAAAAAAATAGAAAATAAAAAACTGATTATTGTCGATATAGTGGACATGCAAGCAGAGGGACATAAAACTACCCTTGGAACAATGAACTACGAAGAATTTCTCTTGACTGGAGACCCAAACTTTAAATGGTCTTTACCAGATGATGAGTGGAATGCACTATCCCTAAACTATACTTCTGGAACTAGTGGAAAACCCAAGGGTGTCGTATACCATCATAGAGGATCATACCTAATGTCTATGGGAACAATTTGTGATTGGCAACTGCCAATGCATCCTAGTTATTTATATACTGTACCCTTGTTTCATTGCAATGGTTGGGGCCATGCATGGACTATGACTGCCCTTGGCGGAAAAATAGTTTGTTGTAGGCAAGTTTCAGCATCTGCAATTTATGAGGCAATCCACCATCATAAAGTTACACATTTAGGAGGTGCTCCCATCATTTTAGGCATGATAATCAATGCTCCAGAATCAGAAAGAAAACCAATGGATCAAACAGTTGAAATTATGACTGCCGGCGCTCCACCCCCAGCAGCAATTCTAGAAGGCATTGAAAATTTAGGTTTTAACGTAACTCATGTATACGGTCTAACAGAAACATACGGCCATACAGTTATGTGTTTTTGGCAAGAAGAATGGAGTAGCAGTGATTTTTCTAAGCGTGCAACGATCAAAGCGCGTCAAGGTGTTGCAATGACAGCGACTGAAAGTGCCAGAGTTGTTGACTTAAAAACAAGAGAAGACGTTCCTAAAGACGGGAAAACAATTGGTGAGATTGTTCTTCAAGGAAACACAATCATGAAAGGATATTTGAAAAATCCAGAGGCAACCTCCGAAGCGTTTGAAGGTGGATGGTTTAAATCTGGAGACCTAGCGGTTATGCACGAAACTGGGTACATTGAAATTAAAGATAGATTGAAAGACATAATAATTTCAGGAGGAGAAAATATTTCTTCAGTAGAAATTGAAGGGGTTTTGCATAAACATCCTGCAGTATCAATAGCTGCAGTTATTGCAAAACCAGATGAAAAATGGGGCGAAGTTCCTTGTGCTTTTGTTGAAGTTAAACAGGAAAAAAGCATAACTGAGGAAGAATTATTGGATTTTTGTAGAAAAAATTTAGCTGGTTTTAAAAGACCCAAACAAATAGTTTTTTGTGAAATTCCCAAAACTGCCACAGGTAAATTGCAAAAATTTGAACTAAGAAAAAAGATACAATAACAAATAACTTGAGATGATGAAAAGATCAATTAATTCACCTAATGTCCATTCACATAAAAACCCAATCCCTCATGCCGCCGAAATAAATGGACTAATAATATCCTCTGCCATTACAGGAATTGATAAAGACACAGGCAAGTTTCCTGACAGTAAAGAAAAGCAAATCGAACTTTCATTTAAAAATATGTTGATCGTTCTTGAAGAAGCAGGCGCTTCTTGTGACAATGTTATAAAGGTAGATTTATACTTCAAAGACAAATCAGATAGAAAAATTGTCAATCCTTTTTGGACAAAAATGTTTCCTGATGAAAATAATAGGCCTGCAAGGCACTCACATTTGGCAATTCTAGAAAGCGAATGTATCATACAAATTGTTTTCACAGCTTTAAAAAAATAAATAAATTTTTAAGGGATCTAATCTATGGCAGATAAAAAAGGTTTGAAAGATGCATATTCACTTAAAACTCCAGAGGATTCAATAGATTTATATAGAGCATGGGCATCTACTTATGATATTGATTTTGCTAAAAAAAATGGCTATCAATCTCCAATCCTAATTGCCAAGTATTTTGAAAAATATTCCTTCATAGAAGATACTCCTATTTTGGATGTAGGTGCAGGGACTGGGTTAATTGGAGAATGTATGAAACTAAATAGCGAACAAGAAATTGACGCGATTGATATTTCTCCTGAAATGCTTGAAACAGCAAAATCAAAACAATGTTATTCTAAAATCATTGAAGCCGACCTTACAAGTAAGTTAGCTATAGAGAATAATTACTATGGAGCAATTGTAAGTGCAGGAACCTTTACTTATGGACATATTGGTCCAAATGCACTTGATGAACTGTTAAGAATAACAAAACCTAATGGTTTATTTGTTATTACAATTCATTCAAAACTATTTAAAAAAGATAAATTTGATAAAAAATTTCTTGAAATGGGAAACATTATATCTACACCCATTTATCATGAAGAAAAAGTATATTTGAGCAATGAGGACGAAACTCATGGCCAGGACACAGTTTTGATTGCTAAATTTAGAAAAAAATAAATGCTAGGTGGTTAAAATAGTTATGCCAGAAAACTTTATTGCGGCTTGCGAAAACTTTAGAGAAACTGTTCATTCATTTTATAAAAATTCTAAAAAAATAAATAACAACAATATTCCCAACTATAATGTCCATCTTGATAAAGTAATAGAAGCAACTTCAAAGGGGCTAACATTTAATAATTCTTATAAATCACAGTATCAACCCGTTTGTAGATTTTTAAACTCATGTATAGAAAACACTCCAAAAAAATACATGTTAATTGCTGAAGCCACTCAAAAAATAAAAGAATTATTATACTGGAAAGTAAATGATAATTACAAAAACGTTTACCCAGATCATTTCTTTCAAAACGAAAGCTTTGTTGAAATCATTGGACCATCTGGATTGCTTATCTGTCCTAATATCAGAGTAGGATTTTTACTCCTGGGTAAAGATGTATTTTATCCATCGCATAATCATGAAGCATTGGAATTATACAATATTATTAGTGGATCCTCGTTGTGGCAAATTAATGATGAAAAATTTGCAAAAAAATCACCTGGTGATCAAATCTTTCATGATCTTTGGATGCCTCATTCTATGAAGACTGATGGACAACCTGTTCTGGCATTATTTTCTTGGTCAGGTGCAATATTTAAAGAAGCAGTCCCTATAAATTAAACAATAAACTAATCAAATATTTTTGACTGCCTCACACATTATCTTTAATTTTTTCTCAGCTAATTCTAAACTGAAAAGACCTAATCCACAATCAGGCGAAACTATTAGCCTTTCCCTGTCAATATAATTCAAAACTTCTAGAATCCTTCCCTGAACTTCCTCTATACTTTCAAGACGACTTTTAGTTACATTAATAGCTCCAAAGATAATTTTTTTGTTAGGAAATTTATTCAATAAAGTTAAATCATTTTTAAAATGTGCGTCCTCAATAGAAATTTGATCAATATTCATTGAGTTTAAATCACTGGACAGTTCAAAATAACTTTGCGGATCAGCTTTTTTATAATTTTCATCATCTAAATGATCTGTATAACCACAACAAATATGAATAATTTTGTTAATGTTTTTTGGAACTTTATGAAAACATCTCTCTACTCCTTCAATGCCAAAAGATAGAGCATCTTCAACCTGACGAGCAAATAATGGTTCATCAATTTGAATATGAGCGCATCCATTGTCAACGAGATTGAGTATCTCTTTATTAACGGTATCTGCCAGATCATTATTTAGCTTTTCTCTATTATCATAATAACAGTCTGCAGTAGTGTCCATAATTGTCAATGGGCCGGGAATAGTAAATTTTACTGGATTACTTGAAACTGCCTGGCTAGATAAATAATCATGAGATGAATAACACTTACCAGAATGCTTTATTTGACTTCTTATAGCTGGCAAACACGTCTCAAAAGCGCCATCTCTTAAAACTCTAAGCTCAAGATT
>CAZCWO010000025.1:0-18844 GCA_964502335.1 uncultured Rhodobacterales bacterium | reverse complement strand
TATCAACATTAACCAATGAAGTGCAAACAGTTGCACCTGTGGCAAGAGTTTATTAATTATTTTATTGATACAACTTGCAATATAATATACTCGCATTTTAAAAGTAATTTATAATTAATATTGATCTAACTTAAGGTTAAAAAATATGATACAACCAATTATTTCTGGCTCTTCAAGATTGAGACGCACACCATACTCTAATAGAGTTGAGGAAGCTGGGGTTAAATCTTATAGCGTATATAACCACATGCTTTTGCCAACCGTTTTCAATTCATTAGAAGAAGATTATTTCCATTTAAAAAGAGCAGTTCAAGTTTGGGATGTATCAGTTGAAAGGCAGATAGAAGTTGAAGGTCCTGATGCTTTAAAATTACTTCAAATGACTACACCAAGAAGTTTGAGCAAGATGGCAGATAATCAATGTTATTATATACCTATGGTAGATGCTAAAGGATACATGATTAATGATCCAGTAGCTGTAAGGTTAGGGCGTGACAGGTATTGGATATCAATAGCAGATTCTGACGTCATCTACTATTTTAAAGGCTTAGCAGAAGGGTTGAAACTTAATGTCAGAGTTTTTGAACCCGATATTAATATTCTATCTATCCAAGGTCCTAAATCTGAGATTTTAATAGAAAGAATGTTTGGAAAAGAAATATTGGGTATAAAGTTTTTTAAACACCAAAAAATAAAATTCTTAGGCAAGGAAATGATTATTGCTCGGTCAGGTTGGTCTCATCAGTTGTGTTACGAAATTTATGTTGATGGATTTTCCTATGGTGAAGCCTTATGGGATAAGTTATTTAAATTAGGTAATGATTTAGATGTAAAAGCGGGGTGCCCTAATTTAATCGAGAGAATTGAAAGTGGGTTACTTTCTTACGGCAATGA
Organism: uncultured Rhodobacterales bacterium; assembly: GCA_964502335.1. GTDB lineage: Bacteria > Pseudomonadota > Alphaproteobacteria > Puniceispirillales. Next base: position 17,950 of record CAZCWO010000025.1, on the reverse strand, counting down.
TATTAACTCAAGTCATACTCCTTATGAAGCTGGACTAGGAAAGTTTTTATCTTCTGGTGTTAGTGAAAGTTGTTTAGCTTTTGAAAGTTTAAATAATAAACGCAATCCAGATAAGATGATTAAACCCATTCAAATATCTGGAAACCCTATAACCCCGATTACGTATTGGGTGGATGTTAAAAATGATTCTGGTGATATAGTTGGGCAAGTATCATCAGCGGCTTGGTCGCCAGATTTTGAAGTTAATGTTGCAATAGGAATGGTTGATAAAAAGTTTTGGGGTTCCAACTCAAATTTATTTATTGATTATTCAGAAAATGATAGAAGAGAAATATATATACAAGAAAAATTTTGGAGCTAAATTTACTATTAATGCTTTTAAATATTATGAGGAATTAAGAGGGCAAAATGGAATTACAAAAATTAACCGCAAGACGAAGTTTTATTTTTACGCCAGGACTTAATCCTGAAATGTTTCCTAAAGCAATTGCTTCAGGCGCTGATATGCTTTGTATAGAATTAGAGGATGGAATAGCGATTAAAGACAAAGATAAAGCAAGAGCAAACACTATAAGAGCTTTAAAAAGTTCCGATTTTTCAAATGACTTAGAAATAGTCGTAAGAGTTAACTGCCAAAGGACAAAATTTGGATTGCTGGATCTAGAAGCACTTGTATCAAGTAATATTAATTTAAAAGCTATCATGTTACCAAAGGTTCAAACGCCTGATGAAGTAGAATTTATTGATAACTTATTGGCGGATTGCGGACTTGAAACAGAACTTCATGTTATTATGGAAACTAACCAAGCCTTAGAAAATATATATGATATTGCACTTTCAAGTAAAAGAATTGCTGCTTTATATTTTGGCGGAGTAGACATGGCGGCAGACTTAAGGTGTAAGAATAATTGGGAAAATCTTTTGTATGCTAGATCCAAAATAGTTCACGCTGCAGCTAGTGCTGGTATTGATGTTTTAGATGTTCCCTACTTAGATTTAAATGATATGGATGGAATGAGAAGGGAGGCTGAACTAGCAAAAAATTTAGGCTTTAGTGGGAAAGGATCCATTCACCCTAAGCAAATTAGTGTTTTGAATGAAGTTTTCACGCCTTCAAAACAAGAAATTGAATATGCCAGAAAAGTTATAAATCAGTTTAATGAATCTGACAGTGGTTTAGTAGTAATTGATGGCAAATTAATTGAAAAGCCAGTTTTAAGGGAAATGCAAAGAAAGTTGGCAATTGCTGATAGAATTACATAGTTTTTTGAAAATCTCGTTAATTTTTTTAGTTGATAAGCGTGGCATCAGATAATTTTTTAAATGATAAAATTTTTTCTAACCATAATAATTCAGAAAGAATATTCCTAGAAACTGAAAATGATAAAATCACTTTTGCTGACTTTGATAAATTAGCCAATAAAATTTCTAATGCATTAATAAGTTTAAAGCTTAAAGAAAACGATAGAGTTCTTGTTCAGCTAGAAAAGTCTGTAATTTCATTTGCTATTTTTATTGCAGCTATCAGAACTGGATGCATATATATTCCGCTTAACCCAAGTTACACTGCTTCTGAAGTTGAGTACTTTATAGAAAATTCAAAACCATCTTTGTTTATATCAGAGGAAAAAAATACAAACGAATTGAAAAGGGTTATTAAAAACCAGAGTGTAAAAACAATATCTTTGAACAAAAACTTAGCTGGGCCTTTAGTTAATTTAATTGAAAAGCAAAGTGCTGAGTTTCGTCCAGTCAAAAGAAGCAAAAATGATATTGCATCAATTTTATATACCTCTGGTACTACTGGAAGATCAAAAGGGGCAATGCTTACCCATAATAATTTAGTGTCCAATACAATTGAGCTTGTCAAATTATGGAAATTTGATGAAAAGGATATTCTAATACACGCTCTGCCAATATATCATATTCATGGCCTTTTTGTGGCTTGCAATATTGCTTTAATGTCTGGTGTCAAAATGTACTTTCTTGAAAAGTTTGATGTGGATCAAGTCATCCAGTATTTACCTAGATCAACTTCAATGATGGGTGTGCCAACATTTTATACTAGACTATTAGATAGTGATAAGTTTAATGAGGGCGTAACTAAAAATATTCGCATTTTTATTTCTGGATCAGCACCTTTGCTTCCTGAAACCCATAACAAATTTGAGTCCATTTCAGGTCATAAAATTTTAGAAAGATATGGGATGACTGAAACCAATATGAATGCATCAAACCCATATGAAGGGGGAAGAAAAGCTGGAACAGTAGGCTTCCCTTTGCCTGGTATAAGTATCAGAATTACAGATGTCAAAAATGGAAATACATTAGAAAATGAAAATATTGGGATGATTGAAATAAAAGGAGAAAATGTTTTTCTGGGTTATTGGGAAATGGATGACGAGACAAATAAAAGCTTTACTAAAGACAACTATTTTATAACTGGTGACTTGGGAAAGATTTCTTCAGATGGATATCTAACGATAATAGGAAGAAATAAAGACTTGATCATTTCTGGAGGATTGAACATCTATCCAAAAGAAATAGAGTTAGTTCTTGATCAGATAGACCAAGTTAAGGAAACCGCTGTTATTGGGGTTCCTCATAAAGATTTCGGTGAGGCAGTAGTAGCTGTAATAGTGGCTTCTGAGGAAAAGCCTTCTGAAAAATATGTCATGTCTTTAATTCAAAATAAATTGGCTAAATTCAAACAACCAAAGAAATTATTTTTTATACCAGAGTTGCCTAGAAATACTATGGGTAAAGTACAAAAACAAGTATTGAGAAATAATTTTAAAGAAATTTTCAACTGATGAAAAATATCTTTCAAAATTTCCCTGCTGAACTTCAAGGTGGAATTTTAATCATTTTGGCATTTATCATAATTGGACCAAACGATATATTAGTTCCCATAATTGCAAAAGAAAGTAGCCTTTGGCAGTTCCATTTTTGCAGAAGTCTAATAGCGATTGCACTGATGTCATTGTTATTGATTATAACAGGACAACAATTTATAATTAATAATTTAATTGCAGTCATAATAAGAAGCCTCCTCTATATATTTTCAATGCTGATATATTTTGGTTGCTTATCCTTTTTGCCTATTGCAATTGTGGGAGCTGGTATGTTTACGGCACCTATTTTTGTACTCATATTTTCTTATTTTCTGTTTAAACAAAAAATAGGAATTAAATTAATTTCCGCAGTTATTGTTGGCTCATTTGGAGTTTGGCTAATTTTAAATCCATCTGCAAAAAATTTTTCAATTTATGACCTCATGCCAATTTTTGGTGGGTTATTTTTAGCAATGGGCAATATGGCCACTTGGAGAATGTGTTCTGAGGAAAATCCATTAATTTTAAATATTATGTTTTTTATTGGGATTGGTATTTTTGGTTTAATTGGAACTATTGTTTTTAGTGTTTTTACTTTTGAGCTTAACGACTTTGAAATTTCAGATTTTTTTATTCTTGGCTGGAGTAATGGAACCACATTGCTGTGGGTGCTAATTTTTGTTCAGGCGATAGGGAGTATTATAGGTATTGGGTTGTTAACAAAGGCCTACCAAATGGCTGATACAAGTTATTTAAATATTTTTGAATATTCATTTTTTATATTTGCAGGTTTTTCTGGATGGTTATTTCTTGGTCAAACTATATTGTTTGACGAACTGATTGGTATAATCTTTATAATCGTCTCTGGCATTATTGCTTCTTTTGCAAGTAACAAAAAAATTCTAAAAAATACATTTTAAGAGAAATAAGTATAGCAAAAATTATTATTATGTTTATGTTAATTCTATTCTAAAATAATAAAACTATCTAATTTTTGGAGACTAATATGTGTGGAATAGTAGGCATATATTTAAAGAATAAAGATCTTCATTCTGTGCTTGGGGCTCTTTTCTGCCCAATGTTGCAAGAAATGGGAGACAGGGGACCGGATAGTTCTGGTTTTGCAATTTATCGTGAAAATTATAATAAAAATTTTAAGGTCACTCTTTACTCTCCAGATAAAAGTTATCAATGGAAAGCTATTAAAAACTTATTAAAAAAAGACCAAAATATATCAATTGATATAAAAATAATTTCGACACATGCATATTTTGAAATCAATATGGACCCAAAAATGTTTAGAACCTGGCTAACGTTAAACTTTCCTGAAATTAGTATAATGAGCATTGGCACATCTTTGGAAATTTACAAAGAAGTGGGAATGCCATCAGATGTAATTGATCAATTCGGTGTTTCTTCCATGAGTGGGTCTCATATGATTGGTCATACCAGAATGGCAACCGAAAGTGCAGTTACTACTCAAGGAGCGCACCCGTTTAATACAGGCGAAGATCTATGTTTGGTACATAACGGATCTTTATCCAATCATAATGATTTAAAAAGATGGCTCTCAAAAGAAAAAGGGATTATTTTTCAAACTGAAAATGATACTGAAGTCGCTGCTGGATACCTTTCTTATAAAATGGAAGAGGGGTTAAGTCTTAAAGGGGCATTGGAAGAATCTTTGAATGATTTAGATGGGTTTTTTACTTTTACTGTTGGAACCAAAAGTGGCTTTGCAGTTCTCAGGGATCCGATCGCATGTAAGCCAGCAGTAATTGCAGAAACTGATGATTGGGTTGCCATGTCATCAGAGTATAGAGCACTAGCTAGACTCCCAGATGTTTCCAACGCGCATGTATGGGAACCAAAACCAGGGCAAGTATATAGCTGGGGACAATAATGAGTAAAATAAAAGAAATAGATTTGTTAGACGTCGGTATTAAAGAAGTTAATAAAGTACTCCAAAGACGTGACCAAAATAATTTTTCTGATTTTAATGTGATTAATCCCATGGGTGCACACGCTATAGCCGCTGGATTAACATCAGATGTTAGAGTAAATATTAACGGGCATGTAGGATACTATTGCGCAGGAATGAATAAAAATTCTTCAATCATAATAAATGGCAATGCAGGTGTAGGGGTTGCAGAAAATATGATGAGTGGCAAAGTTGTTGTTAAGGGTGATGCCAGTCAATCTGCTGGAGCAAGCGGTCATGGAGGTATGCTATTGATTGAGGGGAACGCTTCAGCAAGATGTGGCATCTCAATGAAGGGCATAGATATTATTGTTAGAGGCTCAGTAGGCCATAACTCAGCATTTATGGCGCAATCTGGCAATTTAGTAATTTGTGGTGATGCAGAAGATGGTTTAGGAGATTCGATTTATGAAACCGTTATTTTTCTGAAAGGAAAAGAAGGCTTACTTGGGGCAGACTGCATAGAAAAAGAACTTACTGATAAGCACTTGGAAAGGTTAACAGGACTTCTTACAAGAGCGAATGTTGATGAAGATCCATCAAAGTTCAGAAGATACGGATCCGAGAGACAGTTATATAATTTTGATGTTAAGAATTTAGATGCATACTAAGAATAAGGTAATTTATGACTAACAATTCAAAAAATGGTAGAGAATCTTTTTTATTTGATAAAGCTACAATATATGACATTCAAAGAGCTGCCAATGATGGGATTTACAAAATTAGGGGATTTGGAGCAAAAAGGCGCCTTCCTCATTTTGATGATTTAGTTTTTTTGGGAGCTAGCGTTTCGAGGTATCCATTAGAGGGTTATCGTGAAACATGTGGAACTAATGTTGATCTGGGAACCAGGTTTTCTGAAAATCCATTAAGTATAGACATCCCTATTACAATTGCTGGAATGAGTTTTGGATCACTTTCTGCAAATGCGAAGGAAGCTCTCGGCCGAGGGGCGTCTTCTGTAGGAACAAGCACAACTACTGGTGATGGAGGCATGACCAAGGAAGAAAGAGGACATTCTTCAAAACTTGTATACCAATACTTACCTTCAAGGTATGGAATGAATCCTGATGATTTAAGAAAAGCAGATGCAATAGAAGTAGTTATTGGGCAAGGTGCTAAACCTGGTGGAGGTGGAATGTTACTTGGCCAAAAAATTTCTGACAGGGTAGCTGAAATGAGAACGCTTCCCAAAGATATTGATCAACGGAGTGCCTGTAGACATCCTGATTGGACTGGCCCCGATGATTTGGAAATCAAAATCAGAGAATTAAGAGAAATTACAGGCTGGCAGGTTCCAATTTATGTAAAGGTTGGTGCAACTAGAACTTATTATGACACTCTTCTAGCAGTAAAATCAGGAGCAGATGTCATTGTTGTAGATGGAATGCAGGGCGGAACTGGAGCAACTCAGGAATGCTTTATAGAACATGTCGGAATACCTACTCTGCCAGCGGTTAGATTAGCAGCTGACGCTTTGAAAGAACTTGGCATGCACAGGAATGGGGTACAATTAATTATATCAGGTGGAATTAGATCAGGAGCAGATGTCGCAAAAGCAATTGCACTTGGCGCTGATGCTGTTTCTATAGGTACTGCTGCGTTAATCGCTTTAGGAGATAACCATCCCGATTTGGCAGATGAATATAAAAAAATAGGAACTGAACCTGGTTTTTATGAAGACTGGCAAGCAGGTAATGATCCTGCAGGAATTACTACACAAAATGATCAACTTTCAAACCGACTTGATCCTGTTTTGGCTGGTAAAAAATTAGCCAACTACTTGAATGTCCTTACTCTTGAGGCGCAAACTCTTGCAAGAGCATGTGGTAAAAGTCATATTAGAAATTTAGAACCTGAAGACCTTAACGCTTTGACAGTTGAGGCTTCTGCAATGGCAAGGGTGCCCCTTGCTGGAACAGATTGGATACCCAGTAATAAATAAAAAGTAAATAGGAGGAATTTTATGACTAGTAAACTTGAAGCATTCGCAAAAAAAAATAAAATAAAATATTTTTTAATTAATTTTACCGATTTGAATGGAGCGCAAAGATCTAAGTTAGTTCCTTCATCAGCAATAGCTGAAATGGAAAGTGAGGGAGCAGGTTTTGCAGGTTTTGCTACTTATTTAGACATGACACCAGCATATCCTGATATGTTTTCTATCCCAGACCCTGATAGTGTGATTCAACTGCCTTGGAAACCTGAAGTGGCATGGGTTGCAGGTGACTTATTTATGGATGGAAATTATGTTGAACAAGCACCCAGGGTTATTCTGAAAAAAATTGTCAATCAGGCAAAAAAATTAGGTTATGTCATGAAGGCTGGAGTTGAGCCCGAGTATATGCTTATTTCACAAGATGGTCAGACTATATCAGATGAAAAAGACATTGCTTCAAAGCCTTGCTATGATCAACAAGCTCTTATGAGAAGGTATGATGTAATCTCAGAGATATGTGATCACATGCTTAACTTAGGTTGGGGCACTTACCAAAATGACCATGAAGATGCAAATGGACAGTTTGAAATGAATTGGGATTTTTCAGACGTTCTTGTAACAGCTGACAGGCATGCCTTTTTCAAGTTTATGGTGAAGTCAATTGCTGAAAAACATGACCTCCGAGCCACCTTTATGCCCAAGCCTTTCAGTCATTTAACTGGTAATGGATGTCATATGCATTTATCTATTTGGAATAGTAATGGATCTAAAAACTTATTTTTAGATAGAAAAGGCGAACTTGGATTATCTCAGATGGCTTATAATTTTTTAGGTGGGTTAATCCAAAATGCAATAGGTATGTGCGCTATAACCAACCCAGCGGTTAATAGCTATAAAAGGATCAATTCCCCTGTCACTAGTTCAGGTGCAACTTGGTCTCCTAATACTGTTACATATGGTGGCAACAACAGAACGCATATGGTTCGTATTCCTGGGCCGGGTAGGTTGGAATTTAGGCTAGCCGATGGCGCAGCCAACCCATATTTAATGTCTGCTGCTATCTTGGCAGCTGGTCTAGAAGGGATCAATAACAATATAGATCCTGGAAAAAGACTTGATATCGATATGTATTCAGAAAGTGACAAAGCAAAAGGAGCTAAAAAGTTACCTTTATACTTAATTGATTCAATAAGAGAATTTTCAAAAAACAAAGTGATGAGATCTTATCTTGGAGAAGAGTTTTTTAATGCATATTTAAAAATCAAAAATAATGAATGGAATGAATACTCAAGAAATTTATCAGATTGGGAGAGATTAAATACTCTTGATTGTTGAGCCAATTAAATTGTCTAAAATGAATTAAGTGTTGTTTAGAAATAATTTTATTGAATTAAGACCAATATATTAATATTTACAATAATAAATTTTTGATATTTATATCATGTAAAAATTTTTAATTTGAAAAGTTAACAGAGAGGTAAATTATGCTGGAAGTTACTGAAAACAAAAAACATTCAGAATTACGTTTTTTAGAGCACCACAATTATTATTCAGATCAAAAGCTCAGACGAATTTTGAGGGATGTTAAGACATTTGCTTTGGTTGGCGCCAGTACAGTTTGGAGAAGGCCAAGCTACTATGCAATGACATATCTTCAGCATAAAGGGTTTAAGATAATACCTATAAATCCTACAAGAGTTGGAGATACTGTTTTAGGAGAAGAAGTTTATGGTTCTCTGGCTGATGTTCCTCATCAGTTAGACATGGTTGATATTTTCAGAACATCAGAAGAGGCATTAGATATAACTAAAGATGTAATTGAAAATAAAGATGCTAGAGGGATCAAATATCTCTGGATGCAATTAACAGTTAGAAACGATGTTGCGGCAGAATTAGCAGAAGAGGCTGGACTAGAAGTCGTTATGGACAGATGTCCAAAAATTGAATTTGGAAGACTCTCAGGAGAATTGTCTTGGTTGGGAGTTAACTCAGGCATTATAACCGCAAAAACTTTAAAGTCACCAAAATCATGAGTAAAAGAAAAAATATTGATAATGTAAGTTCAAATATTCCTGGAGGTGAAGGTAAATCTCGTGAGTATGGCATTTCAACCTTAGCAGTTCATGCTGGAGCTCGACCTGACCCAGTGACAGGTGCTCGTGGCACACCTATATACCAAACCACATCATTCGTCTTTGATGATGCCGAGCATGGAGCGGAGCTTTTCAATTTACAAACATTTGGGTATGTCTATTCAAGAATGACTAATCCAACGGTTTCTGTTTTCGAGGAAAGAGTAGCTCAACTTGAGGGAGGTAGAGGTGCTGTTGCGACTTCTTCAGGGCATGCGGCGCAATTTATTGCTGCAGCCACACTAATGGAAGCAGGAGATGAATTCATAGCTTCACGAAATTTATATGGTGGTTCTGTTACACAATTTGGGGTAAGTTTTCCAAAACTTGGATGGAAATGTAATTTTGTAGATCCCACTAATCTAGAGAATTTTGAAAACGCTATGAACGATAAAGTTAAATTTATCTTTTGTGAAGGAGTTGCTAATCCAGGAGGCATCATTTTAGATATAGAGAGGATTGCTGAGATAGCCCATAAGCACGGGGTTCTCCTCATAGTTGATAATACACTTGCTTCACCATACCTTTTAAGACCTTTTGATTGGGGGGCTGATTTAGTTGTTCATTCTACTACAAAATTTATTGGTGGTCACGGGAACACCATGGGTGGAATTTTAATAGAGTCAGGTAAAATAGATTGGCATATGAATGATAAATATCCTGGAATGTCAAAACCTGATCAAGCTTATCACGGCCTGACTTTTGCAGAAACTTTCGGAGATTTTGGATTTACTATGAAGGCAAGAATGGTTGGATTAAGAGATTATGGTTCAACGCTTAGCCCTCAATCGGCTTGGAATTTACTTCAAGGTGTTGAAACCCTTCCTTTAAGAATGGAAAGACATTGCTCTAATGCGCAGGCGGTTGCTGAATGGTTAGAAAAACATCCTAAAGTTTCTTGGGTATCTTATCCTGGACTAAAATCGAGTAAATTTTATGATTTGGCTAATAAATATCTTCCTAAAGGAAAGGGTGCTGTATTTACATTTGGTATCAAGGGAGGATATGACGCTGGTGTTAAACTTATTGATTGTGTTGATTTGCATTCCAACTTAGCCAATATTGGTGACACAAGAAGTCTTATTCTTCATCCAGCATCAACAACTCACAGACAATTGACGGACGAGCAACGAGAAGGTGCTGGAGCTGGATCAGATGCTGTAAGACTTTCAGTTGGGATTGAAGATGTTGATGATATAATAGCGGATTTAGATCAGGCTTTAAACCAAGTTTAATTTTTTATAACGTAAGTTCTACAGCTTACCATCAATTACATATTTTAAAATTGGTGTTATTTTATTTGGATCATCAACCACTGCCAGAGCAACTCCATCTATTTCTTTAAGCGCATGTTGATGTTCTTCTGAATGAATGACAATGATAGGCTTTCTTAACGCTGCAGCATAACCAGCATCAAAGGCAGCATTCCACTGTTTGTATTTATCACCAAATCTTACAATAACAATATCAGCATTTTCAATGTATGTGCGTGTCCTGATGGCATTGATTTTTGCACCTTTATGATCGTGCCAGAATTTTTTTTCTTCTAGTTCTGTTAAAGTTACGCCACAGTCATCTGAAAACCCATGATTGGTTACAGGAGCAGTAAAATTAATATCTAATTTTTCTTTTTTAGAGGTTACTTTTATTTCTTCTCTCCAGTTAGTATGGATTTCACCTGATAAATAGATTTTCCATGTCATTTTTTTTCTCCAATTTAATTTTTGAGCATTTATATTTTAGTTTTCTGATTATTATTTTGAGATTGGCGTAATGCAATAAAATTAGATACAATTAATACGGATATCACAATTACTCCACCTAAAATAGTTTTTTTACCTGGGTGTTCATAAAGAATGAACCATGCAAGAATTGGCGCTAAGACCGCTTCTAAAAGGATTAGAAGTGAAACTTCAGCAGAAGTTATAAATCTTGGTCCTGTAGCAATTAAACAGGTAGCTATTGGTGCAAACACAACCCCAAGAATAAAAATATAAATCCAATCAGATATAAGCAAATTAAATGGCTCTATAAAAAAAACAATACATAATGCCGTTAGAATAGAAGAAATTGCAACTGCTGGGATCATTGAAAAATTGGCCGCACTTCTTGCGGCAGTTAAATTTATAGCTAAACAAATGGCGACACATAAAGCTGATAAGTCCCCAATATTAAAATAAGTTTCACCAGTTTTTGTTCCTAAAGTTATTACGCCAATTCCTATGAGTGCTCCCAAAATAGTTAAAATCATTCTTTTTGTTATAGGTTCAGACAAAAATATCCAGCTTATTATAGCAGCAAATATTGGTGAAGTACTTATAATAAAAAGAGCGTTTGCTATCGAAGTTAATTCTATAGAGACAACAAATAGTAAAGTACCTAAAGAGTGAAAAATAATGAAGATCATTCCACTTAAGCCAGGTGATTTTACAAATGAATATGCTTGTTTTCTATATAACAAAATCACACCTAGAGAAATTATAATTCCTGGTATTAGAGCTCTCCAGAATGTTATTGTTAAGATATCAGCTTGTATGAGTCTTATAAGTATACTGTCAGGAACTATAGCTAAAACACCAATAGTCGTAAGAATTAAGCCTTTTGATTGGTTATTAAATTTTAATTTGGACATAAAGAAATCTTTTAATTAAGAGATGATCTTTTTTGATTATATATCTACGATCAATAGAAATAATTTTTTTTAATTAGTATTCTTATATTTTAATATTAATAAATTACAATGATTAGAATATTAAATTTTGAATTTTTCTCTAAGTAGTTTCTTGTTAATTTTACCTACACTAGTTTTGTCAATTTCACTAACAAATTCAATTCTATCTGGCATCGCCCATTTAGAAATTATACCAGCATCAATATGCAGTTTAATTTTATGTTTCACATTAAATAATAAATCTGATTTTTTAACTTTGCCATCTAATGAAATGATCAAGATTGGCCTTTCACCCCATTTTTTATCTGGAATTCCAATAGCGGCAACTTCTTTAATGCCTTCACATTTTGAAGCAATATCTTCTATTTCTAAAGATGAAATCCATTCACCTCCAGATTTAATAACATCTTTAATTCTATCTGTTATTATTAGAGATCCTGTTTCATCAATATATCCTACATCTCCTGTATGCATATATCCTCCCGCCCAAAGTTTAATTGAAGAAACTTTATCTTTGATATAGCCATTTGTTAACCATGGCGCTCTAACAATAATTTCGCCTGTTGTTTTATTGTCCCTTGGTATGTCATTTAAATTTTCATCTACTACTCTTAACTCAACAAGTGGTCCTGGTTTACCTGTTTTACACTTTAAATCAATAATAGTATTTTCATCTACGATTTTATTTTTTGAAGGAATTTGCGCAATAGTTAGAAAAGGACATGTTTCAGACAAGCCATATGCACTTGTAACATTAATACCTTGCTTAGTTGCTTCTAAGGCCAAGCTTTTTGGCATTGCTGAACCTCCAATAATTAACTTTAATTTAGATAAATCAAATTGCTTTTTTTTATTTTCATTAATTAACATCTGTAAAATTGTTGGAACGCAATGAGAGAAAGTAACTTTTTCCTTTTTGATTAATTCAAGTAACAAAGAGGTCTCATATTTTCCAGGGTAGACTTGTTTCACTCCTAATAGTGTTGCAATATATGGGAAACCCCAACCATGAACATGAAACATTGGAGTTATGGGCATGTATACATCTTCATTGTGAAAACGATGTTGAGAATTAGATGTAGTTGCTCCAGTAATAAAGCCTAGAGTATGTAAAACCAACTGACGATGAGAGTAAGACACTCCCTTAGGTTTTCCGGTTGTTCCAGTAGTATAAAATTTAGTCGCTAAAGTATTTTCATCAAAATCTTCAAAATCAAACTTACTATTGTTTTTAAATAACATATTTTCATATTCTAAAGCGTAGCTTTGAAAATGAATTTTTCCACTTTCTTCTGAACTATCGTTTAAAATGACAATTTGGATTGGTCTGTTGAATTGGCTATATATTTTGTTAATTAATGGAATAAAGTCTTTGTTAACTAAAAGAATGTCATCATCAGCGTGATTTATTGTGTATAAAATTTGTTGTTCAGAAAGGCGGACATTAATTGTATGAAGAATAGCACCCATCATAGGTATCGCAAAAAAACATTCCAAGTACCTATGACAATCCCAGTCCATAACTCCTATCGTGTCGCCTTTATTTATTCCAATACTTTTTAGTCCGCTAGCTAGGCTGTTTACTCTTTTTTCAAAAGTTTTGTAATTATATTTTGAATTTAATCCGCTAACTATTTCTTGATCTGGGTTGCAAGAAAGAGGTGAAAATAATAACTGTTTAATTAAAAGTGGGTAATTATAAAATGAGTTTGTTAAGCTTGGGGTTTTCATAGAAGATACAAATTTTATTGTTATTTTTGTTTAAATAAATTGAAATCAAATTAATATACAGTCAACACAATATTGTTTAATGTACGAATAATTGAATTTAATTCATAATAAAATTTAGAGAACTAATGTTTAGTTAATATTAATATCGTGAGTATTGAAATGGAATTTGGCTTAAATGAAGAACAAGAAATGGTCGTTAAAACAGTTAGGTCATTTGTTGAAAATGAGATTTATCCTTTTGAAAATCAAATAGAGAAATCTGGAGTTGTGCCTGATGAGATCGGTCAAGACATAAAAAACAAAGTTAAAAAACTTGGTTTTTTTGCACCTAACATGCCAGTTGATGTTGGGGGGGGTGGTTTAGATAACTTGACATTTGCTTTATTAGAGAGAGAGCTTGGAAGAGGCAGTCAAGGACTTACTATTTTTTGGGGCAGGCCATCTAACATTTTAATGGCTTGTAACAAAGAGCAACAAGAAGAATACTTATTTCCTGCTGTCAAAGGTGATAAATTTGACGCGCTTGCAATGACAGAACCTTCAGCTGGTTCAGATGTAAGGGGCATGAAGTGTTTTGCTAAAAAAAACGGTGATGAATATATCGTTAATGGCACTAAACATTTTATTTCACATGCTAATATTGCTGATTTTGTTATTGTTTTTATTGCAACCGGCGAGGAGGATACTCCAAAAGGAACGAAAAAATTAATTACATGCTTTCTAGTTGACAGGGAAACTCCCGGTTTTGAAATTAGAAATGGATATAATTCCGTTTCCCATCGAGGCTATCAAAACTGCATTTTAAACTTTGATAATTGTAAATTGCATAAAAGTAAGATTTTAGGTGAATTGCATAAAGGTTTTGAGGTTGCTAATGAATGGCTTTATGCAACGCGAATAACTGTTGCTGCCATGTGTGTCGGAAGAGCACGAAGAGTATTTGATTATGCTCTTGAATGGTCTGCGCAAAGGGAGCAATTTGGACAAAAAATAGGTAAATTCCAAGGTGTTTCATTTAAGCTAGCTGATATGATTACTAAAATAGACGCTGCTGACTTTCTAACTTTAAGCTCTGCTTGGAGACTGGATCAAAAACTACCTGCAAATAGAGAAGTAGCTCAGGCAAAAATGTTTGCTTCAGAGATGCTTGCAGAAGTTACTGACCAAACCATTCAGATTTATGGAGGCATGGGACTTATGGATGAACTCCCTTTGGAGAGGTTTTGGAGAGATGCTAGAGTTGAAAGAATTTATGATGGGACAAGTGAAATTCAAAGGCATATTATTTCAAGAGAGTTATTGAGACCGTTAGGAGCATAAAAAAAGGAGTTAAATATGAATGATAGTCCAGTCAAAATAAATAGGAATGGTTCGGTATTTGAACTAGTCTTAAATAGGCCAAAAGCAAATGCGATTGATGGAGAAACTAGCCGAATGATGGGCGAAGCATTTGTTGAGTTTAGAGACAACCCAGAGTATAGAGTTGCAATAGTCTCTGCAGCAGGAGAAAAATTCTTTTGTGCTGGTTGGGACTTGAAAGCTGCTGCTGCTGGAGAAGAACCAACTACTGATTACGGTGAAGGTGGTTGGGCAGGTATTCAAGAATTACCAAATTTAAATAAACCTGTAATAGCAGCTGTCAATGGCATTTGTTGTGGAGGTGGATTGGAATGGGCTCTCGCTTGTGACATTATAATAGCAGCAGATCATGCGTCCTTTGCCTTACCAGAGATTAATTCTGGCATTATAGCAGATGCAGCTACAATTAAATTACCAAAAAGAATACCTTACCATATAGCAATGGAATTATTGTTCACTGGAAGGTGGATAGATGCTCATGAAGCTCATAAATGGGGGCTTGTAAATGAAGTTGTCACTAAAGATAACCTTATGGCAAGAGCTCGGGAGATTGCTCTTCACCTTTCGTCTGGACCACCACTTGTTTTTGCAGCTATTAAAGAGATTGCTAGATATGCTGAAAATAATTCTTTTCAAGAAACATTGAATAAAATGAATAGGAAAGAGTTTGCTACAATTAAAGCTTTATACGGCAGTGAAGATCAGATAGAAGGTGCAAAAGCGTTTGCTGAAAAAAGGAAACCAGTTTGGAAAGGAAAATAAAATATAATGTCAAAAGCTACTTTTCTGAATGACATATTAAATAATTTATTAAATAGAAAAAACATATTTAGATCTTTTAGCCGTTCAAAAGATTCGAATGATAATTTTAGTAATGAAGACTTAGTTAACAATATTTTAAATTCGAAGGGTGAAGCCTCTGCAAATATATTGTCAGAACAATTGCTAGGTAAAATAGAAAAACTTAATCAAAATGAACTTTTAGATTTTTTCAATTATTTAGCCGAACATCATGATATAGATGGTGAAATTCTTCTAGAGGAAATTCATAAATTCAATCATAAAAAATCACCAGAAAATTTAAGTTCTGTTATTAAAAATTCTGAACCAAAAAGGTTAGAAATTCTTAGTAAACTTAATTTATCTTATCGTGGAACTAATAGATTGGTTTCGCTTAGAGAAAAACTCCTTTTGTTGTTAAAAGAGAATCCTAATTTAAAACGAGTTGACAATGATTTTGTTAAACTATTTAGAAGTTGGTTTAACAGTGGATTTTTGGTTTTAAAAAAAATTGATTGGTCAACTCCTGCAATTATTTTAGAGAAAGTTATTGAATACGAAGCTGTTCATGAGATTAAATCATGGAAGGACTTAAGGGATAGACTTGAGCCAAAAGATAGACTTTGTTTTTCATTTTTTCATCCTTCAATGCAGGATGAACCATTAATTTTTGTTGTTGTAGCACTAATGGATAGAGTGCCTGAAAATATAACTGAAGTTCTTTCTGATGAACGAACAATAGTTTCAAATGGTAAAGAGACAACAGCGGTGTTTTATTCAATTTCAAATTGCCAAAAAGGTCTGAAAGGAATTTCCTTTGGGGATTTTTTAATCAAACAAGTTGCGAATGCAATTATAACTGATTTTCCTAACATAAAAGATTTTGTAACTTTATCACCTGTGCCAGATTTTATGGAATGGATTAAATCAGAAAACACAAGTCTATTTCAAAAAATAGATGATGAGTTATGGACAAAAAATTCTAACAATTATAGAGAAGAAATTTTAAAAACTTCACTGGATTATTTTTTTAAATCATCAAGATCTGATGGATTGCCAAACGACAGTGTGGCTAGATTTCATCTTGGAAACGGAGCTATTTTAGAACGTATAAATATTTTGGGGGATCAATCAGATAAAGCATTAAAAACAGCTGCTGGATTAATGGTCAACTATAAATATAATTTGGAGAGTATCGAGCAAAACCATGAAGAATATTATAAAAATAAAACTATTATTTGTTCTCAATCAATAAACACTTTAAAAAGGTCATTTGCTCAAAACAAAAGATTTAAAATTATTTAGTGATATTAATCATTCCAATTAGGTTTTCTCTTCTCTAGGAATGCCTTTACTCCTTCCTGGGCATTATATTGGACCATATTATTAGCCATAACAGTACTTGTATATTTATAGGCATCTAAAATTCCTAGCTCTAATTGTTTATAGAATGCTTTTTTCCCAATAGCTATTGTTTTAGAGGATTGTTTCAAAATTTTACTTGCTATTTCAAAAACTGTATTTTCTAAATCTTTTTCAGGAACAACTTTATTGATGAGGCCATAGTCTTTGGCTGTGTTAGCGTCTATCATATCTCCCGTTAAGAGCATCTCCATAGAATTCTTTTTTGAAATATTTCTTGATAAAGCGACCATTGGTGTAGAACAAAACAAGCCTATATTGACCCCTGGAGTTGCAAAGCGGGCATTTTCTGAAGCTATTGCCAAATCGCAGGTTGCTACGAGCTGACAGCCTGCAGCTGTTGCAGTTGAGTGAACGCTTGCAATAACTGGTATACTAAGATTAACAAACGAGAGCATAACGTCACTGCAAAGGTTAAACAGTTTAATATAATTGTCTTTATTATTACTAGAATTAATTTCTTTTAAATCATGACCAGAACAAAATGATGGGCCATTAGCAGAAATAATTAAAACTCTTATTTTTGTATCATCTTTAATTTTTTTCAATTCATTGTTGATTTCAGTTAAAAGCTCAAATGAAAGCGCATTATGAGCTTTAGGTCTATTTAAAATTAAATTACAAATGTTATTATTATCTTTTCGAATTAAGATATTTTGTTCGTTGGACACATTTAACCTTTATTTCAATTAAAATTACCATATTTAATATAGTCTGTATTTTCTACTATGAAAGAATTTATTATTTTGGCACGCTAAATGCAAATAAACTATTAATAATTCCTCCCCAAAAAATGACGGCTCTTTCATTTGGAAGAGCCGGAGTTTTTTTACTAAGCAGAAATTTTCTGATTTACATATATCATTAAAATCACAGCTGATAGAACTGTTAATCCTCCTATTAATTCAAAAACTGATATAGTTTCATTTAAAAAGATCCATACCCATATCGGGCCAAGGATACTTTCAATTAAGACTAGTATACTTATTTCAGCAGCGGGTAAATAGGGAGTTGCCCAAGTTACTAAAGCTATACCAATTCCTATAGTGAACAACCCCATAAAAATAGATAATAATATGTCATATTTACTGATGATGAGGT
>CAZCWO010000024.1:0-18979 GCA_964502335.1 uncultured Rhodobacterales bacterium | reverse complement strand
GCATTTTTTACATCCATCCCTTCTTCTCTTACTTGCAAAACTGTTTGCTCTACTAGCAAAATCGCATTGTTAACAACAATACCTGTCAATATTACAAATCCCAACATGGTTAGCATATCTAATGGTTGTTTTATAAATTGATTTAAAATAGCAAGAGCTGCAATTCCTCCTGTAGAAGCAACAGGAACTACTAATAAAATAATTAAAGGCATTGCAAAGCTTCTAAGCAAAATCACCAAAAGCAAAAATATTACAACTATGGCCGTAATTACATTGGATTGCATGGAAGACCATGTTCTAGCTAACTCGCTTGCAGCACCTCTAGTAAATATTGAAACCCCTTTCTCAGAAGCCTTTCCTCTTATTTTAGGGATAATATCATTTTCAATAATTGAAACAGCATCCTCCAATGCAATACTATCTTCTGGCCTTACTCTAATTGAAATTGCTTGCCTGCCCCCAAGTCTCCTAATTTCTCTTGCCGCACTTACAATGTCTATAGAAGCTAACTGGTCTAAACTCATAATGTTCCCAGATCTTGCGATAATAGGGATATTTCCTAATGTTTCTATAGTAAGTTTCTGAGCATCAACTCCCGACACTACCAAATCAATTAAATCTCCATTAATTGGAATTTGAGTAACATTTGATCCATCATTAAAAACATCTACAGCAGAGGAAAAATCTCTTATAGAAACACCAGCTCTGGCTAAGGCAGATGGATCAGGGGTAATTAAAATTTGAGGTGATCCGGAATCTAATGATGGTATAAGTCTAATTTGGTTGCCTTTAGAACTTGGGAAAGTCTTACTTAGTTCTGTGTCCAATTCCCTAACTATTGGTTCAATCAAATCTATATTTGGCCCCGTAACATCTATTCTTATTGACCGGCTCCCTCCAACGGAGCGACCAAATAAAGAAGCCTGCCCAACAAAAGCCCTTGCACCAGGTTCACTAAAAACAGGTCTCATTAAAACCATTTTAAGTTCGCTAACTCGAGATCCATCCTTAGCAGAAGCACCAGCAAAAGCGCCGCCTTGAAATGCCACAAAAAAGAACCTATCAATTTCAGGAGGTCCATTATCTTTAGCTTTACCTTCCCAGAGAGGTTTTGCTGCATTTTCCATTTTTTCTGTTATTCTAAGAGTTTCCTCCATAGAGTAGCCAGTTGGAACTATTAACCTCCCAAAAACAAAATTTGCATTTCCATCGGGTAAATAATCTAATCTTGGCAAAAACCTATAACTAGCAAAAGAAGATGAAATTATTATTATCAAAACTAATATCAAACCAACAAATTTTCTATTTACTGCAAATTTAGCATAACCGATTATCAAATTTGCAAAGAGCTTAGACATGGTATCAATAATAGGTATTCTTAATGGTTTGGCAAAACGGTCTGTTGAGCCTTCGAGTAATCTTGCCGCAAGAGTTGGAATAACAGTAACTGACACTATAACAGAGATTAGAACTGATACAGATATTGCTATACCTATATCTCTGAATAGCTGGCCAACAGGTAATTTTAGAATGATAACAGGAATAAATACTATCACAGTAGTTAACGCTGAACCAAGGATGGGAGCCCATACCTGCCTAGCTCCATTGTAGGCTGCTTCTTTTGCTGACAAACCTTTCTGACGAAGTCTAAAAATATTTTCCATGCTTACTATTGAGGCATCAACAACCATCCCAATTGCAAAGGCTAACCCTGCCAAAGAAATCACATTAATTGAAAGTCCCAACCCAGCAATAGCAACAAAAGTTCCGATAACAGAAACTGGTATTGCAATGAAAATAATTGAAGTAGGAATTAAGGATCTCAAAAAAAGCATTAACACTCCTATTGCCAGACAGCCCCCAATCCAGATATTCTGTTTAACCAAGTTAATGGCAGAAGAAATATATGTTGTTTCTTCAAAAATAATTTTAAGATCTAAGCCTCTATCCCTTAATATATTTTGATTTAACTTATCTATCTCAACTCTTAATCTTGACATGGTAGAAACAACATTGGTTCCTTGCTCCCTTAAAACACTAAATGTAACTGCTTCCTCACCATTCAATCTTCTATAGCTACTTCTTTTTTGAACTTTTAATTCAATATCTGCGACATCAGACAAGAGTAAAGGAACGATAGAACCTGCAGAAGAAATGTCCGTTCTAATAACTATCTCTCCTGCTTTTTCTCGCGTATAAGCAATTAACTCTGTTCTAACAGGATATGATCTTTTCCCTTCAGTTACAGATCCTACACTTTGAAGAGTTGATGAAGATTTTATTGCGTCTATTACTTCTGCAAGTGAAATTTGATACCGTATCATTTTTTCTGGATCAATTACAACACGCATTTGTTGTCTTCCACCACCATTAAAGGTAACTTCTGATACTCCCTTAGTGCGACCAAGTGGCTCTACAATATCAGTTTCAACAAACCTTCCCAAACCTTCTAGATCTATCTTCACACCCTCACGAGCGATTAAAGCTAAACGTGCAATCGGACTATCATCAGAGTTTGAAGTTCGAACCGTTGGTGTTTTTGCATCATCTGGCAATCCTGTGATACCTGATAATTTACTCAATAATAAAATTAATGCCTTATCCATATCTTGTTCTAATGAATAAGTTAGAGTCACAGTAGCTCTACTTGTTCGTGAAGATGATGTTAGTTGCTCAACCCCATTAAGAGAGGATAGTTCTCTCTCAAGTCTATTGACCACCTCCCTATCCACATCTGCCGGTGAAGCGCCTGGCCAATTAACTCTAACTTGGTAGATAGGCTTTTCAATGTCAGGGCTCATTTGAATTGGAATATTCTGAAGAGCTACATATCCAAACATTACAGACAATAAAATTAATGCAATAACTGCTATTGGCCTATCTATTGCCAACTTAATTAAATTGTTCATTTAGAAACTACCTTTTCTCCAGAAAAAGGAACTTCACTTTCATTTCCATTAGGCATTTTTAAAGTCAATGTTCCGTTAATTTTATTTGATGATACATTTCCATCAAAAGATAATGTGATAGTTCCAAATGGAAGAACTAATGGGGTTTCAAATATTATTTTATTATCTTCTGCAATCACTTCAACTTTCTCTCCATTATAAAAGGAAGCTTTTTTACCAATGATTAATTCACCCGTCTGTTCTCCTCGCCGACCCTCCCATTTCAAAGTCCATTTATCACCTTTTACTTTATTTGCAACTTTTGAATCACCTGAAGGCTTACCAGCTATTTTCACCGAGGAACCATCTTTTAATAATTCATTCCCACGAACAATAATTTTGTCTTCTAATGTCACACCTCTCAAAATAATTACTCTATTACCAACTGAACCACCAAGTTTAACTGATTTTTTTATAGCTTTTCCTTCTTTCATCAAAAATACCACTTGTCCTGAAGAAATTGGAATTATGGCGTCTTTAGAAACGGTCAAGACTGGTTCAGGTTTACTTGATGGCACTAGCAACGTTATTAAAGCGTTATTAGCTTGAAGATTGTTTTTTATTTGATTTTTAAATGACAACCTAACAGTTTGTGTCCCTGTTCTTGGATTTTCCTCCAAGAGAGAAGCCCTATAGACTGTTGATATTGTTTCACCATGTACATCAAAACCTTTTATCTCTTTAGTTTGTTTAAGTAATTCTAACAAAACAACAGGCACTTCAGCCTCTATTTCAAAATCATTTAAATTTTGAATTAAGGCAAATCTTTCACCTGATCGAATATAACCTGATTTTATAGAAAACAATTCAACAAGCTGCCCATTTATTGGTGATTTCAATTGAGTATCTTTAATGTCTTTTTCAAGCTTTGCGATTTCGATTGATAATTTCCCTATGTTATTAATCGCTTGTTTTTCTTTAAACTTTATTCTGTCTATAGATTGCTTTCTAGATAATACTTGCTGCTGTGAAGTTAAATATGATGATGTCGCCGTTTCAAGTGTTTGCACTGAAATAGCATTAGTATCGAACAACTCTTTAGCTCTATCATATTTCGATTTAATTATTTCAAACTGTTGATTTACTATAGATAGTATATTTTTTTCATTATTAAATTCTTGTTTTAACTCTTCTAAACTTAAATTAGCATTTGCTAATTGATTTTTCTTAAGTTGAAGATTGTATTCAAGATTAGAGCTTTCTTGAGTGGCTAAAAGTTGTCCTTTAGTAACAGTCTCTCCGACTTTAATATTTTCCAAATTTATTATACCATTAATAACTGATGACAGAGAAGTAGCAGAAGTTGAAACCACCTTGCCCCTAATTTCTTTAGTTGTAGCAAGAATTTCTTCCCGTGCATTTTCTACTTTTACAGAAGAAGCTCTGTTGCCACCACCCCAATTTTGAGAATAAACATTAGAAGCTAACAGACAACCAACTATTATCAAAAACAAAAAAAGCGTTATTGAATTAAATTTATCTATTTTTATTTCTTTAATCATTTTCTACTTCACCTTATCAATTTTCAAATTAAACATCATTAAGAATTTATGCATATAATCGTCTTCAAATAAATTATTAAATCAAAATAAATGTATGTTATATAAGTGAAACTACTTTTCTGGTATTAACCCTTTTGGATTGAACCTTAATACCAAAATTAAAATTAGTCCTAATGTTAAATATCTCATATATGCAGCTGAATTGAGCATATGAATTCTAAACGAATTGTCTTCTGAAAAACCAGACGTTAAAACATCCATAACAAAATGACCTATGGTTTCTACTTCTATCCAAAAAAACCATATTATAAATCCACCTAATATCGATCCTAAATTATTACCTGACCCGCCAACAATGACCATTACCCATATTATGAATGTAAATCTCAATGGATGATAAGAAGTTGGCGTTAGTTGGCTATCTAAAGTAACAAGCATTGCACCAGCAATTCCGCATACAGCTGATCCTAAAACGAACACTTGGAGATGTCTAGATGTTACATTTTTACCCATAGCTTCAGCTGCAACTTCATTATCACGAATTGCTCTCATCATTCTCCCCCATGGTGATTTCAATGCTTTTTCACATAGCCAGTAAAGAATGAATAATACTATTAAAAATAATATTGTATAACACCCCTTTACAAATAAAGACGAAGCGTCAACTACATTAATTCCAATTGTTTGCGACCAATAAATAAAATCTGTACTTTGCTGAAGATCTATTTCATATGGAACTGGTCTAGGTAAACCAATAACATTTTTTACACCTCTAGCAATCCAGTCCTCATTCTTCATAATAAAAATTATTATTTCAGAAACACCTAAAGTAGCGATAGCAAGATAATCTGATCTAAGCCCTAAAGACACTCTACCTACAAGCCAAGCAGCACCTGCAGCAAACAACCCCCCAACAGGCCATGATAAAAGAATGGGCAGCCCTAATCCACCAAGATTGCCGTCAACTGTAGGATTAATTTTTTCTATTGCTTCAACTGCAGGGTCAAAAATATATCTATAAATAAAAAAACCAACCACAAGAATTAGTGTGATCGCTGCAGATCTCAAATTTGAGTTTTTCAATTTTTTCCATGTAAATGTAGCAAAGAAAAAAGTAAAAATACCAAAAATTAGAGCTGTGATAACTCGCAAGCCTCCGGCTTCCCATGCCTCAAATACTGGAGGTGTTGAAATAATGACTGGAGCTAACCCACCAATAGCCACAAAGCCCATTATCCCTATATTAAATAAACCGGCGTACCCCCATTGAATATTAACGCCGAGAGACATTATAGCTGAGATTATACACATATTGATAATCATAAAAGCTACAGTCCAACTTTGAAAAACCCCTACAATTGCAATAAGGATAAACATTATTAAGAACATGAAAGCATTTTTTCTCATACTACTGACTTGCCTTTAAAGATTCCTGTTGGCCTAAAAAGAAGAACCAAGATCAAAATTGAATAGGAGACTACAAATTTGTAGTCTGTTGAAATGAGCTGAACTAAACCTGTGGGCTCCAAGTTTTCTGGCAATAAGTAAACAAACACTTTTTTAAAAGCGTAAGTTATAGTAATTTCCGAAAAAGCAATTACAAAACCACCAGCAATTGCACCTAAAGGATTGCCCAAGCCTCCCAAAATTGCCGCAGCAAAACTTGGCAGCAATAACATATAGTAAACGTAAGGCTTAAAGCCTTTATCTAATCCATAAAGAGTCCCTCCGATGACAAGAAGACTAGTTGCAATTATCCAAGCGATGGAAACAACTTTTTCAGGATTAATGCCTGAAAGTAAAGCTAAATCTTCGTTATCTGAATAAGCTCGCATCGACTTACCTGTTTTGGTTTTATATAAAAACCAAAAGAGTAAAGATACAAAAATAATTGCAAAAATAATAGTAAGACCCTGGGATACTTTTAAAGAAAGCCCCTCAGCTAAACCTGTGGAATTTTTAAAATCCCTTGCTTTGATAAAAAACCGCTCACCATCAAAAAAGTTCCTACTGCTTGGTCCAACCATTATTCTAGTGATACCATTCATAATCATTGCCACACCAAATGAAACTATTACGAGGATTGAAGTGTCAATTTTCTTTTTTCTGTAAAATCTGTAAACAGTTCTATCTGTAATTAGGATTAAAGAAACTGTAACAATAATACTGAAAGGTAAGGCCAAAATAGCGGTTGGGAAAGGTTTTATAGAAATTCCCAAGCTTTGAAATAATCCAGTGAAAAGCAACGTAAACATGGCGCCCCATGCCATAGTCTCTCCTCCAGCAAAGTTTGAAAACCTAAGTATTCCATATATAATTGTTACACCTAATGCACCAAATGCTAACTGACTTCCATAGGATGCAGCTGGGATAACAACATAATTTAGTATAGCCGTAATAGCATTTAAATAATCCACGTTACCCCCCTAAAAAAGATTTTCTTACTTCAGGATTGTTTAATAACGATTTGCCAGTATCTGTGAATTTATTAATTCCCTGAGTTAATACAAAACCTTTATCAGCAATATTCAATGCTTGCTTAGCATTCTGCTCAACCATTAAAATAGAAATTCCTGTTTTAGACACATCAATAATTTTATCAAATAACTCGTCCATTATAATAGGAGATACTCCTGCCGTAGGTTCGTCTAACATCAAAACTTTTGGCTTCGTCATTAAAGCTCTTCCAACAGCTACTTGCTGTCTTTGCCCTCCTGAGAGCTCACCAGCCTCCTGATTTCTTTTTTCTTTAAGAATAGGAAATAAGTCAAATACTTCACTGATAGTATCTGAAACATTATCATCCCTTAAAAAGGCACCCATCTCAAGATTTTCTTCTACCGTAAGAGAAGTGAAAACATTATTGGATTGTGGGACAAAGGCCATACCCTTTTTCACCCTTTCAAACACAGATATTGACGTAATGTCTTCACCATTAATCTTTACTTCACCTGATTTAAGGTCCAACATTCCAAAAATTGCTTTCATAGCTGTTGACTTTCCTGCACCATTAGGACCGACAATCACTGCGATTTCACCTTCTTCAACTGCTATCGAACAGCCATGCAATATATCAGCACCTCCATAGCCAACTACCATATTTTCTCCAATTAAATAGGGCATTTATTTAATTGCCTTATTCGGTAAGTTTTTATTTTTCATTCCTCTGCCTAAATATGCTTCAATCACTTCTTCATTTTGTTTAATTTCAGTTATTTTTCCTTCAGTTAAAACCTTTCCTTCTGCCAAAACAATTACCGGATCACATAGCCTTGATATAAAATCCATGTCATGCTCTATCATACAGAATGTGTAACCTCTTTCCCTGTTTAAACGCAGAATTGCATCGCCTATAGTTTTAAGCAAAGTCCTGTTTACCCCTGCACCAACTTCATCTAACAGGACTATTTTTGCGTCCACCATCATAGTTCTACCAAGCTCTAAAAGCTTTTTCTGACCTCCAGACAAATTTCCTGCTTTCTCATTGCTTAGATGGTCAATGGTTAGAAATTTCATAACATCTAAGGCTTTTGCACGAATTTCCTGTTCCTCTTGTAAAATTCTATCCCTCTTAAACCAAGTGTTTAAGATTTTTTCACCTGTCTGATCGGATGGGACCATCATTAAATTCTCGAGCACGGTCATTGAAGAAAATTCATGGGGTATTTGAAATGTCCTCAATACACCCTTTTTAAATAATTCGTGAGGAGGTAAACCAGTTATATCTTCATTTTCTAGATATACTTTCCCGCTTGATGGCTTATAGACGCCTGCTATCACATTAAATAATGTTGTTTTACCCGCGCCATTGGGGCCAATTACACCGGTTATTGAATTATTTTTTATCGTAAGTGACGCACCATCAACAGCATGGAACCCACCAAAATATTTATGAATATTTTCTACGACTATCATTTTAATAGATTTAAAAAAGTTAGCGGCTTTTAAGGCAAGCCGCTAACATAAATTTAATTATTGATATAAAATTAACGATAATTTACATCAACGATTGTAGCATTTTGAATTTCAATTTCTCTATAATTACCAGCTGATTCTCCTGGTCCTATTAGAGTAACGCTTGAACCGCCTACATAATCAATAGCAAATCCTGCTGCTGCCATTCTAACACCATTAGCAAGGTCGCCAGGATAGATCTTTTCTCCTGGTCCATTAGCAACCTTCATAACATGGTCTTTATAAACCTGAGGATCAGATGATTTTGCGGAAGCCATAGCTAGCATGATCAGAGCAGCTGCATCATATGATTCAGGCCCGAATGGTGCCAAACCATCATATCCACCTGCTTCACCAATTTCTTTCATTTTAGAAGAAGCTGGGCTACTTGGGTCAACACCTGGCACTGTTCCAAATGAACCATTAATGTCAGAACCGTGATTTTCTGTTAGAGTGGCTCCAATCATCCCGTCAGGAAATAAATATAAATCAAAGGCACCTGTATCAATAGAACCTTGAGTTATACCCTTTCCACCGCCATCAACATAACCTGCTACTACTAAAACCTCTCCCCCTGCAGATGCAAGAGCTCCAACTTCTGATGAGTAATCAGCTTTATCTTCCTCGTGAGAAGCATTGATTGTAACAGAACCACCAGCTGCCTCATACGCAGCTTGAAATGCGTCAGCTAAACCTTTACCATAGTCATTGTTAGTATAAGTTAGAGCAACAGAAGTATGACCACGTGACAGAAGTACATCAGTCATAATCTGTCCCTGTCTAGCGTCAGAAGGCGCAGTTCTAAAAAATAGTCCATCATCTTCAGCAGTTGACAAGCCTGGTGAAGTCGCTGAAGGTGAAATCATAACCATACCATTGGCTCTGGCGACATTCGCTAAAATTGCCCCTGTTACACCTGAGCAATCTGCTCCAATGATACCACTGACTTTGTCAGAAGTGATTAATTTTTCAGCATTTGCTGTAGCAACAGCAGAATCCACGCATGTTGAATCAGCTCTAATACCTGTTACTGTTGACCCATTTAAAAGTGCACCTGAAGCAGAAACCTCAGCAATGGCTGCTTCAGCTCCCTTAGCCATATCAGGTGTCAACGATTCAATAGGACCAGTAAATCCAAAAATTATGCCCAACTTAATGTCTTCAGCAAATGCTGCTGTTGACACTAGTAGAGACATTGCAGAAGCTAATAAAAGCTTTCTCATATCAAATTCTCCCGAAATTATTTATTATATATAATTAATTAATTATTTTTTAATGCTTCTTTGACAAATAACCAAAGGAAAAGTGCAAATTATTGACACTAAATTTTCAAAGTAATTTAATAAATAATTGATAAAAATAACAGTTTAAACAATTTATACTGTTAACTTATTGAATTTATTAGAGAAATTTACCTAATTTTTATTTAAAGATATAACTTAGCCCTTTATATGCAGTTAGTAATTAATTGAATTAATATTTCAAAAATAACGTAAAAACTATTCTTTAAGCTTATTATATAGAATCAAACATTTAATAGTAAATACTGTCTTTCCCAAGGACTAATCACATCAAGAAAGGCTTCGGCCTCAGTTCTTTTAACTTCAGCAAATAATTTAACAAACCTCTCTCCTAAAGTTTTATGCATTGCATCAGATTTTTCTAGCATATCTAATGCAATGTCTAAATTTCGAGGAAGGGTTGCAACTCCTTCTAGGCTTTTCAACTTTGGTTTTTTTGGCATTTTTTCTTCTTCCAAACCCAACCAAATACATGCCAAAGTAGCGGCAATCGCCAAATATGGATTTGAATCAGCTCCTGGTATTCTATTCTCAATTCTTCTAGAGGTTGAATTGCTTACCGGAACCCTTAAACCAACTGTACGATTATCTATACCCCAACCTAAATTTGCCGGAGCATCATCATTCTTTGGAGGTCTTCGATAAGAATTTACATATGGAGCAACTAACGCCATTGCGCCAGAGAAATGATTTTGTAAACCCGCAATAGCATAAAAAAAAGATTGAGTTTCACTGCCATTTTTATTTGAAAAAATATTTTTCCCAGTTTTTTGATCAAAAATAGATGAATGAATATGCATTGCACTTCCTGGCTGATATTGCATCGGTTTTGCCATAAAGGTCGCATGTAAATTATGCGTGATTGCTGTTTGCCTAACAGTTCTTTTAAATAAAAAAACTTGGTCAGCTAATTCTATTGCATCTCCATGGTTAAAATTTATCTCCATCTGGGCAGCACCTGCTTCATGAGAAAGTGTGTCTATATCAATTTTTTGAATTTCACAAAAATCATAAACATCCTCAAACAAGGGATCAAAATCATTTACTGCATCAATTCCGTAAGCTTGCTTAGCTTTTTCTGGTAATCCTGACCTCCCTAGAGGTGTTCTAAGTGGGTCATCTGAGTTTGAGTTTTGTTCAACAAGAAAAAATTCTAATTCAGGCGCAACAACAGGTTTTAAACCCTTTTTTTTAAATAATCTTAAAACGTTATTTAAAACTTCTCTTGGTGAAACATCTACTGGTTTTCCATCAAAATAAAACGCATCATGAATAATTTGAGCAGTTGGTTCTTTATACCAAGGGACAAGTCTAACAGTATTAACGTCAGGCTTTAAAACTACGTCTCCTACTGTTTCACCTAAAACCCTTGAATCACCATATTCTCCTGTTACATTCTGTCCAAAAACATACTCAGGTAACCTCAAAGCATCAGATAAACTTGAATTGATATACTTCTCTACAGGAACTATTTTGCCCCTGGGTATTCCAGCAATATCACTCACTAAACATTCAACTTCAGTAATCTTGTTATCTGAAAGCCATTTTTTTAAATTCATTTTATTCGCTCAAAATTGTTAATAGATTTTAACTTATCTTTTTTATAGTTTGATCAAGTGATAATTCCAACTTAGATACCATCTCATCAATTTCTGTGTCTGATATCGTTAATGCGGGTGACATAATCATTCCATCTCTTACTGCACGCATCATTAACTTGTTCTGAATGCAGTAATCCCTGCAAACCGCTCCTACTTCACCTGTGTTTTTAAATAACTCGGGTCCTGATTTATTTTTAACCAGTTCAATGCAAGCAAGTAAACCATAACTTCTAACTTCACCTACTAACGGATGATCTTTCAAATTATTAATTTTTGAAGCAAAATATGGGATTGTGTAATCACTAACTTTTGAAATCAACTCTTCACTTTCAATGATTTTCAAGTTCTCTAACGCTACTGCAGCCGCTACAGGATGTCCGGAATAAGTGAACCCGTGATTAAATTCACCTCCATCTTTTATAAATTTTTCAGCAACTCTTTCTCCAACCATAACAGCTGACATGGGTATATAGCCAGAAGTTAATCCCTTTGCTAATGTCATCATGTCTGGATTTAGGTTCATTTGATCTGAAGCAAACCATTTACCTGTTCTTCCAAAACCAGTTATTACTTCATCAACAATAAATAATATATCGTATTTCCTGCAAATTTTTTGAATATGATTAAAGTACCCCTCTGGTGGAATTATGACACCACCAGCTCCTTGAATTGGTTCCGCAACAAAAGCTGCCACATTTTCTGATCCAAGTTCTATTAATTTCTCCTCTAACCACGAAGATGCGGTCTCTGAAAACAGTTCATTAGATTGATTACCTTGGTATTTGAATGAATAGGGTGCCGGAATATGATAGAAGTCAGCCTCATTGGCTGACTGATTGTGCATATCAACCATGCCCCCCATGCTTGCAGACATAATTGTTGATCCATGATAACCATATTCTCTGCCAATAATTTTTCTCTTGTTTGGTTGACCCTCTAAATTCCAGTAATGCCTAACCATTCTGATAATAGTATCGTTTGCTTCTGACCCAGAGTTTGCAAAAAAACTATGACTTAAACCTTTGGGAGTTATTTTTGACAGTTTTTCAGATAGTTCCGCTGTGGGAATATTGTTCGTTTTAAAAAAACTATTGTAATAGGAGAGCTTGAGTATTTGCTCTTTGGCAACTTCTGCTAACTCCTCTCTCCCATATCCAATATTGACACACCATAAACCAGCCATAGAATCTAGGATTTTATTACCATCCTCATCATAAATATAATTTCCTGATGCTTTGGAAATAATTCTTACTCCATTTCTTGAAAGCTCTTCATAGTTGGTAAATGGGGGTAGATGATTATTAATGAGCATTTCCCCATATTCTGTATTTTTTAGTTTCATAGAATTTCCGCTAAAATTATTATTGATTTAAAGATAGAATATACGCACCATTGATATAATAACACCAATATGTCAAAAACATTTTATCAAATCATTACATTCAGTTAATAAATGAATAACCTATATAATTCAATATATACAAAAGACCTTTCTAATAAATTGAGTTTCAATAGTCTTCAAGATGATATTGAGTGTGATGTTTCTATTGTTGGGGGTGGATTAACTGGACTGTCTTCAGCTATTGAACTTGCTGAAGCAGGGCTTAATGTTTGCATTGTAGAAAAAGACTATATTGGATATGGCGCATCAGGGAGAAATGGGGGACATTTGGTACAAGGATGGTCAAGTGATTTCTCTAAAATAAAAAAATACATTGATAAAAGACATCATAATATGGCTTGGGATGCCGGTATAGAAGCTGTCAGTATAGTTAAACATAGAATTAAAAAATATAATATTAATTGTGACCTTCAAATGGGGTATGTTTATGCAGCTCTGTCTAAAAGACAACTCTCTGAACTTTATGAAATGGAAAAAGAATGGTCACATTATGGTTACAAACATTTAAAGATTTTAAAAGATAGAAACTCGATCAAAAAATTTGTAAATACTGACAGATATATAGGGGGTCTTTTTGACTCAGGCAGTGGACATTTGCATCCAATGAAGTATTTACAGGGATTAGCTAATGTTGCAAAAAACCTTGGCGTTAGAATTTTTGAAAAAACAAAAGCTATCAAAAGGTTAGACGGTAAGTTTCCTGTTTTAGTTACAAGCAAAAATTATAAAATTAAATCGTCTAAAATATTGTTTTGTGGGAATGCTTACCTAGAAAATGTTACAACAAAAAATATGACGGATAAACTGGCCCCTGTAATATCTTCAGTCATGGCGACAGAACCTTTAGACAAAGATAAAATAAAGAGCTTAATTCCAAAAAATTGCGCTGTTGCGGATTGCAATACTGCACTTGATTATTATAGATTTGATTATAAAAATAGATTGATTTTTGGTGGTTCTTCGATTTATTACAATATTAGCCCTAAAGATGCCACCCCAATTTTATTTAAAAAAATGACTTACCTTTTTCCTTCCCTAAATAATATAGGTATAGAAATGTCATGGTCAGGGAGAATTGGGATAACTTTAAGTAGAATCCCTCATTTCGGGAAAATAAATGATAATATTTATTTTGCTCAAGGATACTCTGGTCACGGTGTTGCATTAACTGGGCTTGCAGGGAAGTTGATGGCTGAATCTATTTTAAATAAAACAAAGAGATTTGAAATACTTAGTGAAATGCAGCATTTATCATTTCCTGGGGGTATGTTCAGAACGCCAATGTTAGTTTTAGGTATGTCATGGTTTAAATTTAAAGACTGGCTTAAAATATAAGTTGTACCGTTTTAAACAGTTTTTAGGTAGGCATTTATCTCGCTATCTGTGACTTTTGATGTAAGTTTTTGACACTCCTGACTTTTACAATCTAAATACATTTCAATTAACTCTTTTGGAAAAGTACTATTAATAAATTTGCCCCTTTTAAACTCATTTATTGAAGCTTGCCAACTAGCAGGTAAACTATCATTTTCTGAATTATAAGCATTACCCTCTTCAGGTTTAGGCGGCACAATTTTCTCATCAATACCTTTTTCCACTCCTAAAATTATTGAAGCAATTAATAAGTATGGGTTTACATCCGAACCTGCAACTCTATGCTCAATTCTTCTGGATTTATTTTCACCACCGGGAACCCTCAATGCGACAGTCCTGTTTTCATAACCCCAGGAAATAATATTAGGCGCATGAGTTTCAGAAACAATTCGCCTGTACGAATTTAAATGTGGCGCCATTATGAGAGTCACCTCAGGCATTGTCTCTATTAACCCACCTATAGCATACTTTAAATTTCTGCTACCCTCAGAAGATCCATTATCAAAAATGTTCTCATTTTTCTCATTCAATATTGAATAATGAACATGCAACCCACTTCCTGGTAAATCACCAAATGGCTTAGACATAAAACATGCATTGTATCCAAATCTCAAGGAAAGGCTTCTTATAATATATTTTAGAAATATAACATTTTCAGCAATAGTCACTAGACTGTCATTATGAAGTAAAACAATTTCAAATTGACCTGGTCCAGATTCTGAGATTGTACTTTCGATTTTAATATCATTTTCTTCGCAAACCTTTGATATTTCATCAAACAACTCAAAATTTTTATCAACTTCTGATATTGAGTACATATTACTTTCAGCAAAATAGTTTTTTGATTTTATCTTTATTAAATAAAATTCTAATTCAATACCAACAATTGGTTTTAAGTTCTTATCAGTAAGTTTATTTTCTAATTGGAGTAAAAGATGTCTTGGTTCCCCCAAAAAAGGTGATTTATTCTCAAGGTACATTGATACTGGAATAATTGCACTTTTAGTTTTGTTCCAATTTATTATGAGAGGCTTTCTGTTGGTCCAAAAACATTTTCCATCTGCATCACCGGTTTCAAAAACCCATTTACTTCTTTCAATATCATTACCCCATATATCTAAATTTAAAACTGAAATCGGCATTCTAAAGTTTCCTTTTTCAACTTTACTGAGTTGAGCGACTGGAATGTTTTTTCCTCTAAAAACTCCATTTAAATCTGTTAGTACTACGTTGAGTGTTTTTATTTCAGGGTAGTTTTCAAAAAAATTAGCTAGTTTCATAAATTTAATTTTCTTTTTTTGTCTGCCATTACACATAGCCAATCATGGGCAACAGTTGCAGCAGCCATTGATGTAATTTCTGAATGATCAAATGGTGGCGATACTTCGACTAAATCCATGCCAATAAAGTCAACACTGTTAAGCGATCTAATAAACTCTAGCGCTTGCCAAGTTGCTAGGCCTCCACAAACTGGAGTGCCGGTACCAGGAGCAAATGCAGGGTCGAGTACATCAATATCAAATGTCAGATAACATTTATTATTACCAATTCGTTTCAATATTCTTTCAATCGAATTTTTAATTCCATTTTCATGAATGTACCTGATATCTATAACCTCAATTCCAACGTCTAAATCATTATGGGTTCTCAAACCCACCTGAATTGAACTATCAATATTAATTAACCCCTCTTTAACTGCTGTTAGAAACATTGTCCCATGATCTATTGGCCCCTGAGGCTCCCATGTATCACAATGGGAATCAAATTGAAGTAAAGAAACTGGTCCATAAGTATTAACATGAGCTCTTAACAAGGGTAGTGAAATGAAATGGTCACCTCCAAGGGTTAACATTTTAGCACCACTTTTTATAATCGTTTTTGCATGATTGTATATTGATATTTCTATACTAGAAGGTACGTGCGTGTTAAGGTAGCAGTCACCATAATCTACTACATTAATAAATTTAAAAGGGTCGAACCCAAAAGGATAAGAATTCAGAGATGCAAGCTCAACTGAAGCTGAACGTATAGCTCTTGGCCCCAATCTGCATCCAGGTCGATTAGTAACAGCACAATCAAACGGAACACCAGAAACTGCAACGTCAATATCTTTTAATTCTCTTGAATACTTTCTTCTGAGAAAACTTGTTGCGCCAGCATAAGTCATTTCATAGTAACGACCAGATTTTTGATTAGCACGCCATGCCTGGTCAACTAGTACTTCTGTTTCTAGTTTTTTATCGTTATGTTTTTCCATAATGCTCTCTCATATTTTTTTCTTTAAAGTTCAGCTTAAAAATAAAACCATTTTCATTTCTGCCAATAACTAGAAAATTATTAAACCCATCTTTTATCTCAATAGAACAAAAAGAATATTCAAGTTCCCTCAATGTTTTATGGGTTTTTTTTATTTTTAATAAATTATCTTCTTTATCCATTATTCTTACTTTTATAAGAAATATAATGTATAAAGAAGATAATTTATTTTAATTTTGAATTTAAAATATTATTTTTATAAAAATAAGTTCAAAAGAGCAGTATAAAAAAAAATTTATGGTTATAGATTAATGAGTGAAAATAAAAATATTAAATGCCTTTGCGAGGATGCAGTAAGAAATACTTATTTAAATTTAATTCAGCAGAATTGCAGTAAATCTGATGCTTTGCAATCGGCATTTAAGGTTTTAAAATATCACCATCCTGAAATTCTTGAAAAAGACATTCCTGACAAGGTCGTATCAATTTTAATTCAAAAATCAACTTACATTTGAAATTAAATAATAAACTAAAAAAATTTTAAAATTTCAACTATTATATAATTAGTACTAAAATAGTATTTGTTTTTATTTTTAACAGTACTAAAATAGTACCATAATATAACATGTTTCAATTGGAGTTAATAGAATGAAAATAACACAACTTTTAATAATAATTATCTTATACATCATGTCCTTTGGGCAGGCTTCCTTCTCATCTGAGGTAAATATTTACTCACATAGGCAACCATTTTTGATTAATCCTTTTTTAGAAGCATTTACGAATAAAACAGGCATTACAACTAATGTCGTTTACTCTACTAAAGGCCTGGCACAAAGACTAAAGTCTGAAGGGGAAAACAGTCCTGCTGATTTAGTTCTAACTGTAGATATAGGAAGACTATACATATATGAGGATAACAAATTATTGCTACCAATTGAATCTAAAATTTTAACTGAAAATATACCATCGCATCTTAGAAGCCCAAAAAATACATGGTTTGGATTGTCTAAAAGAGCGCGTGTAATTGTTGTTTCTAAAGAACGTGTTAAACTTGATCAAATAAAAAGAATTGAAGACTTGGCTAATCCTGAATGGAAAGGTAGGATTTGCTCAAGACCAGGCAGCCATGTTTATAACAGAGCTTTAATGGCTTCGATTATTGCTGCAAATGGCGAAAGCAAAGCTGAAAAATGGGCTAAATCATTCGTAGGAAACCTTGCAAGAAGGCCTCAGGGCAATGACAGAGCGCAAGTAAAAGCAATTTTTGAAGGTCAATGTGATATCGCCATTATCAATAACTATTATTTTGGTAAATTAAAATACTCTGAAGACCCTCAACAAAGGGAATGGGCTAAAAACGTAAATTTAATTTTTCCCAATCAACAAAGTAATGACAGAGGTGCCCACGTAAATATTTCAGGTGGCGGTGTTGCTAAATTCTCTAAAAACAAAGAAAATGCAATAAAACTATTGGAGTTTTTGTCAAGTGAAGCTGCTCAAAATTTATATGGAAAAATTAACTTTGAATATCCTGCCAATCCAAACATAAGCCCTTCCGAAGAATTAATAAGTTGGGGAAAACCTAAAGAGGATAAAATTCCCATAATAAAAATAGCTGAACTTGCTCCAAATGCTCAAAGAATTATTGACAGGGTAGGATGGTAACCAATTTAGTCATAAAGGAAAAGTTTAATCATATATCAATAGATATTTGGCACTTCGTTCCTTGGGTCCTAAGCTTTATTTTAATTGGTCCCGTGATTTGTTTATTTATAACTGCTACCGGTGATAGTGAGGGCCTTTGGAACCATCTCTATCAAACTGTTTTGATCAAATACATCCTTAATACGATAAAATTAATGATAGGAGTATCAATTACAGTATTAATTTTTGGTGTTGGTACTGCTTGGCTAGTATCAAGGTATGAGTTTACCGGAAGAAAAGTTTTTGATTGGATGCTTATGCTTCCAGCTGCATGCCCAGCATATTTGGTTGCTTACGCCTATACAGATTTTTTTGAATACGCTGGACCAGTTCAATCCTTATTAAGAAATTTCTTTGGTTGGCAAAACGCTCAATATTACTGGTTTCCTGAGATTAGGTCTTTGGGTGGGGCTATTGTAGTCATGTCTTTTGTATTATATCCGTATGTTTACGTTTTAGCTAGAACCTCATTTTTAAAATCTCCATCAAGCTTTTATGAGGTTGGTAAGCTATATAATAAAAATATTTTTCTCTCAGTTGGCTTGCCTCTAGCTAGACCAGCTATAATTGCGGGCTTAGCGCTGGTCTGTATGGAGGTTATATCAGATTTCGGTACAGTTGAGTTTTTTACCGTTGAAACACTTACTTTAGGAATTTTTAATGTATGGCTGGGAATGAATAATTTGGTGGCAGCTGCTCAAATTTCTATAATAGCTTTCATATTTGTAATTGCTTTATTATTTATCGAGTTCAAGTCTAGAGCAAACAGAAGATTTAATGACAGCTCGCAAAGACAAACAAATATCAAAAAAATTTCTTTGCCTCCCTTAAAAAGCACCTTAAGTGCTCTATTTTGTTTGTTTCCAATATTTATGGGTTTTTTATTACCTGTAATTCTTCTTTTGATTAATAGTTTTAAAACCAGTTACCATCA
>CAZCWO010000023.1:3808-19325 GCA_964502335.1 uncultured Rhodobacterales bacterium | reverse complement strand
TCACAAAACATTAACTGGATAACACCAGAAGGTGGATGTGGACCAAACTATCCAAACATGTAAAGCGTTATGAATATTTAAATTAAGGCGGAAAAATTTTTAAGCATTTTAAAATATATGTTTTTATTTTATTTTCTTTAGGTGTTTTATCAATTGAAAATAAAGCCCTTTCAAATGAGAAACTAAAGGGTCAAAATATTATTAACCAAAATAAATCAACCCCCGCCTTATATGTTGGAAATTATTTATCTAGTATTTTTGCATTTAAAACCGGTGACTTTTCAAATGCATTTCACTATTCACAGCTGGCACTTAATTCTAACACAGATAGCTTTGAATTATTGGATGGTGCTTTTAACTCTAATATATATTTTGGAAATATTGAAAATGCACTTGAAATAATATCAAAACTTGAACTTATCGCAGATGATTTAGACCAAAAGTTTTTATACCCCACAATAGCCAAAGAGATTAAGCGAGGTGACCTTGATGGAGCATCTGAGGCTTCACAACTCCTAGGACTAGAAAACCATGATGTATTTTTAAAAGAAATTTTAAGTGCTTGGAATTCTGCGTTCTTAGATCAAAAAGGAAACGCTTTATCAAAATTAGATGCTTATTCAAAAGACAATATTAATTCTTCTGAAGTTTTTTATTATTTAAAAATTCATGCTTTATTAGTTGCTTCATACTTTAATGACCAATCAGAAATCGAAAACAGGTATAAAGAAATAATCCATGACTTAGATAAAATTCCACCAAGGTTTTATATTTTTATAGCAAAAGTATTGTACGACAAAATTGATCAAGATAAAGCAAAAAATTTTTTATTAGCTAATCTTCCTGAAAACCAAGATTTTGAAGTTTATATAGACCTTCTTAAAGATGATTCTCAAATAAACCAACTCGGTCTATTCGCTAATGTGTTTTTTGAAATGGGATATATTGTTGCAAGATCAGAAGGTTTGTTTAACTCAATACCATTTTTTTGGTATTCGCTTTATATTAATGAAAAAAACACTGAAGCAAGATTAATACTTTCATCGTTTTATTCTAATATGGACCAAAAGGGGTTCGCTCTCAAATTGCTTGAAGATAACCGTCATAAATCACCGTCTTGGATAATTTTAAATTTTGAAAAGTCATATCTTTATGAAGAAATGAATAACATTGATTTAGCCATTTCATCACTTGAAAAGTTTAGAAAAGACGAGCGATATAGAACAAATGCTCTTCTAAGAATTTCGAATATATATAGAAGAAATGAAAATTATCAACGTTCTTTAAATATACTTAACAGTATTCAAATAAATGAGAACTCTCCCCCAGAAATCTATTACTATAAATCACTAAATTTGGTAATGATTAAAGATTGGGAAAATGCAATAAAATCGTTTGATGTTCTGTTAGAAAAATACCCTGAAAGCCCTGAGATTTTAAATTTTGTTGGATATACATTAGTTGATAGAAATGTTCGTCTTAAAGAGGGAATAGATTTAATCAAAAAAGCTGTTTCTGCTGAACCTCAAAATGGTTTTTATTTAGACTCATTAGGGTGGGCATATTTTAAATTAGGTGAAATTGATAAAGCTATAATTTATTTGGAAAGGTCTGTGGAACTAGAACCACAAGAGATGGAAATAACCGACCATTTAGGTGACGCATATTGGCAAGTCAAGAGACACAAAGAAGCTGAACTAGTTTGGAAAAGGGCACTTACACTAAGTGGAAATAGAGATATATATGAAAGAATAGAGATGAAATTAAAAAGATATTTTAAAAATGAAAAATAAAGTTGTAGAGATTTTCTCTCCTGCAAAAATAAATTTGTCTTTAAAGGTTTTAAAAAAACTGCCAAATGGTTATCATCTTCTATCATCTCATGTCATATTTGTTAATTTATGTGATAGAATTTTTATTAGAAAATCTAATTCTAATAAAGTAAAAATAGTTGGCCCGCATAAGGATACTCTTTTAAACAATGGGGGTGATTTATTAATCTATAAAACCCTTAAAGCATGTCAATCAAATGGGATCACAAAAGATGATTTTAATATAACATTAGAAAAAAACATTCCTATTTCTGCTGGTCTTGGCGGCGGATCATCAAACAGTGCAAGTATAATTAGATACTTTATGTCTACTGGCATGAAAGACAAAGTTAGTGACGTTATTGAATTTTCAAAATCTTTTGGTGCTGATGTTCCTGCCTGTTTGTATTCAAGGCCATTGTTAATGGAAGGAATAGGTGAAAAATTGAGTTTTATAAGTTGTAATAATATAATCAATTTAGGAATAGTGCTAATCAATCCAAAAGTTCAAATGTCAACTAAAGATGTGTTTGAAAAATTAGTTTTTGATCAAAATAAAATTCAAAATGATTTTAAGTTTCTTAAAATTAATGACCTTAAAACATTTTCTATGATTACAAGCATTGGGAATGATTTAAAAGATCCTGCTGTACAAATAGTCCCTGAAATTAATTCAATTTTAATTCAATTCAATAAAAATCAATTGTGTATTGGAAGTGGGATGTCTGGTTCAGGACCAACATGCTATGGTTTATTTGGTTCAGTGACCGATGCAAAAACCTTTGAATTAGAATTAAAAAAATTACCTCCTTACAAAAATTATTGGATTTGGTCAGGAGACATGTTTTCAAAATCAAATAATAAAAAATTTTTGCCTATAGAATAAAAAGTCTGCTATATGAATTTTAAACAGAATTGTGAGCATTTTTTTGCTATGTATAATTTTCCTTTCTCTCAAAATTTTTCTAACAACTTTCAAGCAAGAAGTTTTAGTTTTTATGGTGTAGTATTAATTTTGGTTTTAACCTTTGTAATTGGTTGTTTAGCGTTTAAAGCTAGGCATGACCAATGGAAAGTTTGGAATTCCAATAAAAATATAACTTTTGTTCAAGAAAGCCCTCTTCTTTCAACAACAGACGGACCTTATTTTTTGCATATGGCTAGAACTGTAGATCAAAATCAATCTTTTATATCGTGGAATGAAAAGAGGTTTTTCCCTGAATCCAAAAAAGAGTTTAGAAAACCCTCTAGAGAACCAAGTTTTTTTGAAGTGTCTTTATTGGCTTACAGTATAAAATCATTATCTAAGTTGTATAATAATGATTATCTTTTGGCATCAAATCTTTTGATACCTATTTCAGCTTTTTTAACTTCAGTTTTTATCTTCTCACTTTTTTTTGCAGTAGGTTTTAGCTTTGAAGGAATAGTAGCGGGTTTAGGTGCTTCATTATCACCGGCTTTACTATTTAGAACTTCTATTGGAAGAGTTGATACAGACCTACTCAATGTGGGTTTTTTTTATTCTATACTAGCTCTAATTGCTGCATCATTCAGAACTAATAATCAAAAGTTTGGTTTTGTGTTTATTTGTTTAGCAGGGTTTATGAATTTTCTTTTTAATTTTTGGTATCACCACCCTGGTTTCTTTATACCCTTTCTTTTTATTATAATTATCTTACAAGTTTTGCACAAGGTAAAACTCAAAAATTCAATTTACCAAATTATACTTTTTTCAGTGTTCAGTGGTCCCTATTTTGTTATACAAAGCTTATCAGGCTTTAAACATTTTCTCGCAGTAGGTTTTTATTTTTATGATTTTAAAGGCCTTGTAATGTTTTTGTCAAAAAGTGTGAGTTCTAATAATATTAATACTGATGGTGTTAATACTGATATCAACACTCTAGTTTTTCCAGATACTTTTCAAACAGTTTCAGAGCTTAATAGAATTGATATTATGGAATTGTTAAAACTTGGTTTTGGACAAGGAAATGAATGGTTGGGTATAGTTGGCATAGTAGGTTTTTTAATTTTCATAATTTTCAATTTTAAATCTTTCATCGTTATGTTGCCTGCTGTTGCTTTTTTGATAATTAGTATTTTTCTGGGTAGAAGATATATGATGTATGCCATGCCATTATACTGGTTTGGAGTGGCATATTTGTGTACAAGTTTATCATATGTTTTAATTGGTTATATTAAGTCTTTCAAATCAATAGAAAGCCAAGTTAAGATACTTGTGTCTTCATGTATCTGCATAGGCTTAATTGTACTTATATCTAATATTTCGCTTTCTTCCTGTAAAAATAGTTCCTTTTTTAACTGTATCCCTAAATATTTTCCAAAGCCTGCTGTGTCTGCTGAAATTACACAAGGGTTTCTCTCTCTCCAATCTAAGAATTTCGACCAATCATCTATTGTCATTACCTGGTGGGATTACGGTTATTGGCTGAATTATTTTTCAGGATTGACATCAGTTATCGATGGGGGAACACAAAGATCAGCAAAAACATATTTGGTTGCAAACTCATTAACATCATCAAGTCAAAAAAAATCTTATGACACAATGAACTATATTGTCTCTTCAACTTTAGATAAAGTTATCAGTGATTCTAAAAATGGCGCAGCGTTTTTTGAAAATCGTATTTCTCAATCTCATCCTATAAATAGACCTGTATTATTGTTTTTAACAAACGATATGGTTCGTTGGTGGCAACCCATTACATACCTAGGTAATTGGGATGTAGTTAATGGGCGCCCAAAAGATATAGCTGAATTTGAAAAAATTGATTGTAAACAAAAAGAAAAGTCACAGTCAGAAATGATTTGTAAAAATCCTAACTTTCCCCGTAGCTGGGTTCTTGATACAAACAATGGCGCTACTAAAATTGGCGAAAAAAAGTTCTTTCAATTAGATAGTCTTGTAATTGTAAAAGATGGAAGTCTGATATTAAACAACGATTATAAAAATAAAAAAGGTGAGACCTCGCAGATTACCAGAGCTTCTATGTTAATTGATATTGTTGGGAAAAAAAGATCTTTTTATCTGGTTAAACCTGAAACATTAGCTTCAACATTTACTCAGTTATACTTTTTCAACCAGCCTAAAAAACATATGTTTAAACTTGTTAAAGATGCTTATCCATTTTATAGAGTTTTTGAGCTTTATAAATAATAGATTTTTAAAGATTTCTTCTTGAACCAAAGAATTGTTTTATATAAGTTAAGTTTATCTTAATGGGGCGTGGCCAAGTGGTAAGGCAGCAGGTTTTGATCCTGTGTACCGTAGGTTCGAATCCTACCGCCGCAACCAAAATTCAATAATTAAATCAATAGTTTAACCCCACCATGTGCTACTATTTTATCTTGCCGAACCGGAATATTGCCGCTATCATTGCTACGTTTTTCTAATTTTACATTAAAAAAATTTTAGTTGCACCATTTCTTCAAATACCGACAAGTATTTGTTTTGTATAAGTAGAGATAATTTTTTTCTTACTTATCTTTTTCAAGGAAAGTACTAAGATAAAATGAATTTTTTCTAAGAAACATTGGAGGCAATACAAAAAGGAAAAAAACTAATGCCAAAGATATAAAAAAAACAGGCTCTTTTAATAAATATGTAATTATATTTTCATTCAAAATTAGTATTTCATTGACTTGTAGACCGATTAAATTAAGAGTTATACAAGAAGGCAATACACCTATGAGAGTGTTAAAAAAATAAGATTGATAACTCAGATTTAAAATTCCCCCTATTGCTGAGATGACAGGAAATGGTATCAGTGGGAATAATCGCAAACAAATATAATAATTAAATTTAGTATTACTTAAGTTTTTACGAATTTTCTTCACATATTTTAATGCATGTATATGTAAAATGCTGGTTGTGAAATATTTTGCTATGAAATATGGTCCAAAAGACCCTATAGAAACACATATCAAACTAATAATGATTCCTGGAAAACCAAAAAAATAACCAGATGTAATCATGGAGATTGCAGTAACTGGAAGAGATATAGCTATAGAAAAAATCACTAAAATACTATAGATGATTAGGGAAATAATAAGATGTGTTTCACTATATTTCTTTAATATTGCGATAAAATTTATTAATTCCTTTTGCATATTTTTATCGTTAAATAGAAAAAACATAATACCCAGGGAAAATAACAATAGAAATATTAAAAAAGTAATTTTTGATATATGCTTATTCATGTTTTTGTATTTTTATTTAAAGTCTAATTTATAATTAGGAAAAATTATTACTACTAAATTAGATCCTGAATATTGAATATATTCAACATTAGTATCTGGGCAAAATTTTATTGAAGATTTATTAGCTACTAATGCTTTTATCTTGTTTCTTGGTAATGTACGACATTTAATCACTTCTTTTTCATTTTTATAATCCTTGATTTCAATATAAGGTGGAGTTACCCAGTTAAGATTTTTCCCATGATACAGTTCTATAGCACCATCAATTTCACGAGAAACAGGCAGGGATGACCCAGCAATTTCCTCGAGATCTTTAACAATTAGCTTAAGAGGTCTTTGAAGATTTTGAGGCCATTTTGTTATTCCACCAATTTTTTTTGCAAAAGCGTGTGGAAAATTTATTTCATTGTATTGTTGTAAATGGGCAAACCACGTGAAGCTAAAGAGCGTAACTAATAATGGCAACCCAATAAAATATCCAATTTTTTCAGACTTTTTTAGAGTACCTAAAATAATTTGTGATGCAAATGGTAATATCCAAATAAACCAACTTTGAAAATGTTGTCCTGTATTTCCAGTTATATAGAAGCTGAAAATCAGAAAATAAGGCAGTGTTAAAATTAAAATTCTTGGTGCGTATAAAATTTGTCCAATCATTCCTAAAATAACAATAATAGGTCCCAAAAAAGGTGCAAATGCCCATGTAATTGTTGCTAGGTTAGCTTTTAATGATGATATATTTAGTTCGGTGCCGTTAATTCTTGTAAGGTATTGGTGATACTGGCCTATTGGTTGAAGTTCCCAATTTTCTGGAATGAATCCAGGCATAATACTTTTCAAGATGCTAATACCATTAAATTCTATGAGCCAAATGGGTATCCCAATAAATATAAGATAATATCCAATATAAAATATAAAAAAAGGTATGTTTAAAATAAGAAATATTTTGAATTTCTGCATTTTGTTTCCAAATTTAAAACAAGGGTATAGCCATAGCAGGTGGAATAATCCTGCCATAGGCAATAATGATGTAAAAAAGAGAAATCCTAGAAATGCCCATACACCTCCTCTGAGAAAAGCTGTCTTATTTTTTGCATAACTTAGATCGTCTGGAGGATGTAAAATAATTTCTCTTATTATTAAAACCCCAAAGAATGTTGCAGCTCCATGAC
This sequence comes from uncultured Rhodobacterales bacterium, assembly GCA_964502335.1. Taxonomy (GTDB): domain Bacteria; phylum Pseudomonadota; class Alphaproteobacteria; order Puniceispirillales. Next base: position 12,127 of record CAZCWO010000023.1, on the reverse strand, counting down.
CAAGACCTTGTGTTTCAAGATTAAATAATCCTGATCCTACTATTAGAATGCCACAAATAAATGCTGCTCCACGTCCCCCCAATCTTCCGGCTATATCCGAAAGAAGAAAACATGTAGAAATCCACATCAACCAGTAGGGTATTCGTATAGCTGTTATGTTATCTCCAAACAAAGCAATAAATGGTACGGGAAGTAAATTACGGCCAGGAGGATGCCAGTCTGTACCGATAACGAAAATAAATTTTTTCCAATCCAACTCGTAAATAGATTCTAAAATATTTTTTGCAACTAAGAATGTTAAAGATTCATCTTCACCAGATAGTTGTGGAAATAAAACAGCTCTTATTGAGGTAATAGCAGCTAAGAGCAATAATACAAATAAAAGAGTTTTATCATCAGAAAACTTATACTGTGAGGCGTAATTATTTTTATTTGCACCTATTTCATTATTGATATATTGCATAGAATAAAAATACCTTACATAATGCCAAAAAAATAGTGCTTTATGTATTTTATGAATGTTTCTTTCCATAAAGTAAGTGTCATGCACAACATCAGCATTATTGTTGATGATAGGAACGAGGAGTATCGGATAATCATTTAGGTCACATTCTAAGTCAGCATCTTGAAAAAAATCAATATTTATCTGTTTTATTTTTTCAACAATCTATTCAATTGTTTTACTTGCATTGTAACAAGGGATAATGATACTTTATCTTGGGTTTTTGATTAAGAGTATATGGTTTTTTTTTATTTATTCCCCTATTTAAGAAATACGCTAGAATGCTAAAGAACTAAAAACATTAAAGAAATTATTAATTATAATGATAAAAAAAAAGTTAAGTATTATTGTACCAGTATACGATGAAGAAAAAACTATTATTAGAACTTTAAAAAGAATTAAAGAAACTAGAGATGATAGAGTTGAATATGAAATTATTGTTATAAATGATGGTTCTAAGGATAATACTTTAGAGCAGCTGCAATCTAACAATAATTTGTATCATCATTTGATTGATGGTAAGCAAAATTTTGGCAAAGGCCATGCTGTAAAAAGAGGTCTTGAAATTGCCACCGGCGAGTTTGTAATTTTTCAGGACGGAGATGCAGAGTATGATCCTGCTGACTGGTCAAAGTTTATAGATATTATTCAAAACTTCGGAGCAGATGTAATCATTGGCTCAAGATTACAATACAATCATTACACTCGGTCACACAACATACTCAATAAAATTGGTAATCACATCCTGACCTTTGTGTTTAATATTCTATATAATACTACTTTTACAGATATATATTGTTGCTATTTGTGTTTTAAGAAAGAAACATTAGATTTTCAAAAATTGCAAACAAATGGCTTTGATCAGCAGGCGGAAATTTTGTGTAAGGTAGTAAAAAAAGGAGAAAAATTTTTTGAAGTACCAGTAAATTATAATGGCAGAACAAGCAAAGAAGGAAAAAAAATAAAATTTTACCATATATTTCCTGTTTTATTTAGAATCTTTGTTGAAAGAATAAAACCTTAATGTTAATTTATCAAAAAATTGTTTATGAGTGAAATCAAAATAAAACCTCTTACAGAAGAGGAAAAAAATAAATGGCCAACTAATGTAATAGTCCCTCTTGATATAGAGTTTGAAGATGATAGAGGAAAGATTGTTCCTCTTGTTGACTTGCCAATGGAAAGTTGTGTAATTATTAATTCGAAGAAGGGGACAGTTAGAGCTAATCATTATCATAAAACAGATTGGCATTTTTGTTATGTTGTAGAGGGAAAGATTAAATACTATCATAGACCCCATGGCGACGTAGGAGAGGGTGAAAATGTTATTATAAATAAAGGCGAATTATTTTTTACACCCCCTATGGTTGATCATGCAATGGTTTTTCTAGAAGACACTATCTTTCTTACATTGGGCCGTAATTCAAGATCTCAGGAAGTCTATGAAAAAGATGTAGAGCGCATCGAATATATTGATCCAGATTCGGTAACCTTTTGAAAGAAAGCTTAAATAAACGTAATGATTGTAGGCTTTGCGGAGATAAAAAGCTTAAATCCATAATTAGCCTTACATCAACTCCTCCAGCGAATGCATTTATTACAAAAGAACAAATCAACAATAAGCAGGCGTGTTTCCCATTAGAAGTATTTTTTTGTGAAAATTGTTCTCACGTTCAAATGCTGGATATTATCGATCCAAAGATATTATTTGAGAACTATGTCTATATCTCAGGGACATCACCTGTATTTATCAACCACTTTCAAGATTATGCCAATAATGTCATAAAAAAATTTCCTGAATTACAGAAAAAGTTTGTTATTGATATTGGTTCAAATGATGGAACATTATTGAGATTTTTTAAAGAGGCTGGGTTTTCTGTGCTTGGCATTGATCCTGCAAAAGATATTGCGAGGAGAGCAAATGAATTAGGAATTGAGACAGTAACCGGGTTTATTTCATCTGAACTTGCAAAAAAAATAAGAAAAGAGAAAGGGCGTGCTCAAGTTATTACAGCGAATAATGTATTTGCTCATTCAGATGATTTGAAAGGGATAGTAGAAAGCGTATCAATTCTTTTAGATGATTCTGGCATTTTTATTATAGAGGTATCATATTTATTAGATGTTTTGGAGAAAAATTTATTTGATACCATATACCACGAGCATTTAGCTTATCATTCCATTAAACCACTTAGTAATTTTTTTCTACAAAATGATTTTGAGCTTATAGATATTCTGAGAGTAAATAGTCATGGCGGAAGTGTAAGGGTAATTGTTCAGAAAAAAAGTGGATCATATCCTATATCTCAATCTGTGTCAGATATTCTCAAGCTTGAAAAAGAAATGAAATTAGACAAAATAGAAACCTACTATATTTTTTCTGAAAACATTAAAATGCTTAAGGAAGAGTTACAGTTGCTACTGAATAATTTGAAGGAAGACGGAAAAACCATTGCTGCATTCGGTGCCCCTGCAAAAGCAACGACATTAATGTATCATTTTGATATTGGCCCTGAGATTATTGATTTCATAGTAGATGATAGCCCACTTAAACAGGGTCTTTTTTCTCCCGGGAAGCATATAGAGATTGTATCATCTTCAGAAATAGAGAAACGTAATCCCGACTATTTGCTTATTCTTGCATGGAATTTTTCGGAATCAATAATGAAAAAACATTCAGATTATAAATCTAGAGGAGGGCATTTTATAACTCCTCTTCCAACAATTCAGGTGCACTAAATTTATGACTAATTTTAATCTTGCCTCAGATGCAGAAGAAATCGCAAATCAACTAGGAGATGTAAGTAAATTATTTTCTGAAAAAACTATCCTAATATCAGGGGGACGGGGGTTTCTGGGCAGGCATTTCGTAGAAATTTTTAATTACCTTAATGAACATATATTAACTGATCCCGTAAAATTAATAACTTTGGATAACTTTATCTCTTCAGGGGATTTAGGGAAAAATATTCCGAATTATAAACATATAAAATTTATTAAGCACGATGTTATAAAGAAATTGGATATTGATGAGAAAATTGATTTTGTAATTCATGCGGCGGGAATTGCAAGTCCTTTTTACTACAGAGCTAACCCTATGGAAACTCTAGATGTAGCTATTACTGGCACTAAGAATATGTTGGAACTTGCTAAAATAAATAATGCACGTTTTACTTTTTTTAGTTCAAGCGAAGTTTATGGTGATCCAGATCCCAAACATGTTCCTATGCAAGAAAGTTATCGTGGCAATGTAAGCAGTATGGGGCCAAGAGCCTGTTATGATGAAAGCAAACGAGTTGGCGAAACTCTTTGCTATATATTTCATGAATATCATGGTGTGCATACTAATATCATTCGTCCTTTCAATGTATATGGACCAAGTATGCAAGAAAGTGATTATCGCGTTTTACCAAACTTTGCAAGCCGTATAAAAGCCAGGGTTCCCTTACATGTTTATGGTCAGGGAAATCAAACTCGAACTTTCTGCTATTTAACCGATGCAATAGTCGGTTTTTTGTTAGTTTTTGCTCGTGGTGTTGCTGGCGAAGTTTATAATATTGGTAATCCGGCACCTGAAGTAACTATTTTCGAATTAATCAAACGCATTGAGGATGTACTAGGAAAAAATATTCCATACAATGTAATTGAATACCCTGATAGTTACCCTGCTGATGAGCCAATGCGTCGTGCTCCTGATATTCGCAAAGCCAGGCTCCAATTAAAATATGAACCTAAAGTTGATCTGAATGAGGGATTGCGTCGATTTTTTGAGTGGTCCTCAAAACACTATACCGGTAAATCTTAACTTATGCAGCAAACTATAGAGCTTGGCTTAATTGGAGCTGGTCGATGGGGTAAAAATATCATTCGAACTGTTAATGAGATACCAAACGCTAATCTAATTGCGATTGCCTCGAAAAATCCTGAAAGTAAAAATTTGGTTTCTAACGATTGTGTAGTAACTCGTAATTGGCATGACTTATTATGTATAGATAAAATTGATGGCATCATTATCGCTACGCCTCCAGACACTCATGCCAAGTATATATTATCGACAGTGGATGCGGGTATTCCAGTAATGGTTGAAAAGCCATTAACTATGGATTTGGAGGAAGCAAAAAATGTTAAGAAATCGGCTGAAGAATCAAATATCCCGGTACTTATTGATCATATACATATATTAAGTCCAGCATATCAGGCACTGAAATCAATCTTAAATAAATATGGTTCTATAAAACATATAACCTCTATTGGTGGAAATTACGGCCCTTTTAATAACACTTCTCCTCTCTGGGACTGGGGTGTCCACGATGTTTCACTTTGTATTGATATGTTGGGTTTAGATATCACACTTTGCAATGTAAAGTTATTAGATACTAATGAGGGCGAGACTAATCAAGGTGAGATTATTCGTTTAAATATGGTCTCTAAAGATAATATTGAGGGAGAGCTAACTTTTGGTAATATTATGCGTAATAAAACTAGATTGCTTACAGTTGAGTGTCAGTCTGCAAAAATTATTCTAGATGATGTTAGAAAAAAGCTCAGCGTTACTAGTGATAAAAAAACGTATGATAAAGTATTCCCCTCTATATCACCGCTGAAAAATGCATTAAACATCTTTATTAGTGGCATCAGAAATAAACAGTATAAAAGTTTTGGCCTCGATATTGGCGTTAGATCTGTAGAAATTTTATCTGAGGCTTACACCCAATTGTACAGCACTTAAAATTAATTTTCAGAAAGCGATCTTCGTGCAAAAACTGTGAGTGATACTTCAGAGAAAAAAATACGCAACATTTTCAGGTGGGGTGCTTGAAATGATAATAAAAGATAGCGCTAAAATTGGCGAAAAAAAGTTCTTTCAATTAGATAGTCTTGTAATTGTAAAAGATGGAAGTCTGATATTAAACAACGATTATAAAAATAAAAAAGGTGAGACCTCGCAGATTACCAGAGCTTCTATGTTAATTGATATTGTTGGGAAAAAAAGATCTTTTTATCTGGTTAAACCTGAAACATTAGCTTCAACATTTACTCAGTTATACTTTTTCAACCAGCCTAAAAAACATATGTTTAAACTTGTTAAAGATGCTTATCCATTTTATAGAGTTTTTGAGCTTTATAAATAATAGATTTTTAAAGATTTCTTCTTGAACCAAAGAATTGTTTTATATAAGTTAAGTTTATCTTAATGGGGCGTGGCCAAGTGGTAAGGCAGCAGGTTTTGATCCTGTGTACCGTAGGTTCGAATCCTACCGCCCCAGCCAACTTATAAATGTTTAAACTATAATATAACCATCTTTATCAGTTTTGATTTCAAGTTTTGGTTGAAAAAAACCACAAAGTTTTTTCCTTAATCTATGAATGTGAGTTTCAACCGTAGCAGTTTTAATGGATGAGTTATATCCCCATACTTTTTCAAGTAGTTTAATTTTACTTACTGTTTTCTTTGTTTTATTTAATTCAATTAACATAGAAACTTCTTTTTCTGTAAGCTTGATGGTGGTTTTTTGATAAAAACAAGTTATTTTTTTTTCAAAGGGAAATAAATAAAAATTTTTCAATTTTATTTTTTCATTTTCCTGAAAAATACTTGTTTTTAAAACTTTCGATATTTTCTTTTCAAGTTTGAATACATTTATTGGTCTATCAATAAAAAACTTTTTATCAAATATTTCAAACTTTTCTTTGTTTGCTTCAGCCTTAAAATTAATTATTATAAAAATATTATTATTTTTGAAATTATTTATAAGGTTCATATTAAGGTTTGCATTAAGTATAATAATGTTATTTTTATTATCAAATCTTGAATTTGTATTACTTTTTATAAAATTTATTTTATATCTTTGAGAGAAATAGTCTTTCCAGATTTGGATAAAATCATTATCATCTTCTACAATCATTAATTGAGGTTTATCGGTGTTCATAATTATGGTTTATTTATTTAATTTCATGTATAGGTTTTATTTATAAATTAAAAATAATCAAAGTTACATGTATAAAATCAACAAACTGGACGTTTTTCATTCTATTTTAGAATTAAAGGGGGGCAATCCTATCGCCATTAGATTGGCGGATGGAAGTCTTATCCTTCTTTCCTCATCTGAGCATGCGAATGATTACACTTTAGAATTAATGCGAAAAATATCTGGCTCAAGTTTATCTATTATAATTAACAAAGAGAGAATGGAATATATTTCTAACAGAGATATAAAAGAACAACTTTATAGTATTTCTTTTTCTAAAAATTTTGACAGCGATACATGTCAAAATCTTTCTTGCTCTGTTATGGTCAATAAGCAGTCTATACTTAATGGTGCTGTTGTTTCAATAGAACAAAACAAAACTGTTTTAAACCTATTAGAACTAATGAAAATTAATCACATTATTCCTTCAATTGTAATGTGTTACACAAAATCTAATAGCCAAAACATTCAAAACAAAACACTGATTGATACAGGAATTATAGTTTTAGATTATACTGAATTTTCTAAGCCACTCATTACTGAGAAGAATTTGAAGATTTTATCACGGGCATCGGTTCCTATTCTAATGTGCAAAGAAACTGAGGTGGTTAGCTTTAGATCTAAATATGGCAGTTCTGATCTATTTGCAATTATTCTCAAGAAGGGCGACAAACATAAATGCCCTAAAGTCCGTGTCCATTCACAATGTATTACTGGTGATTTATTGGATTCTTTGAAGTGCGATTGTGGATCTCAACTGAAATTAGCAATTAAGATACTTTCTTTATCAGGAGGAATTCTTCTTTACATGCCTCAAGAAGGGAGAAATATTGGTTTATTAAATAAATTAAGAACTTACGAGCTTCAGTCACATGGTTTAGACACAATAGATGCAAATCTTGCATTAGGTTTTGATTCAGACCAACGAAATTATGTTTTTGCATCAGAAATGCTACGTCTTTTAAGAGTGAGTGAGGTTAAATTGATTACAAACAACCCAGATAAAGGTGCTCAATTAAAATATGGCGGTATTGAAGTAAGGGAGACAATTCAACTTAAAGTTAACGTGTTTGACGAAGCAAAGAGTTATTTAGAAACAAAAAAACATAGGTCTGGCCATAATTTATAGAATGCACAAAGAGTTTCTAAACCTCTTCCTTTTCAAGCCTTTCACCAAATAATCTTGATCCTATTCTAATATGCGTTGCACCAAACTCTATTGCTGTTTTAAAATCACTACTCATTCCCATTGACAAATACTCAAGTTTGTTTCGTTGGTATATTTTTTTAAGAAATGCAAAATGTAATGCCGGATTTTCATCAATTGGAGGGATGCACATTACCCCTTTAATGTTTAACCCATAGTTACTCTTACAAGTTTTAATAAAATTATCTACTTCATTAGGTTTAATGCCAGATTTTTGAACTTCATTACCTGTGTTTACCTGAACCATATATTCTATATTTTTTTTATGTTTTTGTTGAGCCTTGCTTAAACTATTAGCAAGTTTTTCTCGGTCTAAAGACTGAACGATATTAAATAATTTTACTGCCTCCTCTGACTTATTGGTTTGAAGAGGCCCTATAAAACTTAATTGGTGGTTTTCTGTTTTTATTTTTGACCACCTATTTATAGCATCTTGAATACGATTTTCTCCATAAAGTTTAATTCCAGCTTGAATAGATTGCTTGATTTTTCTTATGGGTTGCCTTTTGCATACAGCGATCACTTTAACATTATTTGGGTCACGGTTAGCATTTTGACAAGCAGTTCTTATCTCAGACATGATTTCTTGGTAATTGTTATGTATTGTGTTTTCCATTTTAAATTTCACATATATAGTATTT